>CAMCAZ010000068.1 GCA_945872795.1 Chryseobacterium gleum
ACGGGTGTGGTGTTGATCACCAGCGGACAGACCTTGAGGACCGTGGGGTCGACCATGTCCCAGGTCAGGTCTCCGCGTTCGCGGCTTCGGCTCACCACCCTGAAGCGGATGCCCAGCTCACGCAGCACGAACACCACGGCGCGACAGGCCCCACCGCTGCCGAGCACCAAGGCCCGCGGCCGGTCCTTTCCCAGCAGGGGAAGCAGGGTCGAGCGGAAACCCTCCACATCCGTGTTGTAGCCGATCGACCGGCCGTTCCGGAGCACCACGGTGTTCACCGCGCCGACCGCAGCGGCCATAGGGTCCAGCTCATCCAACAAGGGCATGACCAACTGCTTGTAAGGGATGGTCACATTGAGGCCTGCAAGCCCGGTGGTCTCCCGGATCAGCGCAGGAAAATCGTCAATGGAAGCAATGGGGAAGAGGTCATAACGATGGTCCTTCAACCCCAGTTCCTTGAACTTCGCGGAGAAGTGGCGCTGACTGAACGAGTGTGTCAACGGATAGCCGATCAACCCGTACCGCCTTTTCATGGATGATGGAGAAAGGTCCACGGCTATGCCGCTGCTCGGCCTTTCCACCAATGCCGAAGGATCTCGATGGCCATGGGCAGAACGCTGATGAAAATGATGCCCAGAATGACAGTCTCGTAATGCTTCTGAACGAAGGGATGGTTTCCGAACGCAAATCCGGCCAAGGTGAGCGATGATATCCAGAGAACACCACCGAGAACGTTGTAGGGGGTGAAGTGGCGTCGGTAGTCCATTTCGCCGACCCCTGCCGCGAAGGGAGCCAAGGTGCGGATGATAGGAACGAACCGGGCTATGATGATCGTCCGTGCTCCATACTTCTCAAAATAGGCATGGGTCTTGTCCAGATCTTTCTGACGGATCAATGGTTTACCGAATAGTTTCCATTCCCGGACGTGATGACCGAAGTAGCGACCTACCAGATAGTTGATATTATCCCCCAAGATTGCTGCGACCGTCAATATACCGATCAGCCACCAGAGTTCGAGGGGCGCCTCAACTCCGGCGGCCAGCGAACCAGCAACGAAAAGCAGTGAATCGCCGGGTAGAAAGGGCATGACCACCAATCCGGTCTCAACGAAAATGATGAGGAACAACAACGCATACACGAGATCGCCATGGGCCTCGATGAACGCGGGGAGTGTTTCATTCAGGTGAGTGATGAAATACCAGAGATCCTGCAATAGTTCCATCAAATTGGGTTTGGAAATGCTTTACTCACAGTTCAGGGAGTGGTCCACCTCCTGTCTCCACGCTTCAATGCCCCCTTTAAGATTCAGCACATTGGTGAACCCGTAACGGGTTGTCAGCGCATGCACCACAGCACCGGCGCGGTTTCCGCTCTTGCAGTGCATGATGACGGGAATGTCGCGACGCAGTTCGGTGCTGCGCTCCAAGATCTCGCCCATGGGGATCAGTGTACCACCCAAGGTGCAACGCTCCGCCTCATAAGGCTCACGCAGGTCGATCAATTGGAAGGGGCGCCGATCGGCCCGCATCCTCAGAAGTTCCGAAATGCTGATCTCCAGTTCCATGGTCGAGGATCGTCGTGTGGGGGGAGCGCGGGGTTCACTGTACGCTCTCCGTCTTGATCTGGCGCAACTTCTCGGCCATTTCCTCCGGCAGGTATTGGAAGAAGGTATCGCCGCGCAGACCGATGCGCAGTGTTTCCAAGGCGATCACCTCATCGGGAGCGATGTTACCCAGGTTCACGTTGGCGCCCAGCTGCTTGATGAACCAGACCTGCTGCGATTTCTGGGGAGCCTCCCAGAGGATGTCCTTGCCGGCGACCTTGGCGAGGATGCGATTGACCAAGGCCGTGTGCGCATGTCCGCTGGGCCTGTAGATGCCCACTGTACCGCTCTCGCGGGCCTCCGCGATCACCTTCCAGCTGCCTGCATCGAGTTCGGTGCGCATCATGTTCACCCATTTCGCCGGGCTGATCAGTATGCCGGACTCCTTGGACCCGACCTCGCTCAGCACGGTGTAGTGCTTGGCCAGGTCGGTGATGTACTTGCACTTCTCCTTGGCAGGCATGCTGATGGAGCCATCGCTGACCTCCACCATGTCCAGGCCCAACTGATCCACCAGGTTGCGATAGTCCTTGACCATCCCACGCGAAACGAAGGCCTCGAACAGCGTTCCACCGAGGTAGACCCGCATGTTGGCCTTCTGGTAGAGCTTCACCTTCTCCTGCAGGTTGGGCGTGACGAAGGAGGTGCCGAAGCCCAGCTTCACCATATCCACCAAATGTCCACTGGCACTGATCAGGTCTTCCGCCTGGCGCAGGGATAGACCCTTGTCCATGACCATGGTGACCCCATCCTCGCGAGGTTTTGTGGTCCTGGCGGGAATGTGGGAAAGCTTAAAATTCATCGGCGATAAAGTTCCAACAGGTGTATGACCTGGGGCATTTGCAGCGCCTCAGGATAGTGGGTCAGCAACTGGTCATGTCCGGCATGATCCGCCATAAGGGCTTCTTCAAGTTCCAAAAGCCCGTCCTGCTCGCGGCCCGAGCGCAGCAAGTAGCTGACCTTGCGATAACGGAAACGTCCGTTCAGCTTGTGCACGACCTCACCCTCGACCAACTTCTTCAGGGCCGCTTCGGGGCCTTTGACGTTCATCAGCAGGTCGGCATGGTCCAACCAGCCATCAAGGCTCTCGGGTTCCAGCGTGTTCAGTGTGGTGTAGGCGCCCAGGGCATCGTCGAAGCGTCCGACCCGACCCAACGAATTGGCCAGGTAGAACCAGGCATCGCCGTGCTCGGGTGCGAGCTTGATGGCCACTTCGAGGTCCTTGATGGACTCAGCCGCACGGCCTTGCACGTCCTTCACGACCCCGCGACCGATCCAGGCATCCACCCAATTGGGGTCGATCGCCAATGCCTGGTCGTAGTGGATCAACGCCTGCTCGAAGCGCTCCATCTTCTCGTAGCACTCTCCGATGTAGCTGAAGGTCACCGCCTGCGGCCCATCGATGGTGATGGTCTCGTTGTAACACTCAATGGCCTGTTCGAATTTGCCTTGGATGAGCAGGTTTCGGGCCTTGGCAAAATAGGCCGAGGTGAAGCGGTCATCGATGGCCATGCAGAGGTCGAGCGCTTCGTTGCTCTCCTCCGTGCGGTCCAGCCGTGCCAGCGCCGCGCCCAGGTTGTACCAGGCCACGAAGGAGTAGGGGTACTCGTCGGTGAACTCCCGGAAATAGGCCACTGCCGACCGGTGCGCATCGGCCAGTTCGAAGCAGTAGGAGAGTTCGTAGAGCACGGCCTCGTTCTCCGGATTGATCTCCAGCGCTTTCTTCAGGCAATCGATGGCGAGGTCCAGCGACTCGAGGTTCTCGTACTCGAAAGCGAGATCGAGGTAGATCTCGTCCAGGCCTTCATCAGCCAGATCCAGTGCCCGCTTGTAATGCTCCACGGCGCGCCGGTAATTCCTGAGCTGGCTGTAGATGCCGGCCTTGTGCAGGTGCACATCCTCGTTGAAGGGCTCCACGCGACCGATGGTATCTAGCACCTCCAGGGCCTTGTTCAACTTACCCAGGTTCATCAGTACATGCGCCTCGCAGAAGAGCAGGTCGGGTGAATTGGGGTGCTGCTGGTAAGCGTAGGACAGGACCTCCTGGGCCTTTCGGGGCTCGTTCTCTTCCAGGTAATGTTCGATGATGTGCTCGAACTCCTCCACATCGAAGAACAGGTGATCGTTGCGGTGCAGCATCGACTCGTAACGCTCCACCGAACTCTGCTGGTCATCGCGGTCGTGCAGGGGATGGGATCCGTCGTTCATGGAACTGCTGAGGGGTTGGCCTCGGCCCAAAATTAGGGATATCGCCCACCAGCCGATGGAGGTATCGTTGGGTTATGAACAACCTTTGGTGCAGCGATGGCCCTGAAGGAGCTGAGATCCAGAGTGATCCGAACAGTTGGGGGAATGGTTCAACAGCCGATCGTGGACGCCGGGATAGGCCATGGCAAGGACGCCCCCAAGCGGCCCGATAGCTTTGCAGGGCGCAGTCCTTCAGACCGGGCAGTGCTGTAATTTCCCTGACCATGACCCTGATCCGATCCATTTCCGGCATCCGTGGCACCATCGGCGGCGCTCCCGGCGAGGGCCTGACCCCGCTGGACGTGGTGCGCTACACCGCCGCCTTCGGCACGCTCATCAAGCGCAACAGCACCCGTGAACGTCCGCGCATGGTCCTGGGCCGCGATGCGCGCATCAGCGGCCCCATGGTCAGTGACCTGGTGCGCGGCACCCTGGTGGGCCTTGGCTTCGATGTGTTCGACCTGGGCATGGCCACCACGCCGACCGTTGAGCTCGCTGTGCCCGGCGAGCAGGCCGACGGAGGGATCATCCTGACCGCCAGCCACAACCCGGCGCAGTGGAACGCGCTGAAGTTGCTGAACCAGCACGGCGAGTTCATCAGTGCGGCGCAAGGGGCTGAAGTGCTCCGGCTGGCGGCATCGGAGGAACTGGATTTCGCCGCGGTGGAGCATATTGGAGAGGTACAGCTGCGCAGCGGATGGACACAGCGCCACATCGATGCCATCCTCTCGCTCGACCTGGTGGACGTGGACGCCATCCGCGGCGCGAACCTACGCGTGGTGGTCGATGCCGTGAACTCCGTGGGCGGGGAGGCCGTTCCGGCATTGCTCACCGCGCTCGGCGTGCTCGATGTCATCGAGATCCACTGCATGCCCAACGGCCATTTCCCGCACGATCCGGAACCGCTGCCAGAGCACCTGAAGGACCTCTGTGACACGGTGCGCAAACACAAGGCCCACCTGGGCATCGCCGTGGACCCGGATGTGGACCGCCTGGCGCTGGTCTGTGACGATGGCAGCCTGTTCGGCGAGGAGTACACCCTGGTGGCCTGTGCCGACCATGTGCTGGCCCATCGCCCCGGCGATACGGTGAGCAACCTGAGCAGCACGCGGGCACTGGACGACATTGCGAACAGGCACGGCCGGGCACGTCATGCCAGCGCGGTGGGTGAGGTGAACGTGGTGGAGACCATGAAGGCCGTGGGCGCCCCCATCGGTGGAGAGGGCAACGGAGGCGTGATCCTGAGCGAACTGCACTATGGCCGCGATGCCCTGGCCGGGATCGCCCTCTTCCTGACCCTGCTCGTGAAGAGCGGCAAGACCAGCCTGGAACTGCGCAGGAGCTACCCGGACTACTTCATCAGCAAGAACAAGATCAACCTGCAACCGGGCATGGACGTTCAGGCCCTGGTGGATGCCATGCAGGTGAAACATGCCGCCATGCCGCACAGCACGGTGGACGGGCTGCGCATCGAGTTCGGGAACTCTTGGGTGCATCTGCGCCGAAGCAATACGGAGCCGATCATCCGGGTCTACGCCGAAGCGCCATCGATGGACGAGGCAGATGCCCTGGCGCAACGGATCATGAGCGAACTGCGTGAATTGGCCGAGGCGCCCGGCGTATCCCGGTAACTTTGCCCACCATGAACCGCATCTATCTGGACAACGCCGCCACCACACCGCTTGCGCCCGAGGTATTCGAGGCCATGTTGCCGGTGTTGCGGGACCAGTTCGGGAATCCTTCGTCCATCCACGCCTTCGGTCGACAGACCCGGGCATCGGTGGAGAAGGCACGCCGGACGGTGGCATCCCTGCTCCACTGCACACCCGGTGAGATCATCTTCACCAGTGGCGGCACGGAGGCCGATAATATGGTCCTGCAATCCAGCGTGCGCGATCTGGGCGTCCGGCACATCATCACCTCCGCCATCGAGCATCATGCGGTTGAATTGACGGCATCCAAACTTGGTGAGCAGAAGGGTGTTACGATCCATTGGTTGCGCTTGGAAGCGGACGGCAAACCCGACCTTGACCACCTGCGTGAACTGCTCGCAGCCACGCGCGGACAAGGGGTGCTCGTCAGCCTGATGCATGCCAACAACGAGATCGGCACCCGCATCGATCTGCAGACGATCGGCAGCCTCTGTCACGAATTCGGGGCCCTGTTCCACAGCGACACCGTGCAGACCATGGGGCACTATGCCTTCGACCTGGAACATCTGCCGGTGGACTTCATCACCTGCGCGGCGCACAAGTTCCATGGGCCCAAGGGCATCGGGTTCCTCTACATGCGCAGCGGGGCCGGCCTCAAGCCGATGATCCTGGGCGGTTCGCAGGAGCGCAACATGCGCGGCGGGACCGAGAACATCCCCGGGATCGTGGGGCTGGCCAAAGCGATGGAACTCGCCTACGAACACCTGGAGGAGCACCATGCCCATGTCCAAGGGCTGAAGACCATGATGAAGGCCTTGCTGGTCGAGGCCATCCCGGGTGTGCGCTTCAATGGTGATACCTCCGACGATGCCCTGTATACGGTGTTGAACGTCCGTTTCCCGGATGACGGCAAGGCGGAGATGCTGGTCTACAACCTGGACATCGAGGGGATCGCCTGCAGCGGTGGCAGTGCGTGCAGCAGCGGCAGCAACAAGGGGAGCCACGTCCTTGCCGCGTTGTACCCGGATGTGCAGGGTGCGAACATCCGCTTCTCCTTCAGTCGCTACACCACCAAGGCCGAGGTGGAACAGACGGTGAAGGCCCTGCAGCGGATCTTCCAACTGGTACCGGCGAAGGCGTGAGCTAAGCTTATTGCGCCGCGCGCATCATGGTCGGTGCCGGTCCGGCCAAAGCGCTTTGCGGGAATTCCAACAGCATGTCCTCATAGGCCCGCATGGCCTAATGCCCGCGGCCCGACAGGCCCAGGCAGCATGCGCGCTTGGCCAGGGCCATCTCCCGATAGCTCCATGCCGAAGAGGAGAGCATGACGACTGCGCGGTTGCGGTCCACCCATGACCGTTGTTCGGACCAAGCAGCACTAGTGTCGCAACCCGTAAGTTGGTTAACTGAAGGTCTGCCACTATTTCGCCTTCATGCAAGGCGGAACATGCACGGCGTAGTGGGCGCTACGACGAAATGTTCCAACGCGGCAGGAAGGTGAAAGAGGGGCGGAGATGGTTAAGGAACTTTCGGGTTGCGACACTAGCCTCGCAGTGGGGGATGGCCTCCGCATAACGACCGGCCTTGATCATGCCGATACTTCGGCGATGGTCCCGGGCGAGCCACAATTTCGCACCCCACGACCAGGTGAGGTAGATCACCGGGACGAACAAAGGATCCAGACCAAGAAAGCCCAAAAGCAGGAACAAGGATACCAGGACCAGGAGCTGAAGTCCGACCGCTGCCCAGTTCACCCGCGAAGCGACCGGCACCATGGAAGCCATGGGTCTATCCGTTCATCCGGTGTTTGGCCTCCATGGCCCACTCGAGCTCTTCCAGGAAAGCCTTGGTGCGACGGGCCCAGGCCTCAGCGTCCGCAGGCGAACCGTCCTCACTGAAATTCTCCTTTACCATAGGCACCTGCATGGCACCGGGCACCACCCAGGCCCTGATCTTCCAGAGGGTGAAGAGCAATTGGTTCAGCACCTGTGAACCACCGAAAGCTCCGCCGGAGACGGAACTGATGGCGATGGGCTTCTTCTTCCAATCCTCGGTGAGGAGGTCGATGATGTTCTTCAGGCTGGCCGGATAGCTGCCGTTGTATTCCGGCGTCACGATGATCACCCCCTCCGCCTTGCGGATGCGTTCCGCGAACGAAACCACCTCCGGTGCCGGAGCGGCCATGAACTTCAGGCGCTCGTGGAACACCGGGAAATCATGGTCCAGCAGATCGATCAGGTCCACCGTATGCCGGCCCTCCGCGGTGATGGATCGCTGCAGATGAAGGGCGACACGGTGGCTCATCCGGCCATCCCGGACACTGGTGGAGAGTAGGGCGATGTGCATGGCGGGCAAGGTAGCGTGTTCGTGTGTCAGCCGATCCGGATACTGGTCATGGAAGTGCTTCTCATCACGCTCCGGTCATTGAAGACCGACACCGCTTCGTTCCGGTCCTTCAAGCCCAGGGTGTACAACGGTGGCCGGTAGTGTTCCGGTGCGGGGATGCTGCGTTGGAAGGCCTTGCCCATGCCGGTGACGAAGGTGCCCGTCGTCTCCCAAAGTGCACTGATGTAGAGAATGGCGTTCGGGGCGTGTAGGTCCTTGGCCACGGTCCGCCAGCCATGGGTGAAGCTGTTCTCCTGGATCGCGTTCATCGGACTGCCATGCCCGAGAAAGAGCTCCGGCATGGCAGGAGTGGATGTGAACCCGTCCACCGCGCGACCGAGTACACGCAGGGTCAAGGCGGCACCCGGTGGTGCAATGGTCATAAGGTGAAGGGCTGTGCGACGATCCATGTAGGAGATGGTGGAGGCTGACGACCGCAAATAGCGGTCGTACTATTTCCCATGGAAAATAAATGACCGATAGGCCACATCCATGTAGAATTCCGGAGTGGGCTGGAAGATGTCCCGGAGGTGATGTCCCGAGGTAAGGGAAGTCACTTGACCAGAGCACGGTCGGCCCGGCTTTTCTCCGAACGGGGATGGGCGAACAGGACGAGTATCCTGGGGATCGGAAGCAAGGCTCAGGACTTTTCTTCCCCCAGCATCAAGCGGACCGCCTTCCATTCCGGGACCTCCTGGCAGACGAGTTTGGCGATGGAGGCCAGGGGCAGGAAGAGGATCATGCCGGCAACGCCCCAGAGCAGCCCTCCGGCGAAGATGATCAGCAGGGAGGCCAGGGTGTTCAAGCCCAGTTTTCCGCCCACCACCTTGGGAAAGATCAGGTTGGCTTCCAGGTACTGAACCAGTCCCAATACAAAGACAACACCCACCGGCATCCACAGGCTTCCCGTGGTGGTCCATGCCAGGGTGACGGGCAGCAGCGAACTGAAGATGATGCCCACATAGGGGATCATGGTGGCCACCGCGGTGATCATGCCGAAGAGCAGCGCATTGGGGACGCCCAGGAGCAGGAAACCCAACGTGTTCAGGGCACCCACGATGAGGTAGACCTGCACCATGCCCAGGATGAAGCGGGCATAGTTCGTCACGGCACGGTGCAAGAGCTCCGGCACCCGGTGCGCCCATTCCGGACTGACCAGGGCCGTGAGGGCCGCCACATACGTGGCCCGGTTATAGAGGAGCAGCGCCGTGAAGACCGGGATGATGAAGAGGTTGAACAGCATGCCGAAAAGCGCGTTGAGCACCGTACCCAAGTAGGGCGACATCTTGCCAGGCAGGTTGTCCAGTGCCGGTCCCCACCATTCGTTGTGGTGATCGTCGGTCAGGTCGGACAGCAACTCGTTCAACCAGGTCCACAAAGCACCGAAGCCGCTCTCCGCGTGACCAGTGAGCTGGGGCACCTGACCCAGGAAGCCGTTAAGCTGCCAGACCAGCGCGCTGACCAAGCCACCGAAGACGACGCCGACGACAAGAAGCCCCACAGTAATCGCCGCCCAACGTGGCACGCGAGCGCGTTCCATCCGCGAGACCAGCGGGTAGATCACCAAGGCCACCAACAGACCGTAGAACAGGGGTATCAGCACAGTGCGCCCCAGATAGAGGAGCGCCAGAATACACAGGGTGACCAACAAATTCCTGAGCAGAGGAGAGTGGGAGGGCATGCTGTGCGAATGTAGCGAGCCTTACCCGTCGGAAACGTGCGCCAGGTCCGGGAACGAAAAAGCCCCACGAATGGGGCCTTTTACGCTCATCTGTGACCGAAGATCTACTTCATGTCAAGGACCTTCTCGCTCTTGTAAGCACCAGCCTCCAACTTTTCCCTTACTGAGATGAAGCTCTTCACGGTGCGCTCGACATCCTCCAGCGAGTGCGCTGCCGTCGGGATCAGGCGCAGCAGCATGACGTCCTTGGGCACCACGGGGTAGACCACGATGCTGCAGAAGATCCCATGGTTCTCGCGCAGGTCCACCACCACGTTGGAGGCCTCGGGGATGCTTCCCTTCAGCATGACCGGTGTCACACAACTGTTGGTATCGCCCAGGTCCAGGCCGGCGTTGCGCAGTCCGTCCTGAAGGGCCTTGGTGATCGTCCATAGCTTCTGGCTCAGCTCGGGCATGGTGCGGATCATCTCCAGGCGCTTCAACGCGCCGATCACGACGGGCATTGGGAGACTTTTCGCGAAGACCTGGCTGCGCATGTTGTAGCGCAGGTACATGATCACGTCCTCCGGAGCGGAAACAAAGGCCCCGATGGTGGCCATGGCCTTCGCGAAGGTGCCGAAATAGACATCCACGTCGGCCAGAACGCCCTGAGCCTCTGCAGCACCACGACCACCCTTGCCCATCATGCCGAAACCGTGGGCATCATCCACAAAAAGGCGGAAGTTGTATTTGGCCTTGCGTTCCACGATCTCCTTGAGCTTACCCTGGTCGCCGGCCATGCCGAACACCCCTTCGGTCATCACCAAGATGCCGCCGCCGGTCTGAGCCACCACTTTGCGGGCGTTCTCCAGCTGCTTGTCCAGGCTGGCCATGTCATTGTGCTGGAACACGAAACGCTTGCCCATGTGCAGGCGCGCACCGTCGATCATGCAGGCGTGGCACTCGCTGTCGTACACCAGCACATCATGGCGGGAGAGGAGGGCCTCGATGGCGCTCATGCAGCCCTGGTAGCCGTAGTTCAGCAGGAAGGTGTCCTCCTTGCCCATGAAGTCGCTCAGTTCATCCTCGAGCTGTTCGTGGTACTTGGTCTGGCCGCTCATCATCCGGGCGCCCATCGGGTAGGCCATGCCCCACTGGGCGGCTGCCTCGGCGTCCACCTTGCGCACTTCGGGGTGGTTGGCAAGGCCCAGGTAGTTATTGAGGCTCCAGACCAGGACAGGCTTGCCGCGGAAGGTCATGTGCGGCCCCAATTCACCTTCCAGCTTGGGAAAACTGAAGTAACCATGACTTTCCTTGGCGTGACGACCGATGTGGCCGAGGTCCTTGCGCAGCTTGTCGAAGATGTCGTTCATGGCGGTGGTGCCTGTGCCGCTGGGCGGCGTGTAATGGTTGCGGGTGGTGTGGGCCGGTCGAACGGAACGGCGGGTCAAATGTAACGGTGCGTAAATACTCTGTTCATGACAGATGCCGTTGATCCCAACGCCCGATCGTTGATCCCTGGGGAACTATCTTTACGCCCCCCGAACGGGCCGCTCGTTCGAACGCTGCATGAACCGACCGTTCCTTCTTCTCCTGTTCTCCTTTGTGGTGGCCTCCTGCAGCGACTTCAACCGAGCGTTGAAAAGCACCGACCTGGAGTACAAGTGGACCACGGCCCAGGAGTACTATGACAAGCAGAGCTGGGACCGTGCGATCCCTCTGTTGGAGGAACTGATCGTGCTGACCCGCGGCACCCAGCGCAGTGAGGAGGTGAACTACAAGCACGCCAAGGCTCATTTCGAACTGAAGGACTACACGCTGTCCAGTTACTACCTGGCGAACTTCGTACGGACCTTCCCGACGAGCAAGTATGCTGAGGAGTGTTCCTTCCTGGCGGCCTATTGCTACTACAAGAACTCTCCCGGCCATGAACTGGACCAGCAGGATACCCGGAGCGCCATCGACCAGATGCAATTGTTCATGGTGCGCTACCCGCGCACCACGCTCAAGGACAGCTGCAACACCTTGATCGACCGGATGCGGACCAAGCTGGAGGTGAAGGCCTATGATGCCGCCCAGCAGTACTTCCACATGCAGAATTACCAGGCTGCCAGCGTCGCCCTGCGCAACTTCAACCGCGAATGGCCGAATTCACGCTTCCGGGAACAGGCCATGTTGGACATCCTACATGCCGACCAGGAGCTGGCGCTCAACAGCATTGAGTCCAAGAGAAGGGAGCGCTTGAACGAAGCGATCCGATCATATCGTAATTTCGCGGACGCGTTCCCCCAGAGCGCTTCCCTGGCCGAAGCCGAACGGATCAATAAAGAGCTGAGCGCTGCTCTGGAACGGGAGAACAACAGACCAACACCATGATGAACAAGCCGACCACCGCCGCCAAGACCACCGTGACCCGTGATGTATCCCTGCTCGACACCGAAACGGGCAACATCTACGAGGCCGTGGCCATCCTGGGCAAGCGAGCCAATCAGATCAGCGTTCAGGTGAAGGAGGAGCTCAGCGCCAAGCTGGAGGAGTTCGCTGTGAGCAGCGAGAACCTGGAGGAGGTGTACGAAAACCGCGAGCAGATCGAGGTGAGCAAGCACTACGAGCGGATGCCCAAACCGGCGGCCCTCGCCATCCAGGAGATGCTGGACGGCAAGATCTACCACCGTCGCGCTGATGCGGCCACCCCGGAGGTCGCCCCCAAGCAGGATTGATCTCCGGAGCGGAACGGACCGCCACCATGATCGAACGGTCGCTGCCCCGCAAAGTGCTCCTGGGCGTGTCCGGAAGCATTGCCGCGTATAAATCCGCCGTACTTGTTAGGGAACTGGTGAAGTCCGGTGCGCATGTGCAGGTGGTGATGACACGGTCGGCCCATGACTTCGTGACCCCATTGACCCTGGCAACGCTCAGCGGAAGGCCGGTACTGACCGAACTGATCGACCGCGCTGGCGAGGGTACTTGGAACGACCATGTGCACCTAGCGCGATGGGCGGATGTGATGCTGATCGCCCCGGCGAGCGCCAACACCTTGGGCAAGATGGCCCATGGCCTCTGCGACAACCTGCTGCTGGCCACCTTCCTCAGCGCCACCTGTCCGGTCTATGTCGCGCCGGCGATGGACCTGGAGATGTACCGCGATACGAGCACCCAGTCCAACCTGGACATCCTAGTGAAGCGCGGAGTGCGCACCATCGGTCCCGACCGCGGCGACCTGGCCAGTGGACTGAACGGCGAAGGCCGGATGACCGAACCCGCCGCCATGGTTGACCGATTGGTAGCCGACCTCATGGGCAACAGCCCCTTGCGTGGTCGACAGATGCTCATCACCGCAGGCCCCACCCAGGAGGCCATCGACCCCGTGCGCTATATCGGCAACCGGTCCACCGGAAAGATGGGCTTTGCCCTGGCCTTGGAAGCCGCCCAGCGGGGAGCACTGGTCACGCTGGTCGCAGGTCCCGTGGCCCTGCAGATCGATCATCCCGGGATCACGCGGGTGGACGTGACCAGCGCTGCAGAGATGGCCGGGGCCTGTGGTCGCCTAGCCAGCACCAGCGACATCATCGTGATGAGCGCAGCGGTGGCCGACCTCCGGCCTGCACACCCTGCGGAACAAAAGATCAAGAAGGTCGGTGCCGAGCCGACCCTGCGTTTGGAACCCACCACGGACATCCTGGCCGGCATGGGACGCAACAAACGCCCAGGCCAGCGGCTCGTGGGCTTTGCACTGGAGACCACCAATGAACTGGCACACGCCACCGACAAGCTCCAGCGGAAGAACCTGGACCTGTTGGTATTGAACTCCCTGCGGGACAGTGGTGCGGGCTTCGGGCATGACACGAACAAGGTGACGTTGCTTGCGCCGGGCACTGATCCGCAGGAACTGCCGTTGATGAGCAAGGCTGCCGTGGCCAGTGCTATCTTGGACCGCCTTGAACAGATCTTATGAGCATGCGTAAGCTCCTGATAACGCTCCTTTTCGTGATGCCGGGCCCTGCCGTGCTGGCTCAGGAGTTCAATTGCCAGATCAGCGTGATCGCTCCCCAGGTGGCCAACGCACAACCCCGCGTGTTCCAGACGCTGGAGGTCGCCATCAAGGAGTTCTTCCAGAACCGCCGGTTCACCAACCTCAATTTCGCACCCAGCGAGCGACTGGACATCAACCTCCTGCTCACCATCAGCAGCCAGCCTGCGCCGGACCGGTTCGAAGGCACCCTGCAGGTGATCTATGTGAGGCCTGTGTTCGGGTCCGATTACAACAGCCCGATACTGGACCTCGTGGACAATGAGGTCAAGTTCAACTTCCTGGAGAACACCCAGATCGAGTTCGCCCCGGAACGGTTCCTGAACAACCTGAGCAGCATCCTCGGTTTCTACGCCTACTTCGTGCTCGGTGTGGATGCGGACACCTACGCCCCCCTGGGTGGCACGGACTTCTACAACCAGGCCCAGCAGGTGTTGAACAATGCCCAGAGCACCAGTGAACCCGGGTGGAAGGCCTTCGAGGACCAGCGTAACCGGTACTGGTTGTTGGACAATCAATTGCAGCCCGTGTTCCGTCCGTTCCGCGACCTGCTGTACAGCTACCACCGCGAAGGGATGGACACGATGACCGAGGATGCGGCGGCATCACGGCGCTTGATCGCCGCCCAGATCGAGAAGCTCAAATCCGTCCATCAGGCGAAACCGGCGAGCTACAACCTCCAGGTGTTCTTCAACGCCAAGTACAACGAGCTGGTGGAGCTGTTCAAACAGGGCGACCCCCAGGAAAAGACCAAGGTCTTCAACACCCTGCAGATCATTGACCCCGGCCACATCAGCCAGTATCAGGGGATCATGCGGGATTCCTGAACGACAGGTGAGGAAATGACGCCGGATGTGCGCATCTTTCCCGGCACGTCCTTGACAGAATTACCGGCATGCTACGGCGACTCCACATCCGCAACTATCTGTTGATCGAGGCCCTGGACCTTCCGCTGGAGAACGGGCTCACCATCATCACCGGCGAGACCGGAAGCGGCAAGAGCATCCTGATCGGTGCCTTGGCATTGGCCATGGGTGAGCGCGCTGAGACCGGCGCCCTCCGTGACCCGGGGGGGCGCTGTGTGATCGAGCTGGAGGTGGACCTGGGGCATCTCGACCTCGCGGCATGGTTCTCCGCACAGGAGCTTCCGTACGAAGCGCGCACCATCATGCGCCGGCAATTGGAACCCGGTGGCCGGTCCAGGGCTTTCATCAATGACACACCGGTGAAGCTGGAACAGTTGCGCGAGCTGGGTTCCCGGCTTCTGCACGTGCACAGCCAGCATCATACCCTGTTGCTCAACGACACCCGTTTCCAGTTGGGCCTGGTGGACCATCTCGCCGGCAATGCCGAACGTTTGCGAGCCTATCAGGTGGCATACGCCCAATGGCGTGAGGTGGAGCGAGACCTGGAACGGATCCGGACCGAAGCCGCGAGGTCGAAGGCCGAAATGGACTTCCTCCAGTTCCAATTGAACGAACTGGACCAGGCCAGGCTGCAGGACGGAGAGCAGGAGCGTTTGGAGCAGGAGCTTGCCCGTGCAGACCATGCCGAGGAGCTTCAGCGCTGCTTGAAACTGGTGGAGGAGGGGATCACGGCCGACCGGGGCGTACAGGTGCAGTTGGCCACGATCCGCCAGGCACTGGCCCGTCCCGCACGCCTGGATGCCGGTGTGAACACCCTGCTCGAACGGTTGAACGCCGCAACCATCGAGCTCAAGGACATCGCCGATGAGGCCGAACACCTGATCGGCCGTGTGGAACTGGACCCACGCGAAGCGCAGCAGAAACGCGAGCGACTGGACGAACTGCTGCGCCTGCAACAGAAACACCGCGTGTCTGGCACAGCGGAGCTCATCGCCATCCGCGACGACCTTTCGCAGCGCACCCGGCATATCGGCTCCCTGGACGAACGTATCGAGGACCTCGCGTCCCGAACGACCGAGCTTTCGGTCAAGGCCATGACATTGGCGAAAGAGCTCTCCAAGGAGCGCACGAAAGCGGTGAAGCCATTGGCCCTTCAACTGGAACGCATCCTGCACGACCTGGGGATGCCGGACGCCGTCCTTCAGTTCGACCACCGCAAGGTGGACATCGGCCCACAGGGCCTGGATGCCGTGCGGGCCCTGTTCACCGCCAACAAGGACCGTGCGCCTGCACCCTTGGACAAGGTGGCCTCCGGTGGTGAACTGAGCCGTGTGATGCTCGCGCTGATCTCGCTGGCCGCCGATTCGCAGGGTCTGTCCACGGTGATCTTCGATGAGATCGACACGGGCGTGAGCGGTGAAGTGGCCGACCGGGTGGGCAGCCTGATGGCACGGATGGGGAAGGAGCGACAGGTGCTCGCCATCACCCACCTTCCACAGATCGCCAGCAAGGCCACGCACCACCTGTTGGTGAGCAAGAGCGGCACCGAGGGCCGTGTGAGCACCACCCTGAGCCAGCTCAATGCGGAGCAGCGCGTGGAGGCCATCGCCCAGATGCTCAGTGGGCGCAAGCTCACCAAGCAGGCCTTGGAGAACGCGCGGGTACTGCTCAAACAGCGATAAAGGGCCTCGCGGCCCTTGATCAGATCCGTTCCGGAACTCCGTTTCAAGACAATTGCTCGGCCCTTGCACCGGTGGGCACGCTGCCGCACACGTTGCTCAGGATCGGGTCGCGGTCGCAGAACAGTCCGTTGCTGTCGAACACC
>CAMCAZ010000069.1 GCA_945872795.1 Chryseobacterium gleum
GCCCCGTGAACTTCGCCAGCAACGAGGCGAACAGCCTCTATCAGACGGTCAGCAGCAACCCGGGTATCCGCGGGTTCTTCCAGGCCACGGGTGCGCTGCAGGCCTTGGGCTTGCGGGACGCGCGCCACTTCGAGCGGCTGGAGAACGCCCGACTGTTGATGCCGAACGAGTATACCATGAACGAGCGGCTTGGCTTCATTTCCCTGAACCAATCGCTGAACAACGACGAGGTGCTGGCCGTGGCCTACCAGTACACCTTCCAGGGGCAGACCTATCAGGTGGGTGAGTTCTCCACCGACGGTGTCGGTCCGCCGGATGCGCTGATGCTCCGCCTGCTGAAGGCCACCATCACCGACCCCCGGATCCCGTTGTGGGACCTGATGATGAAGAACGTCTATTCCCTGGGCGCCTTCCAGGTGAACCAGGACAACTTCCGCCTGGAGCTCATCTACAACAACCCCACCACGGGGGTGGACATCAACTACATCCCCCGTGCTCCCTTGGATCAGATCCCCTTGATCCAGGCACTGGGGCTTGACCGTCTGGACCCGAACAATGCGCCGAACCCCGATGGTTGGTTCGACTTCGTGGACGGCGCTGCCACCGTGGGCGGTACCATCCAATCGCAGAACGGTCGCGTCTTCTTCCCGGTCCTTGAACCCTTCGGCAGTTACCTGGACCGCCAGCTCATCGGTCCCGATCCGGCCAACCCGGTTCAGCCGGAGCAGATCCGCAGGACCATCACGTACCAACCGCTGTACGACAGCACCAAGACCGCCGCCCAGAACCAGCCCGAACTGAACCGTTTCCGCCTCAAGGGCAGCTACCGTTCGGCCAGCAGTGACGTGATCTCCCTGAACAGCGTGAACATCCCCCAGGGCAGTGTGGTGGTCACCGCCGGTGGTGTGCGCTTGATCGAGAACCAGGACTACACCGTGGATTACAACCTGGGCCGCGTGCGCATCCTGAACCAGGGCATTTTGGAGAGCGGAACGCCGGTGGACATCGCGTTGGAAAGCAACTCCCTGTTCAGCATCCAGACCAAGACCCTGGGAGGTGCGCGCCTGGACTACAAGTTCAACAAGGACCTCATCGTGGGGGCCACCATCATGAACCTGTATGAGCGGCCACTGACCCAGAAGGTGAACGTGGGCGATGAGCCGATCTCCAACACCATCATCGGGTTGGACGGATCATGGCAGACCAAGTCGCAGTGGCTCACCGACCTGGTGGACAAGCTTCCGTTCTATGCCACCAAGGCCGAATCCAACATTTCCGCCACGGCGGAAGGGGCCTACCTGATCCCCGGCCACAGCAAGGCCATCGGCGATGCCGGCACCAGCTACATCGACGACTTCGAGGGCAGTGTCAGCACCATCGACCTGCGCACGCAGAGCCTGTGGTTCCATTCCGCCACCCCACAGGGCCTGCCCGAGCTGTTCCCCGAGGCCGATCTGGTGAACGACCTGGGCAGCGGGTTCCGCCGCGCACAGCTGGCCTGGTATGTGATCGATCCGCTGTTCTTCCGCAACAACAACCTCACACCGCCGAACATCGCGAACAGCGAGGAGATCCGCAGCGACAACCGGATGCGCGAGGTGCTGGAGCAGGAAGTGTTCCCCAACCGCCAGCTGCCTGCGGGCACGCCGGCGAACATTCCGGTACTGGACCTCACCTACTATCCTGCGGAGCGCGGACCCTACAACTACAATCCCGATCTGACGGACGAGGGCAACCTCTTCGACCCGGAGGAGAACTGGGCAGGCATCACGCGGCGGATCACCACCACGGACTTCGAGGCCAGCAACATCGAGATCATCCAGTTCTGGATGATGGACCCCTTCTTCAACGCCAGCAACAGCGAGGGTGTTCCGGCCACCAACGTGAACTCGGTGAACTCCACCGGTGGAGAGCTCTACATCGACCTGGGCAACATCAGCGAGGACATCCAACGGGACGGGCGCAAGTTCTTCGAGAACGGGCTGCCCAAGAACCTCACCGACTTTGCACAGGAGACCGACACCACCGCCTGGGGCGTGGTGCCCACCACCCAGAGCGTGGTGAACGCCTTCGCCATCGTGGAGAACAATTCCAATGCCTTCCAGGATGTGGGGATGGACGGTCTGGCCTCCTCGCAGATCGACCTGGACGGCCGCAACGAGCAGCTGTATTTCCAGGAGATCTACCTGGACCAGCTGACACCGGGTGCACGCCAGCGCTGGCAGAACGACCCTTCCAACGACGATTACCGATTCTTCCGTGGCACGGCCTTCGACAATGCAGGCGCGGACATTCTGGAGCGCTACAAGTACTTCAACGCCCCCGAAGGCAACTCCGTCACCGATGAGGATTCTCCGGAGGATTACCCCACCCAGCAGACCACCATCCCCTCGGCGGAGGACATCAACCAGGACCAGAACCTGAGCGAGAGCGAGAGCTACTTCCACTACCGGGTGCGCATGCGTCCGCAGGACATGGTGGTGGGCCGCAACTACATCACCGACCGGATCCTGGCCACGGCCAACACCCCCCAAGGCCCCAAGCAGGTGTATTGGTACCAGTTCAAGGTGCCGGTGCGGCAGCCCGATGCCGTGGTGAACGGCATCCAGGATTTCCGCAGCATCCGCTTCATGCGCATGTACCTCAAAGGTTGGCAGCAGGAGGCCACCCTGCGCTTCGCGCGCCTGGAGTTCGTACGTGGCGAATGGCGGAAATACAACTTCAGCCTGAACACGCCCGGTGAAGTGCCCGGTGGAGACCCTGACCTGACCCTCTTTGAAACGGCCGCCGTGAACATCGAGGAGAACGGCAACCGCACGCCCATCAACTACGTGCTGCCACCGGACATCAACCAGGAGATCGACGTGGCCAGCGCCAATCTGCGGAACTTGAACGAACAGTCGCTGCAGATGAAGGTGTGCAACCTGAACGACGGTGACGCCAGGGCCAGCTTCCGCAACGTGAGCTTCGACATCCGCAGCTACAAGAAGATGCGGATGTACATCCACGCTGAAAGCTCCGACCCCAACCGTCCGATCAACTACGGCGACGTGACCGTGTTCATGCGCCTGGGCAATGACTTCGACCAGAACTACTACGAGTACGAGGTGCCCGTGGTGCCCTCGGTGTTCTTCAACCGCGACCCCTTCAACGTGTGGCCTGAGGCGAACAACCTGATCATCGAGTTCGCCAAGCTCAACGACCTGAAGATCACGCGTGACCAGCAGGGCTTCCCCAAGAACGCCCGCTTCGAGGGTGCGGATGGTGATCGCCGGGTGTTCATCAAGGGCAACCCGAACCTGAGCCAGATGCGCACGGTGATGATCGGCATCCGCAACCCCAAGCAGGACGGCGAGGAGGCGAATCCCTGGCGCGCCGATGACGGCCTGCCCCAATGCGTGGAGGTCTGGGTGAACGAGCTGCGCCTCACGGATTTCGACCAGAACGGAGGCTGGGCCGCACTGGCCCGGGTGAACGCCCAGCTGGCCGACCTGGGCAGCGTGAGCATCGCGGGCAACTACAGTACGCCCTATTGGGGCAGCATCGACAAGCGCGTGAGCGAGCGCCAGCGCGATACCCGCTACGGTGTGGATGTCGCGGCCAACCTGGAGATGGGGAAGTTCCTGCCCGAGTCCAGTGGAGTGAAGATCCCCATGTACGTTGGATTCTCCGAGCAGGTCATCAACCCGCAGTTCGATCCGCTCAATCCCGACATCGAGTTCAACGAGGCCACCCGTACGCTGACACCGGATGAGCGGAGGCAACGCCTGAAGGAGACCCGCACCTACACCCGAAGGCGCAGCATCAACTTCACCAACGTCCGCAAGGAACGCACGCAGGGCTCCAAGGAACAGTTCTTCGATGTGGAGAACCTGGCGCTTTCCTACGCCTATTCCGATCAGGAGTACTTCGACGTGAACACCGCCTTCGAGAACACGCGCACCTACCGGGGCTCGCTGGGCTACATCCACAACCCCAAGCCCGTCGCCATCGAACCCTTCAAGGATATCGGCTTCGTGAGCAAGAGCAAGTGGCTCAAACTGGTCAAGGACTTCAACGTGAACCTGGGCTTCAAGCAGGTGACGCTGCGCACCTCCATCGACCGCATGTACCTCGAGCGCCTGGTGCGACCCAACCCGGACATCGAATCACTGCCGCCCAAGCCCACCTACAACAAGAACTTCAACTGGACCAGCCAGTATGGTTTCCGCTATGAGCTCACGCGTTCGCTGAAGCTGGACTTCAACGCCAACAACCTGGCCATCGTCGGTGAAACTCCCGGCCGGGTGAACTCCAAGTACAAGGACGAGTACGCCCTCTGGAAGGACAGCGTGCTCACCAGCTTGTCCCAGTGGGGAGAGGTCACGCGCTATGATCATACCATCGGCTTGAACTACACGCTGCCCTTGGACAAATTCCCGCTCACGGACTGGATCACCGCCAACACCACCTACACTGCCGGCTACCAGTGGGACCGTTCACCCTTCCAGCAGGACAGTCTGGGCAACACCGTGCAGAACTCGCAGAACATCGCCCTGAACGGACAGTTCAACTTCGTGAACCTGTACAATAAGTCGAAGTACCTCAAGAAGATCAACGACAAGGGCAAGGGCAGGGCGGCCCCCAAGGGTGGGTCGAGGGCTGGCGCAGCGGAGAAGACCGATTCGACCAAGACCCCGAACGAGGGTGGCAAGATCGATGTGCTGGAAGGCTTCTCCCGCCTGATCATGACCTTGCGCACGGGCACCATCACCTACAGCCAGAACTCGGGCATCCTGTTGCCGGGATACAACCGCACCACCAACGTGCTGGGCATGGACGGCTTCGATGCTCCCGGCTGGGGCTTCGTCACCGGCCAGCAGAACCACAACCTCAGTGGAGACATTGTGCGGGATTTTGCAGGCACGGCCGCTGCGAACGACTGGCTGGTCCGAACGCCCTCCATCTTCAACCCCTACACCAACACACGCACCGAGACCATCAATGCGCGGGTCTCGCTGGAACCCTTCCGCGGCATGCGCATCGAGGTCACGGCGAACCGCACCATTGCTGAGAACCGCAGCTCCTTCTTCCGCTGGAACGACTCCCTTTCCACCTACGTCAACGACAGCCCGCGCGAGTTCGGCAACTACAGTGTGAGCATGCTCACCTGGGCCACCGCCTTCGCCCAGGACGATGAGAACTTCGTGAACGAGGTCTTCGAGCGCGTGCTGGAGTACCGCCCCATCATCAGCGCGCGACTGGCATCGGAGAACGCCAATTCCGTGTTGGACACCGAGACCGGGTATTACACCGGTTACGGCGCCACCAACCAGGATGTCGTGATCCCCGCCTTCCTCGCCGCCTACACCGGCAAGAACCCGGACAAGGTGAAGCTCAACCCCTTCACCCAGTTCCCCATGCCCAACTGGGACATCACCTATGACGGGCTCACCAAGCTCCCCATCTTCGCCAAGTACTTCCGCACCTTCACCCTGAAGAACAGCTACCGCAGCAACTTCAGCATCGCCAACTACCAGACCAACCTGCTCTATGTGGAGGGTGGTGCCGCGGTGGATGCCGCGGGCAACTTCATCCCCGAGCGCCAGATCTCCGTGATCACTGTGCAGGAGGTGATGCGGCCCCTGGCCAGCTTCGATGCCACGCTGAAGAACAGCATGCTGGTGAAGTTCGAATACAACCGCGACCGCAACCTGAGCCTCAGCCTCACGAACTACCAGGTGACCGAGATCCGCGGCAAGGAATACGTGGTGGGCACCGGTTACCGCTTCAAGAACGTGAAGTTCCCCTTCGCCATCGGCGGTGTGGCACCCAAGAGCGACCTCAACCTGCGCCTGGACCTGAGCTTGCGGGACAACGCCACCGTGATCCGCAAGATGGAGGAGCGCCAGAACCAGGTGACCGCCGGCCAGAACATCCTGTCCATCAAGACCTCCCTGGACTATGTCCTGAACCAGCGCCTCAACGTCCGGGCGTTCTATGAGCGTGTGGTGAACACCCCGGTGATCTCCACCAGCTTCCCTTCCGCCAACACCAACGCGGGCATCAGCCTGCGCTTTACGCTCGCCCAGTGACCGCGACCGGGCGAACACCTATTTTCGCGGCGCTCAACCAACCAAGCCATGAACTTCCCCGCTGAACTGAAGTACACGAAGGACCACGAATGGATCCGCATCGAAGGTGACGAGGCCGTGATCGGCATCACGGAGTTCGCGCAAAGCGAGCTGGGTGATATCGTGTTCGTGGACATCAACACCGTGGGACAGGCTGTGGACCGCGAGGCGGTGTTCGGTACGGTGGAGGCGGTGAAGACCGTCAGCGACCTTTTCATGCCCGTCAGCGGCACCGTCATGGCCGTGAACGAAGGCCTTTCGGACGACCCCGCCGCGGTGAACAACGACCCCTACGGCGCCGGCTGGATGGTGCGCATCAAGGTGGCCAAGGCCGCCGAACTGGATGAGCTGCTCACCGCAGCGCAGTACGCCGCCCTAGTGGGCTGATCGACCATGACCCTGCGTGGTACAGGACCGGCGGTGCTTTGGGCCCTCCTGATCCTGCTGCTCTGCCTCATGCCCGGACCCGCCCTCCCCAAATGGGATTGGGCGGACCTCTTCAGCCTTGACAAGCCGGTGCATGCCATCCTCTTCGCCGTCCAGTTCGTGCTCCTGGTCAGGGCCCTGGCCCGGGACACCTGGCGCAGTGGTCCCGGCTCCCGCACCCTGGTCCTGGCCTTTCTGCTCACGGTGGCCTACGGTGTGCTCACCGAGGTGATGCAGCACCTGGAGGCCCTGGGGCGCCATGGCAATGTGAACGATGCCCTGGCCAATACGGTGGGCGCCCTGCTCGGTGCAGGCTACCTGCGGTGGCGTTCGCGTCGGGAACGGTCAGCGGGATCCACCAAGGTTGCGTAGTTTTGAACCTCGGATGAAGTACGGTGTACAGTCCTCAAAAGAACCATCATGGAAGCACGAAAGAATCCCGAAGCCGAACTCGAAGGCCGCAAGACCACCTTCTGGCTGCTCGGCATGCTCCTGGCCCTGGGGTTGACCCTGGTGGCCTTTGAATGGACCGCCTTCGAGCGCACCGTGGGCGAGATGGCCGCCCTGGAGATGGACCTGCTGGAGGAGGAGGTGATCCCCCCCAGCGCCGCTCCGCCCCCCCCGCCTCCCCCGCCTCCCGCACCCACCACCGTCCTGGAGATCGTGGAGGACGATGAGGTCGTAGAGGAAGTGGAGCAGCTCGACCAGGAGATCAAGGAGGACACCAAGGTCGAAAAGGTGGAACGCCAGGAAGAGGAAGTGGAGGAGGAGCAGATCTTCACCATCGTGGAGGAGATGCCCAGCTTCCCCGGTGGCGAGGCGAAACTTTTCGAGTACCTTGGCAAGAACATCAAGTACCCCGAAATGGCCAACAGCGCCGGCATCTCCGGTGTGGTCTACGTCACCTTCGTGGTGGACAAGGACGGCAAGATCAAGGACGTGAAGGTGCTCCGCGGCATCGGTGGTGGTTGCGATGAGGAGGCCGTGCGCGTGGTGAAGAACATGCCCGCCTGGAAGCCCGGCAAGCAGCGCGGCAAATCCGTTACCGTGCAGTACAACCTGCCCATCCGCTTCACGCTGCGATAGAAGCGATCCACAGAACAGGAAAAGGCCCCGGGAACGGGGCCTTTTTCATGGGTGGTGGGGTGGTGGAAGCCGCTCACACGATCATGCCGGCCGCCACGGTCTCGTTGGTGCCCTCGTCGATCAGGATCACGCTGCCCGTGATGCGGTTGCGCTGGTAGGTGTCCACGTTCAGGGGCACCGTGGTGCGCAGGTGCACCCGGCCGATGTCGTTCATGCCGATCACCGGTGGGCCCTCCGCCTTGCGCAGCGTGTTGATGTCCATCTTGTACTTCACCTCCTTGATCATGCACCGGGCATCGCGCGTGGTGTGCTTCAGCGCATACTTGCCCCCGGCCTGCAGCGGCCGTTCGTTGAACCAGCAGAGCATCACGTCCACGTCCTGGGTGGTGGTCGGCAGGTTGTTGGGGCTCACCAGCATGTCGCCGCGGCTGATGTCGATCTCCTCCGTCAGCGTGATCACCGCGCTCTGCGGCGCGAAGGCCTCTTCCGAGGGCCGGTCACCGATGTGGATGCTCTTGATGGTGCTGGAGAAGCCGCTGGGCAGCACCTGCACGGGGTCGCCCACGCGGAACACACCGCCCGCCACGCGCCCCGCAAAGCCCCGGAAATCGTGGTGCTCCGTGGTCATCGGGCGGATCACGCACTGCACCGGGAAGCGCCGGTCGATGTGGTTGTGATCTCCCGCGATGTGCACGTTCTCCAGCATGTACATCAGCGTAGGACCCTGGTACCACGGCATCTTGTCGCCGCGATCCACCACCATGTCGCCCTTCAGTGCGCTGATGGGGATGTAGCGCACATCGCGCACCTCCAGCCTGCTGCTGAAATCCTCCAGCTCGTTCTGTATGCGCGTGAACACCTTCTCGTCATGGTCCACCAGGTCCATCTTGTTGATGCAGAACACCACGTGCGGGATGCCCAGCAGCGAGGCGATGAACGCGTGCCGGTTCGTCTGCTCCTGGATGCCTTTCCGCGCATCCACCAGGATGATCGCCAGGTTCGCCGTGCTCGCCCCGGTCACCATGTTGCGGGTGTACTGGATGTGCCCCGGCGTATCGGCGATGATGAACTTGCGCTTCGGCGTGGCGAAGTAGCGGTAGGCCACATCGATGGTGATGCCCTGTTCACGCTCGGCGCGCAGGCCGTCGGTCAGCAGACTGAGGTCCACCTCGCCGGTCCCACGCTTGGCGCTGGCCTTCTCCACCGCCTCCAGCTGGTCGTCGAAGATCGCTTTGCTGTCATATAGCAACCGCCCGATCAGCGTGCTCTTGCCGTCGTCCACACTGCCCGCGGTGGTGAAGCGCAGGAGGTCCATATCCAAGTATCCGTCCTTCATTGCTCTTGTTGCGCGTTGACGCGTTACGTGTTGCGTGTTGACCAACCCGAAACCCGTCCACACGTAACACGCAACGTGCAGCGGATGTGTGTGGGGTCAGAAATAACCTTCCTTCTTCCTGTCTTCCATGGCAGCTTCGCTGCGCTTGTCATCCTGCCGGCTGCCACGTTCGGTCACACGTGACGAGGCCACCTCGGCGATGATCTCCTCCAACGTGCTCGCCGGAGAATCCACGGCACCGGTGCAGCTCATGTCACCGATCGTGCGGAAGCGCACCTGCATGCGGAAGGGTTTCTCCTCCGGTTTCAGGTTCATGAAGGGCGAGTTGGCGTAGATCACCCCATCGCGCAGGAAGACCTCCCGTTCGTGGCTGAAGTAGATGCTCGGGATGGGGATGTTCTCCAGCAGGATGTACTGCCACACGTCCATCTCCGTCCAGTTGCTGATGGGGAAGGCGCGGAAGTGCTCGCCCACGCGTTTGCGTCCGTTGTACAGGTTCCACAGCTCGGGCCGCTGCATCTTCGGGTCCCATTGGCCGAATTCATCGCGGTGGCTGAACACGCGTTCCTTGGCGCGGGCCTTCTCTTCATCGCGCCGGCCGCCGCCGATGGCGCAGTCGATCTTGTACGCCTCGATGCTATCCAGCAGCGTCACCGTCTGCAGTTTGTTGCGGCTGGCGTAGTAGCCGGTCTCCTCGCTCACCTTGCCCTGGTCGATGCTCTCCTGCACGCTGCCTACGATCAGCTTGGCACCATGCTCGTGCACCAGCTTGTCGCGAAAAACGATCGTCTCCTCGAAGTTGTGCCCCGTGTCCACGTGCAGCAGTGGGAAGGGCACCCGGCTGGGGAAGAAGGCCTTGCGCGCCAGGTGGAAGCACACGATGCTGTCCTTGCCACCGCTGAAGAGCAGCGCAGGGTTCTCGAACTGGGCGTACACCTCGCGCAGGATGTGGATGCTCTCGCTCTCCAGTTCCTTCAGGTGGGTGAGTCGGTAGGAATGCATGTTCGTCTAGTTCGAACCACGGTTTTGTTTACCGCAGAGAGCGCAGAGCACGCAAAGGAATGCGCATGCGGACGAGGTCAAGCCCTCTGCGACCTCTGCGGTGTTCTGCATTTTAGTCCCGCTTGATCCGCGGTAGAGTGAATGCGAAGATGTCACCGGCGCTGTCATCTGGCTCACGGCCGGTGGTCGTCACAACGATATCGGCTTGCACAGGTGCCTCGAAGGGCGCACTGATCCCCGTAAAATCCTTCACCTCACCGGCGCGTGCCTTGGCGTAGAGACCTTTCACATCGCGGCGCTCGCACTCTTCCAGCGGGGTGTCGATGAAGACCTCCACGAAGTCGTTCGCGCCGATGATCGCTTTCGCCTGTTCGCGGATCGCGATGGTCGGGCTCACAAAGCAGCAGATGGTCACGGTCCCGTTGACCACGAAGAGCTTGGCCACCTCCGCGATGCGGCGGACGTTCTCCGTGCGGTCCGCCTCGCTGAAGCCCAGGTTGCTGTTGATGCCGGTGCGGACGTTGTCGCCGTCCAGCACCATGCTGTGGATGCCCTCGGCATGCAGCAGGCGTTCCAGCTCCACCGCGATCGTGCTCTTGCCGCTGCCGCTCAGGCCCGTCATCCAGATGCACAGGCCGTGTTGGCCCAGCAGTGCCTCCTTGTTGCCGCGCTGCAGCAGGCGGTCGAAAACGGGGTGGATGTGGGCAGGTTTGGCGCTCATGGAAAAGCGCCGTGAAGGTACTGAACTCCAAGGGGCTGCTGGAAGCATCGCAAAGGGCCAAGGGCCCGACCCATCGTCGCCGTCACCATAGGTGGCGGCTAACGGATCGAACGGTGATCGGAGGGCTGAAGGCCCGACACGTAGCTACAAGCCCGAACCGATCCAGCACCGCACGCCGTCTATCTTTGGCCAACGCACCATGGCCACAGCGACAAAGTCCCCTGCACCCTCCGTCCCCAGCTCCCGCACCAGCCCCACCATCGACCAGGTGGGCATCGAGGAGCGCGTGGCCCGCATCAAGACGCGCAGCATCAAGAAGGAGACCAAGGTGCAGGGCATGAAGCTCGCCCTCAGCATGATCGACCTCACCACGCTGGAGGGTGCCGACACGCCCAGCAAGGTGCAACAGATGTGCTACAAGGCCATGCACCCGCACGACAGCCTCCCAGGCCTGCCCACGGTGGCCGCCGTCTGCGTGTACCCTTCCTTGGTGAAGGTCGCGAAGAAGGCCCTCGGCGACAGCGGCGTCAAGGTCGCCTCCGTCTCCACCGCCTTCCCCAGCGGCCAGGCCCCGAAAGCCGTCAAGATCACCGACACCAGGTTCGCCGTCAGCGAGGGTGCCGACGAGATCGACATGGTCATAAGCCGCGGCCGGTTCCACAGCGGCGACTACAACTTCGTCTTCGACGAGATCGCCGCCATCAAGGAGGCCTGCGGTGATGCACGCTTGAAAGTGATCCTCGAGACCGGCGAGCTCGGCACCTACGACAAGGTCCGTCTGGCCAGCGACATCGCCATCGCTGCGGGTGCCGACTTCATCAAGACCAGCACCGGCAAGATCAATCCGGCCGCCACCATGGAGGTCACCCTCGTGATGCTCCACGCCATCCGGGATCATTACCTCAAGACCGGTCAGATGATCGCCATGAAACCAGCCGGCGGCATCCGCACCAGCAAGCAGGCCCTGCATTACCTGATGATGGTCAAGGAAGAGCTCGGGCCCGAATGGCTCAGCAACCACTGGTTCCGCTTCGGCGCCAGCAGCCTCGCCAACGACATCCTCATGCAGTTGCAGAAGGAGGCCGACGGCCACTACCAGAGCGCGGACTATTTCAGCATCGATTAGACCAATTTCCAGCGACCGCCTTCCGCTAAGCCCCCATGGACAGCATCACCATCACCCGTCCTGATGACTGGCACATCCACCTGCGTGACGGCGGCGCGCTGGCCACCACCGTGCCGCACGCTGCGCGCCACCTGGGCCGGGCCATCGTGATGCCCAACCTGAAGCCGCCCGTCACCACGGTGAAGGACGCCATGGCCTACCGGGAGCGCATCATGGCCGCCGTGCCTGCCGGCAGCGTGTTCCAGCCGTTGATGACGCTGTACCTCACGGACCGCACCTCGCCCGCCGAGATCGCCTTGGCGAAGGAGAGCGGCGCTGTCACGGCCGTGAAGCTCTATCCTGCCGGTGCCACCACCAACTCCGACTCCGGCGTCACCTCGCTGGAGCTCTGCTACCCGGCGCTGGAGGCCATGCAGCGGTACGACATCCCGCTGCTCATCCACGGGGAGGTCACCGATGC
Source organism: Chryseobacterium gleum (assembly GCA_945872795.1). Taxonomy (GTDB): domain Bacteria; phylum Bacteroidota; class Bacteroidia; order Flavobacteriales_F; family PHOS-HE28; genus PHOS-HE28. Next base: position 12,271 of record CAMCAZ010000069.1, read on the forward strand.
GGAGATCGACATCTTCGACCGGGAGAAGGTCTTCCTGGAGCGACACCTGCGCCCGATCATCGAGCGCTTCCCCGAGCTGCGCATCGTACTGGAGCACATCACCACGCGCGATGCCGTGCAGTTCGTGGAGGCCGCTTCGCCCAAGGTGGCCGCCACCATCACCGCGCACCACTTGCTGCTGGACCGCAACGACATGCTGGCCGGGGGCATCCGTCCGCACCTGTACTGCCTGCCCATCCTGAAGCGCGGCACGCACCGGGAGGCCTTGGTGGCGGCGGCCACGAGCGGCAACCCAAAGTACTTCCTCGGCACCGACAGTGCGCCCCATGCCCGGCCCACCAAGGAGACCGCCTGTGGCTGTGCGGGCGTGTACACGGCCCATGCATCGCTCGCGCTCTATGCCGAGGTGTTCGACCGTGCCGGCGCGCTGGACAAGCTGGAGGCCTTCGCGAGTTTCCACGGACCGGACCACTACATGCTGCCGCGCAACACTGATCGCATCACGCTCACGCGGTGCGAGGTGCCTGTGCCCGTCACCTTCCCCTTCGACGGGGAGGAGCTGGTGCCCTTCCGCGCGGGAAGCACGGTTGGGTGGAGCGTGGAGGTGGTCTGATCGTGGGCACGGTCAAGATAAGCAGGCCGGCTCCCTACCTTCGCTCACCGCCTTTCCGGCATAGACTCCGGCGGATCCGCAATGGCCACCAAGAAGAAGACGATCGACTGGGCTTTGGCGCCCGCCCCCGAATCCAAAGACCACTTCACCCTCAAGTCCGAGTATGACTTGTTCATCGGAGGGAAATGGGTGAAGCCCAAGAGCGGCAACTACTTCGACACCATCAACCCCGCCAACGAGCAGAAGATCGCGCGCATCGCCGAAGCCAACGCAGCCGATGTGGACGCCGCCGTGAAAGCCGCGCGCAAGGCCTACGACAATGTGTGGAGCAGGATGCCCGCCGCCGAACGCGCCAAGTACATCTACCGCATCGCGCGCTTGCTGCAGGAGAAGGCGCGCGAGTTCGCCGTGGTCGAAAGCATGGACGGCGGCAAGGCCATCCGTGAAAGTCGCGACGTGGACGTGCCGCTCGCCGCTGCGCACTTCTTCTACTACGCCGGTTGGGCCGACAAGCTCGGTTACGCCTTCCCCGGAAAAACACCGAGCGCATTGGGCGTCGCCGGACAGATCATCCCGTGGAACTTCCCGCTGCTCATGGCCGCGTGGAAGATCGCGCCCGCGCTGGCCTGCGGCAACACCGTGGTGCTGAAGCCCGCCGAGACCACACCGCTCACCTCCTTGCTGCTCGCCGAGCTCATCCAGGAAGCCGAGCTGCCCGATGGCGTCGTCAACATCATCACCGGTGCGGGCGCCACGGGTGCCGCGCTCGTCAACCATCCGGGCATCGACAAGATCGCCTTCACCGGTAGCACCGGCGTGGGCAAGCTCATCCAGAAGAGCATCGCTGGCACGGGTAAAAAGGCCACGCTCGAACTCGGCGGCAAGGCGGCCAACATCATCTTCGCCGACGCCACCATCGACCAGGCCGTCGAAGGCATCATCAACGGCATCTACTTCAACCAGGGCCACGTCTGCTGCTCCGGCAGCCGCCTCTTCGTGGAAGAAGGCGTGCACGACGAAGTGATCCGCAAGCTCAAGCACCGCATGCGCTCGCTCGTCGTGGGCGATCCGCTCGACAAGAACACCGACATCGGCGCCATCAACAGCAAGGAACAGCTCGGCACCATCAACAAGTATCTCAAGATCGGTCAAGCCGACGGCGCGGAGATGTACCAGCCCGCGTGCGACCTGCCCAGCAAAGGCTTCTGGTGCCGCCCCACGCTCTTCCTCAACGTGGCGCAAAGCGCGCGCATCGCGCAGGAGGAGATCTTCGGTCCCGTGCTCGCCGTGCAGACCTTCCGCACCGTGGACGAGGTGATCCAGAAAGCCAACAACACGCCCTACGGCCTCAGCGCCGGCGTGTGGACGGACAAAGGCAGTAAGATCTTCAACCTCACCAGCAAATTGCGCGCGGGTGTGATCTGGGCCAACACCTACAACAAGTTCGACCCCACCTCACCCTTCGGCGGGTACAAGGAGAGCGGGTATGGGAGGGAAGGTGGGTTGCATGGGTTGGGGGCGTACTTGAACCTCAATTGAAGTGTGAGGGGTGAGTGCGGAGCAGTGAGGGAGATGCACATCACACTTCACAACTAACACTTCACAGCTCACCTTTCTTCTCTTGGGCGTGCCCCTCGCAAAGCCTCGGGTCGCGCTTTCCGCTGCAAGTCCGCACTCGTCGTTCCTCCTTGCTTGCGGGCTTTCCGCTTCAATCGCTCACGCGAACAATGCAACCTAACATGGCGAACCTGTTGATTGCTCTCAGTGTTGTGGCTGCTTTGCTTCTTTCAGGTTGTGAAAGTCAGCCGACGCCGGTAACCCAAGAGCCTGAGCCGTTCAAACTACCGGTCTCTACGTTCGAGATATCTGGCAAGACGGACACCACACTGTTCGGTCCGCAAGGCACGCGTGTTTTCGTGCCTAAGGAGGCGTTCGTTTTCGCGGATGGCACGCCAGCTCAGGGTCCCGTCAAGATGGAAATGAAGGAGCTCTATAGCACAAGCGACATAGTGCTGTCCGGGACAAGTACCATGTCGGGCATTTCGCCGCTTGAAACAGGCGGCATGGTCCATCTCCAGGCGCTTTGCGAAGGCCGTGAACTCGTTTTGAAGTCCGGGGTGAACGTAATCGTGCATTTCCCCAAAGAGCGCGGCGAATCACTTCCAATGGATTTGTTCTATCCCTCCCAGGGTTCTTCCGATAGCGCCGTGGTCGACTGGAGCATTGATACCACCGCTCTGGTCAAGAGCGTGCTGAAGTTGGGGATGTGGGGCTATCGATGGGTGAGCCATGATGACTCGACCGCCTTCGAATTCAAACAGCAGAACTTCGTTGACACGGGCTACTCCTGGAACCCTATGGAGCGGTACGTGGATCGGTTTGATTTCGCCGAACCTGCCAGGAAGGAGATCGCAGCGCTGGATAGGTATGCTGAAGTGGACTTCATGATCGACAAAGCGGGCCGCGTTTCCCGGCCGGTGGTGAAGGCCAAGGTCTCGCCCGGCACTCGGAGCGAGCTGATCCGCTTCGTCAGGAACTTGCCGCTTCTCGAACCCGGCGTGGATCGGAACGGGACCGTGATCGAACGCGAGGGTCACCTTGGTATCACGGATGGCGGCATGGTGCCCTTGTTTCGGACCGACTCGGCGTACGTAAGTTCTTTCAATCGTAAGTACGCTCGCTTCGAACGTGAACCAATCAAGAGCATGGACGATGCGGAACTGAACTATTACATCTTCAGCGTTTCCAAATTGGGTTGGATCAACTGCGACCGTTTTCTAGAGGCACCCGAGCGAGTTGACTTCGCCGTGGTAGGAGAGAAGGCCGTTGACCTCAAGTTGGTCCTTAAGGATGTTAAGGGAGTTCTGAAGCCTGATTGGATTGCCGGACAATTCGTCTTCCATGATGTTCCGAAGGGAGCACCAGCAACGGTCATCGCAATCGACCGCAGGTCTTCGGAACTACTTACGGCGATCCAGCATGTTACCGTTTCGGAGACGCCATTTACGCAACTGTCCTATCAACCAACGACGTTGTCCGCGTTGAGACAAGAGCTTGAGGCGCTCTAATGCCCATGCCCCGCCTCATCGTCCACGGTTTCACCATCTCGCTCGATGGCTACGGTGCTGGCCAGTAACGACATGCTTCCACCGCTTCCCACGGGCCATGCAGTTGAGCGTTCAGGCGGTTGTTCCACTGATGTCCTCACACACCTCAGCGGCGAACAGAAAGCAGCGCCCTGGCTCCAAGAAACGCGGTGCATTGGTACGCCACCAAGCTGCTGCTTCCGGCGCGTGTGCGGCGAGCAGGTCCAGTGCGACCTTCGCTTCGACCACGTAGCCGGTTTCGCACTTGGCGCGGCTTGTCAGCAC
>CAMCAZ010000070.1 GCA_945872795.1 Chryseobacterium gleum
ACGGATGAGGCCTGCCTGGGCAACGGCGATGGAACGGCCACCGTGACCGTCACCGGCGGCACCCCACCCTACAGCTACCTGTGGAGCAACGGGGCCACAACACCGAGCATCTCCGCCACCAGCGGCACCTACACGGTGAGCATCACCGATGCGAACAACTGTGCACCGGCAAGCGGATCGATCACCATCACCCCCCAAGGACTGCCCAACGTGGCCAATGCCGGGCCCGATCTGGTGGGTTGCCTGAACGCCTTCCCCATCAGCATCCAAGGTTCGGTGACCAACGCCACCGGGGCCAGCTGGTCCGGCGGAAACGGCACCATCAGTGGCACGGGGGCCAGCATCCAGTACTTCCCCAACACGAGCGAGGTGATCGCCGGCGGCGTGACGCTGGTACTGACCACCACGGGGAACAACACCTGTCCACCCGACCAGGACAGCGTGTTCATCGCCCTGAGCAACAGCTTCCTCACCGCAGGACTGAGCACCACTGCACCCTTGTGCAACGGCGCGCAGAACGGAAGCATCATTTACGCCCCCGAGCTGGGCGGCCTGAGCTACCAGTGGAACGACCCTGCTGCACAGACCACGGCCAGCGCCAGCGGATTGACGGCTGGCACCTACAGCATCACAGTGAGCGATGCCTTGGGCTGCGACACCACCCTGAGCGCCACGCTGATCGACCCTCCCGTGCTCGCCACGACGGCCGTGATGAGCACCGATGTGACGTGCTACGGCGGGAACAACGGCGCCGTGCAACTGACCGTCACCGGCGGAACACCGGCCTACACCGTGAACTGGAACAGCGGAGGCATGGGCCTGACACAAGCCAACCTGAGCGCCGGGTCCTACACCGCCACCATCACCGATGCCAACGGATGCGAGATCACGGCCACCGCCACCATCGACCAGCCACAGCCCCTGACCCTCACGGCCCAGGTGCCCGATACCGTGTGTGTGAACGCGCCCGTGACGCTGACGGCACAGGCCCAGGGCGGCAGCGGCAACTACGTCTACACCTGGGTGGGCCTCGGTTCGGGGCCCGTGCTCACGGCAGCATTCAACTTGTCGCAGTTGGTCACCGTGACGGTCACCGACCAGCTGGGCTGTACAAGCCCGGCCGTGCAGCATCCGGTGACCGTGCTGAACCTGAACACCGCCACCTTCCTGGCCTACGGCGACACGACCGTCTGCCCTGGAGGTGTGGCCACGGTGGGTGCTGTCTTCGGGAACTACCCCGGCACCTCCAGCCTCTTGTGGACCCCAACGGGGCAAGTGGGCACCGGTCCCTTCACCCACCCCATCACTGGTGACCAGGACCTGACCGTGACCGTGACCGATCAGTGCGGCAACACGCGCACGGACGTGGTGCAACTGCGTCTGGATGTGCCGCCAGCCATCCAGCTTCCGCCCATCATCGCCGAAGGCTGCGCACCACTGAGCGTGCAACTTCCCAACCTTGGACTCGCCAGCGGCATCAGCTACCTGTGGACCCTGGGCAACGGGCAGACCTCCACGGCAGTGGCCCCCACGGTCATCTACCAGGCGGGCAGCTACCAAGTGGGCCTCACCGTGACCACTGCAGCCGGCTGCAGTAGTACGGCCCCTTCCACCGGTGCGGTCATCGCGCACCTGCCCCCCATGGCCGCCTTCACCGCCTCGGCATGGACGGCGGATATCGACAACGCGGTGATCCAGTTCACCGACCAGAGCACCGGCACCATCAGCAGCCACGAATGGCTCTTCGGCGATGGCGGCACCAGCGACGCCCAGAACCCTTCGCACCAATTCCTCGAGGTGGGCACCTTCGAGGTGGAGCTGTATGTGGAGGACGCCTACGGCTGCAGCGACATGGCCTCGGGCACGATCACCATCAACCCGGTGTATGACGTCACCGTGCCCAACGCCTTCACGCCCAACGCCAACGGTGGTGGCGGTGGCGGCTGGATCCCCGGCGACCTCAGCAACGACGTGTTCTACCCCTTCGCGCGCTTCGTGGACGAGTTCCGCATGCGGATCTTCAATCGCTGGGGCGAACTGATCTTCGAAAGCACCGATATCCGGCAGGGCTGGGACGGTTACTACCGTGGCCAACTGAGCCCGCAGGACGTGTACGTGGTACAGACCTGGGTGCAGTTCGTGGACGGCAAGGAAGTGGTGAAACTCACTGATCTGACCCTCTTCCGATGAACAGCGCACGCCACATCCTTCCGGGGGCGTTGCTGCTGGCGACCCTCGCCGCACAGGCTCAGGACCCTCAGTTCTCGCAGTTCTATGCGGCAGCGCAATATGTGAACCCGGCTCTGACGGGCAACACGCACCAGGACCGCATCGCCTTGAACTACCGCTTGCAGTGGCCCGGTGTACAACCCGGCTACGAGAGCTTCATGGCGGCCTACGACCACCGCTTCAGCACCATGAACGGGGGCATCGGCGGCATGGCAATGCGTGACAAGGCGGGCACCAACGGCCTCACCTCCACCACCGTAGGGTTGAGCTATAGCTACGAGGCACGCATCAATTACAAACGCGCCATCCGTTTCGGCACTCGCCTGGGCTATACCATGCGCGGCGTGGACCCCGGAGGCTACCTCTTCGCCGACCAGGTGATCAGGGACAACGCGGCCACCACCGTGGAGGCCAACCTGATCGAGCAGATCAGCTACCTCGACATCGCGGCCGGCACCATGTACTACAGCGAACAGTTCTGGGCGGGCATCTCGGTGAACCACCTGAACCGTCCCAACCAGAGCCTGATGCTCTATGGAGAGACCCGTCTGGCCATGCGCAGCAGCGTGCACGTGGGCTACAAGTTCCCCATCGACGGGCGCCCCATCGGCAAGAGCGACACCCGCATGACCCTGGCAGCCCATTACAAGGCACAAGGCAAGTGGGACCAGCTGGACGTGGGCGGCTACATCGAGCACGGCCAGCTCACCGGGGGGCTTTGGTACCGCGGCCTTCCCGTTGCCAAGGCCTACCAGCAGGGCTACAGCAACAGCGAGGCGATGATCCTGATGGCCGGTCTGCTGGTGGATGAGCAGTTCCGCTTCACCTACAGCTACGACATCACCATCAGCAAGCTCACCATGAAGAGCGGCGGCGCCCACGAGATCAGCCTGATCTACGAATGGCCCCGCAAAGCGAAGAACCGCCGACACAAGGTGGTACCCTGCCCGAAGTTCTGATCACATCCTCTCGGGCACCTGGATCCCCAGGCACCACATCGCCTTCTTGGTGGCTGTTCCCACTGCCTCGCTCAGGCCCAAACGGAATGTGCGCTTGGACGCATCCTCCTCCTTCATCACCGGCACGGATTGGTAGAAGCTGTTGTAGGCCTTCACCAGTTCGTAGGTGTGGTTGGCGATGGCGGATGGTTCAAGCTTTGCAGCGGCCTCGTTCAGCACCGCAGGCAATTGGTGCAGCAGCTTGATCACCGCTCGCTCTTCGGGGAGCAAGGGCCATGTGGTCATGTGCGCATGTGACCATGTGCCCATTTCACCCGCCTTGCGCAACAGGGAACGGATCCTGGCATAGGTGTATTGGATGAACGGCCCCGTGTGCCCTTGCAGGTCGATGCTCGCCGCGGGATCGAAGAGCATACGCTTCCTGGGGTCGACCTTCAGGAGGTAGTACTTCAAAGCAGCCAGGCCGATCATCTCGTACAGGGCGCTCTTCTCCTCCTCACTGAACTCGTCCAGCTTGCTGAGCTCCTCGCCGGCCTTGCGGGCCTCGTCCACCACCTCCTGCATCAGGTCGTCGGCGTCCACCACGGTGCCTTCACGGCTCTTCATCTTGCCGCTGGGCAGGTCCACCATGCCATAGCTCAGGTGGTGCAGACCCTCGGCCCAGGTGAAGCCCAGTTTCTTCAGGATGATGAACAGGACCTTGAAGTGGTAGTCCTGTTCGTTGCCGACGACGTAGATCAGCTGCTGCAGCCCGGGGAACTCCTCAAAGCGTTTCACGGCGGTGCCGATGTCCTGCGTCATGTAGAGGCTGGTGCCATCACCGCGCTGCAGGACCTTCTCATCCAGGCCTTCGGCGGTGTTATCCACCCACACGCTGCCATCGGGCTTGGTGTAGAACACGCCTTTCTCCAGGCCCTTGCGCACGTCCTCCTTGCCCAGCACGTAGGTCTGGCTCTCGTAGTAGAGCTTGTCGAACTCCACCCCCATGCGGGTGTAGGTGGCGTTGAAGCCGGCATAGACCCAGCCGTTCATCTGCTCCCACAATGCGCGGACAGCGGTGTCATTGGCCTCCCACGCGAGGAGCATGGCCTGGGCCTCCTTCATCAGCGCTGCCTGTTTCTCGGCGTCCTCCTTCGGCATGCCTCCCGTCACCAGGTGCTCGATCTCGGCCTTGTAGGCCTTGTCGAACTCCACGTAGTACTTGCCCACGAGCTTGTCACCCTTCAGGCCGCTGCTTTCGGGCGTTTCGCCCTTCCCGAACTTCTGCCAGGCCACCATGCTCTTGCAGATGTGGATGCCCCGGTCGTTGATGATCTGCACGCGCAACACCTCGTTGCCTGCGGCCTGCAGGATGCGGCTGACACTGTGCCCCAGGAAGTTGTTCCGCAGATGGCCCAGATGCAGGGGCTTGTTGGTGTTGGGCGAGCTGTACTCCACCATCACCTGGCGGCCCGTGGCGGGGAACTGCAGGATGTCCGTGCTGCCGGCCTCGCGCAGGAAGTCGGTCCAGTAGCTATCCGCGATGACGATGTTGAGGAAACCTTTGACCACATTGAAGCGCTCCACGATGGGCACCTCGCGCTGAAGGAACTCACCGATGGCCGTGGCCGTCTGCTCCGGCCCTTTCCCGCTGATCTTCAGGAAGGGGAAGACGTTGATGGTCAGGTCGCCCTCGAACTCAGGACGGGTCGGTTGGAAGCCGACACTGCGCACATCGAGCTCATGGCTGAACAAGTGTTGGAAGGCGCTCTGGAGCGCGGGCACGAGCTGGGCTTGCAGTCTATCCTGGAACATGATCTGGGATGCAAAGGAAGGACTCAGCGACGAATGGCGCCGGGTAGGAAAACCTCCGCCAACATGCACCGCACGCTGCCACCGCCCACCGCCTCGATGGTGGGTATGGCCACCGGCACCAACTGCGCGAACTGCTCCAAGGCGATGCGCTGGTCGGGGCGCAGGGCTTGGAAGGCGGTCTCTGAAAGGAAAAGGAAGGGCTCGCTCCCCTCCCGTCCACCGCGGAGCTCCAGCATGTTGCCCACGTAGTGGTGCATCTGGTCCAGGGTGATGGGGATGATGGCCTTGCCCGCCTTGGTCAGTTCTTCGCGCAGTTCCTGGCGCTCTGCGGGATAGGGCATGGCGTCGAAGCAGATCACGGCGAAGTGCTGGCCGATGCTCATGACCACGTTGGTGTGGTAGATGGGCTGGCCGCTGAGGGTGCCGTCCATGGTGGCGGTGAAGGGAACGGGCACGTAGCCCAGCTGCTCGCACCAGCCATTGAGCGCGGAGGGATGGGTGCGGGGTGAGAGGACGGCGTAGGCCAGGCGCTTCACACGGTCCAAGACCAGGCTGCCGGTGCCTTCCAAAAAGAGGTCCTTTTCCTCCCAGGGAGAAAGGTCCATCACCTGTCGAACGATGAAGCCCTCGCGCCGCAGGACCTCGGCGATGGCGGGGTCACGCTCCACCCGGCGAGAGGGGGTGCACATGGGATAGGTGACGACCGTGCCGTGGGCGTGGGTACTGAGCCAGTTGTTGGGGAACACGGCGTTGGGGGCCGCAAGGTCCACGGGGTCGAGCACGATGGTGTGGATGCAGCAATGGCGAAGGGCGGCGAGCAGCTCATCGAACTCCTGTTCGGCCCGCTCCCGGATGTCCTCCCGTTCCAAGCGCTGCTGGAACCCGTTGCTGGCCGCGGTCTCGCTATCGTAGCCGAAGCCGGTCGGGCGGATGAGGAGGACAGCGGAGGCGCTTTGCGACATGGGATCACACGATCATACCAAGGTGGAACGCGTCGTGCTTATGTGAGCATGCGCTCATGTGCTCATCGCCACCTTGGCGTCGTCCTACCTCTTCCTCAAGATCGGGAACAAGGGCTCCAGGATCTTCAGCGTGGCTTCGGCCATGGCGTTGTTGGTGTCCAGCGAGGGATTGATCTCCACCACATCGAGGGTGGCGGTGCGGGGGTCGGCGCAGAAGCCTTGGAGCATGGCGGACGCTTCGTCGGTGAATAGACCGTCGGGAACGGGGGTGCCGGTGCCGACGGAGATGGAGGGGTCGAGGCTGTCGACGTCGAAGCTGATGTGGATCTTGTCGCAGGCGGTGAGGTGGGCCAGGGTCTCCTGCACCACGGTGGCGGCACCGCGCTGGCGGAGGTCGGCGACGGTGATGACCTTGATGCCGTGCTCTTCGATGATGGCGCGCTCCTCTGGCTCGTAGTCGCGCAGGGCGATGAAGACCAGGTCGCTGGGCATCATCTTGGGGCCGCTGACCCCGATCTTGCGGAGGCGGTCCCAAGTGTCCATGGTGAAGACCTGGGGACGGTTCTTGCCCTTCTTCTCGATATGCATCAGCAGGGCGAGGGGCATGCCGTGAACGTTACCGCTGGGGGTGGTCCAGGGGGTGTGGAGGTCGGCGTGGGCATCGATCCAGACGACGCCGATGCGCTTATCGGGGAAGGCCATCTTGGTGCCGGAGACAGAACCGATGGCGATCGAATGATCACCACCAACGACAATGGGAAATACGTTATTCCTCAAGTACTTATAGACCTCGTACGCCAGGTCGCTCTCGAAGCGGATGAGCCCGTCGATGTGGTGGGCATTGGGCGAGATGTCGTCCTCGTAGAGCACGTCGTTCTCGTCGCGGAGGATGGTCTCCTCGGCATGTCCGAAAAGCTCGCTGCCGAGTTTCCAGGCTGCCACGCGCAGGGCGGCCATGCCCATGCTGGCGCCCCGTTTACCCGCCCCGATCTCGGAGGCCGCTTCGATCAATCGTAATTCCATACAGACCCTTCAGGGGGTGCGCCAAAGGTATGCTTCGGGTGATCGGGGTCTGGATACGACGAGTGCTATGGGGTAGTGCGAGACCTGCGGTCGCGCCTTGATAGGACAGGCTTTAACCACGGATACACGCGTCCCGAGGCCTCGGGAGAACACGGATGAGGGCCTGGGCCCCGTCTCCGGCGGGGGCATGAAGCGGACCAATGGAATGGAAGGTCATTAACCACGGATACACACAGATGAACACGGATGAGGGCCTGGGACCCGCGTCCACTGGGCCCATTAAGCGGACCATCGGAATGGAAGGTCTACTACCAAGTGCCATCAGAACCGAAGCAACGTTCATCACCTGACCGCAGGCAACCGTTCAGGAGAACCGATATGGGCTGTATTATACGTGTTCATCTGTGTGTATCCGTGGTCCCACGCATTCAGCCCACGCGCCGACAGGCGCAGTGGGTCCACCACCGTCCAGTGCCCCGGATCGGACAGGTGCGCAACGAAAGGCGACCTAGATGCGTATCACGACCATCGACCTGAACGACCGACCGATGAATGCACGCTTCCTCACGACCCTATCCCTTGTTTCCGCAGGCGCCCTGCTCAACAGCTGCGACACCATCCTGCTGGACGGCCGCATCGGCGAGGGGGTGATCGAGTACGCCCTGAGCTTCCCTGACTGCGATCCCAACGGTATCATGGCCGGCATGCTTCCGGAGCGCACCACGGTGACCTTCTGCGATGACCGGCAGGTGGCCGAACTGAGCGCAGGCATGGGTATCTTCCGCACGACGATGATCTCGGACAACACGAGCAAGGCGCTGGATTACCACCTGAGCTTGATGAGCAAGAAGATCATGGCGCACATGCTGCCCCGCGACCTGGAGCTGTTCAACCCCAAGAGCGGCCGACCCACGATCCTATACACCAGCGACCTGGAAACCATTGCGGGCTACCCCTGCCGCAAGGCTGTGGCGGTGTTCGACAAGATGGACGAGCCCGAGATCGAGCTGTGGTTCACGGACCGGATAGAGATGAAGAATCCCAACTGGTTCGGCCCCTTCGCGGATGTGCCCGGCGTGCTGATGCGCTACGACGTGGTGCAGTACGGCATGCGGATGCGCCTGGACGCCATCTCGGTGACCCCAGGTAAGGTGGACCGCACGAAGTTCGAACGCAAGCAGGAGTTCGAGGAGGTGCCCGCCGCGGTGCTTCATCATGAACTGGCCGAAGTGGTGGGGACCTTCTCCATGTAGGATCGCTTCACCCCCATTGGCACGGGCCGCTCCACTCGCTGGGCGGCCCGAGTTGCTTCTTGGGTGCCTCGAAGAACAGCGCCCGCCAACGTTTCGCTGTTGATAATAGACGCTCCCTTCGGGGCGTTGTCCCTGCACGTCCGGATACTTTTGATCGTCCCGCCAGCGCGCGGGTTTATCCGCATTGCACGTGGCCAGGGAGAAGAGCAACAGGGTACGCGAGAGCGCCCCCACCGAGGAAGCAGCACCGAAACGCCGGCGCCGCGAGAGCACCGAGCCGGTCGGCGAGGGCCGCTGGGCACGGTTCAAGGACTTTCTGGGCGATGAGCGCACGCACAAGGTCTTCGGGCTCTTTCTGGTGCTGGGCGCCTTCTACTTGGTAGTGGCCTTCACCTCCTTCCTGTTCACCTGGCGCATCGACCAGGACCTGACGAGCCGTTCGTGGGGCGCGATCTTCGACACCAGTATCCGGGCGGAGAACTGGCTGGGCAAGTTCGGCGCGCTGATCAGCCACCAGTTCATCCACACCTGGTTCGGGGTGGCGGCCTTCGCGCTGCCGCTGTGGAGCTTCCTGGCGGGCATCCGCATCCTGCTGGGCACCTGGCTCCTACCCCTGCGCAGCGCGCTGGGCTGGACGGCGATGGCGCTGGTGTGGCTGCCGGCCCTGCTGGGCTTCTTCTTCCGGGGCGAATACATGTTCCTGGGAGGGGGCGTGGGCTTCGCGATCACCAAACACCTGACCACCTTGCTCGGCAACTTCGGCGCGGGTGCGCTGCTGGTCTTCTCTGCCGGTGCCTTTGCGGTGTACACCTTCAACCTGAGCTTCCACTGGCTGGGCGATGTGTTCGAACGGATGAAACAGTGGCGTGCGTCGCGTGCCGAGGAGGATGAGGACGAGGACGCAACGGAGACCCCGGCCGTGCCGGTGAGCGGCGTGCGCGTGAAGGCTGCACCGGTGTTGGAGCCCTTGATGGCCGTGGATGAGGAGGAACTGGAAGATGTGGAGGAGGTTGAGGAGGACGAGCTCGCGGCCGGGACCGAGGAAGAGGAACTGGTGGAGGAGGAAGAGGAGCTCCTGACCGAAGTGGAGGACCTCTCGACTTCGCTCGAGGTAGAACCCGTGGCCGAACTGGAACTGGAGTCGGCGCCCTTCGAGGTGGTGGAGCCGATCATTTCACCAGTGTTGGCACATGAGCTGAGCGGCGACCTGAACGGCATGGACGTGCAGGTGGCGCAGGCGGAGGAGGTGCTGAGCGAGGACGAGATCGAAAGCAAGCTGCAGGAGTTCGGTGAGTACGACCCGAAGCTGGACCTGAGCAGCTATGAGCTGCCGCCGCTGGACCTGCTGGTGGACCATGGCACGGGCGAGCTGACCGTGACCAAGGAGGAGCTGGAGGCCAACAAGGACCGCATCGTGGAGACCCTGGGCCACTACAACATCGGCATCGACAAGATCAAGGCGACGATCGGGCCGACGGTGACGCTGTACGAGATCATCCCGAAGGCGGGTGTGCGGATCAGCAAGATCAAGAACCTGGAGGACGACATCGCGCTGAGCCTGGCGGCACTGGGCATTCGCATCATCGCGCCGATCCCGGGCAAGGGCACCATCGGCATCGAGGTGCCGAACAGCAAGCCCCAGGTGGTGGGCATGCGGGCGGTGATCGCCAGCGAGAAGTTCCAGAACAGCACCATGGACCTGCCCATCGTACTGGGCAAGACCATCACCAACGAGACCTTCGTGACCGACCTGACCAAGATGCCCCACCTGCTGATGGCCGGTGCCACGGGCCAGGGCAAGTCTGTGGGCCTGAACGCGATCCTGGTAAGCCTGCTGTACAAGAAGCACCCGAGCCAGATCAAGTTCGTGCTGGTGGACCCGAAGAAGGTGGAGTTGACGCTGTTCAACAAGATCGAGCGGCACTTCCTGGCGAAACTACCGGGCGACAGCGACGCCATCATCACCGACACGAAGAAGGTGGTGGCCACGCTGAACAGCCTGTGCATCGAGATGGACGAGCGCTACGAGCTGCTGAAGGAAGCGCAGGTGCGGAACATCAAGGAGTACAACGCGAAGTTCATCAGCCGGCGCCTGAACCCGGAGAACGGGCACCGCTACCTCCCCTACATCGTGCTGGTGGTGGACGAGTTCGCGGACCTGATCATGACGGCGGGCCGCGAGGTGGAGACGCCCATCGCCCGCCTGGCGCAGCTGGCCCGGGCCATCGGCATCCACCTGATCATCGCCACACAGCGGCCGAGCGTGAACATCATCACGGGTACCATCAAGGCCAACTTCCCGGCGCGGATCGCCTTCCGGGTGACGAGCAAGATCGACAGCCGCACGATCCTGGACAGCGGCGGTGCCGATCAGCTGATCGGTCGCGGAGATATGCTACTGAGCACGGGCAACGACCTGATCCGCATCCAGTGCGCCTTCGTGGACACGCCGGAGGTGGAGCGGATCTGCGACTTCATCGGCAACCAGCGCGGCTACCCCGATGCCCTGCTCCTACCCGAAGTGCCCACCGAGGACGGCGGCGAGCTGGAGGTGGACGACGGCGACCGCGACAGCATGTTCGAGGAGGCCGCGCGCCTGGTGGTGCAGACCCAGCAAGGCAGCACAAGCCTGATCCAACGCAAACTGAAGCTGGGCTACAACCGCGCAGGCCGCATCGTGGACCAACTGGAGGCCGCCGGCATCCTGGGCGGCTTCGAGGGGAGCAAGGCGCGCCGCGTGATGATCCCGAACGAGGCGGCACTGCACGCGCACCTGAACAGCGGCGTGGCGGCGGGGCCTGGGGTCGGTGGATTGTGAGGGGCCCTACCCTACCGTTTCGTTGGGTCGACCCAGGGAGCGACACTACAGGTGCGTTCGATGGATGTGGTGCTAGGCCGGCGTGAACCTATTCCCGAAAGCGTCAATGGACGGTGGAAACGCTGCTGGAGCATGGGGCGTAGTTCAGCGCCAGCGGCGGAGGCGATGGGTTATCCACAGATGAAGATGATTTCACAGACCTGCCTACCGGCAGGCAGGTGAATGCGGAATTGAGCGCGCAGCGAGCAGAGGGATGGCGCAGATGAAATTCACGATCACCCTCCCACTGACACCGACGGTTCTCTTGTTCGATGGGATCGCTGTGGGCTGTGGATCAATGATCCACAGCGGGGGCTAGTGTCGCAACCCGTAAGTTGGTTAACTGAAGGTCTGCCACTATTTCGCCTTCATGCAAGGCGGAACATGCACGGCGCAGCGGGCGCTGCGACGAAATGTTCCAACGCGGCAGGAAGGTGAAAGAGGGGCGGAGATGGTGAAGGAACTTACGGGGTGCGACACTAGCTTGCACCAGGCAACCCGGCCATCCAGGAACGGGTCCTAGTCCTACCACCATGATCCGATCAATACTTGTTACGCTGGCCTGCTTGATGGGCTTTTGGGCCGGTGCCACGCACGTGATCGGGGGTGAGATGTATTACGACCACCTCGGTGGCGATCAGTACCAGATCACGGTGAAGCTGTACCGGGATTGCGGGCCCTTGGCACAGGCTGACCTGCCGCCGAGCATCCTGGTGGGGGTGTACAACGGCGTGTCGAACCTGTATCTGTTCCAACAGTCGGTCAACGCAGCGGGGCCGGTGCAGGAGGTGCCGGTGGTGCTGGACAATCCCTGTTTGTCCATACCTCCCGAAGCATGTGTGGAAACACGCACATACGTGGGCACGTTTGCGCTACCCTTCGCTCCGGACGGCTACCAGCTGTCCTACCAGGTGTGCTGCCGGTCGGCGAGCATCGTGAACGTGGTGAATGCCGGCGAGGTGGGTCTTTCGCTACTGGTGAACATCCCCGGGAGCGTGGAGGAGAACAGTTCGCCGCGCTACCTGGAGCTTCCGCCGGTGGCCTTGTGCCTGAACGAGCCCTTGGTGTTCGACCATTCGGCGACGGACCCGGATGCGGATGAGCTGGTGTACGAGCTGTGCGCGCCATACCTGGGCGGTTCCGCCGGCATCGTCCCCGGACCGATCCCCACCCCTTCGCAGGCCACGGCGCCGCCCTACGCGTTCATTCCCTGGGTGGCGGGCTTTTCGGCGAACGACCCCATACCGTCGGCTCCGGCGATCACGATCGACCCGGTGACGGGGCTGCTGACCTTGACACCGACGCAGATCGGCCGGTATGTGGTGGGCGTCTGCGTGAGCGAGTACCGCGACGGAGTGCTGCTTTCGGTGAGCCGCCGGGACTTCATGTTCCAGGTGGTGCCCTGCGATGCGCCGGTGTTCTCGGTGATCGCGCCACAGACCGATTTCTGTGACGACCTGACGATCCAGTTCGTGAACAACAGCGCGGGGGCCGACACCTACCAATGGAACTTCGGGGACCCGAGCACGACGGCGGATGAAAGCACCGAGGCGAACCCATCATGGACCTACGCCGAGCCAGGGAGCTACACGGTGACACTGATCACGGGGCCGGGCCTGACCTGTGCGGACACGACGGAAGCCCTCTTCGAGGTTTACCTGCAGCCCGAACCGGGCTTCACCCCGCCCCCTGCCCTGTGCGGTGTGGACAGCATTACGCTGGTGTCCACGGGCGTTCATGGCCCCAGCGCGGTGCTGACGTGGAACTTCGGAGCGGGTGGATCGCCCAGCACCGGAGCGGGCAGCACGGTGACGACGGCCTTCGCGGCCAACGGTGCACAGCCCGTGACCCTGAGCGTGACGGAGAACGGCTGCACGGCCAGCTATACCGATGAGGTGGAGGTCTATGCCTTGCCGACGGCCTTTTTCACCTTCGCCCCACCCTCGCCACAGCCGCAGGGCGCGACGATCGCCTTCGTGGACGCCTCCGACAGCAACGGTAGCACGATCACCGGTGCGGCCTGGGACCTCGACGGCGAGGTGGTGGGCCGGGGATCGTCCTGGACCTGGGAGGACGCGCTGCCCGGAGAACATAGCGTGACGCTGACGGTGATCACGGCGGACGGCTGCACGGCGAGCTATTCGATCGTGTATGTGATCATTCCGGAGGACATCCGCATCCCGAACGTGTTCACCCCGAACGGGGATGCGATCAACGACCAATTCGTGATCGAGAACGTGCAGTACTACGCGAACCGCTTATCGATCTTCAACCGTTGGGGTCAGGTGGTGTACGAGACCACCAACTACCGGAGCCAGTGGGCGGCGAAGGACAGTCCGGAGGGGACATACTACTACGTGCTGGTGCTGACGGAGAGCGGCCGGGAGTTCACCGGGCATGTGACGGTGCTGCGCTGAGGGGGATCGGGAATGCGGGTGTGGCAGGAGTTGCTAATTGCTGTTAAATGTCCGTTATTCCGGTCAGGAATCGTACATTTCGCACCGAAATAGGACCATTTTCCACTATGCCAGCAGCCTCCTCTAAACCCGTCAGCTTCCTTTCTTCCGGTTTCATCAAGCTGAAGCTGAAGCCCATCACGAACAAGACCGAGCGGAAGAAGGCATGTGAGGTGTACCTGAAGCGGATGGAGGTGCAGCGTGAGGCGCAGAAGAAGAGCCGCACGAGCATTGAGGATACGGACGATGTGATCCGCTTCCTGAAGTCGGAGATCGCACACCTGAGCAAGTAGTCCGGTAGCGGGAGTTGCCCGAGCACCGACCTTTGCGGCCCATGCGGCCTGGTCTTCGACCGCCGCGCACGCGGCGCACTGTTCACCACGTAGTTCGATTGCAGCAAAACGCCTGGCGTTGGAGCGCCGGAGCGCGCTCTGCGATGTCCATCGGCCTGCCCATGGCGCTCTTCACGGCGCTGGGCGATGAGCAGCTGGGCCTGCTGGCCTCGCTGGGCGGCTTCACGGCGCTGTATGCGATGGACCGTCCGCTGCGGCAGCAATGCAGGATACTGCCCCTGGTGGCGGTGATGCTGGGCAGGCGGTGGTGGCCACCCGGG
This sequence comes from Chryseobacterium gleum, assembly GCA_945872795.1. Taxonomy (GTDB): domain Bacteria; phylum Bacteroidota; class Bacteroidia; order Flavobacteriales_F; family PHOS-HE28; genus PHOS-HE28. The sequence goes on from CAMCAZ010000070.1 coordinate 14,147, forward strand.
GATGAGCGGTGAGGTCCCATCCAGCGGCACCTGTCGCCACGATTAGTTTCGCGGCATGACCACCACCGATCCCTTTGAGGCGAACCGCGCGCTGTGGAACGCCCGCGTGCCGCACCACCTGAGCTCCCGGATGTACGACCTGGAGGGTTTTGTGGCGGGCCGGAACTCGCTGACGGCGCTGGAACGGGAGCTGCTGGGCGACGTGGCCGGCAAGGAGGTGCTGCACCTGCAATGCCACTTCGGGCAGGATACGCTGAGCGTGGCGCGGCTGGGTGGCCGGGTGACGGGCCTGGACATCAGCGATGCGGCACTGGACGAGGCGCGGAAGCTGGCGGCGCGCTGCGGACTGGACGCCTCGTGGGTGCTGAGCAATGTGGTGGAGCACCGGCCGGAGCTGGACGGTCGTTTCGATGTGGTGTACACCAGCTACGGCACCATCGGCTGGCTGCCCGACCTGGCGCCCTGGGCGACGAACATCCGGCGCTACTTGAAGCCCGGCGGGAAACTGGTCTTCGTGGAGTTCCACCCGGCGGTGTGGATGTTCGACAACAACTTCACCCACGTGCAGTATTCCTACTTCAACCGCGAGACCATCCTGGAGGAGGAGGAAGGGACCTATGCGGACCGCGGGGCGGCGATCAAGCTCCCCTCCTATTCCTGGAACCACGACCTGGGCGAGGTGCTGACGGCCCTGCTGAACGAGGGCCTGCGCCTGGAACGCTTCACCGAAGAGGACGGGTCGCCGCACGACTGTTTCGCGAACACGGTGCAGGGGGCCGATGGGCTGTACCGGATCAAGGGCATGGAGGGGAAGCTGCCGATGGTATACGGGCTGGTCGGTTTGAAGCCGGGTGAATGACGTGAACATCCCCCCCTGGTCATGAAGGCATAGGCATGTGCCGTTCGATGAACGTACTATAACGTGCTGCAAGCCGGGTGGGCACAGTGCCGAACAGGCCAACTGTACCCACCCGCCTGGAAGCAGTCCCGATCCTCCGATCGCGAAAGGCGAAGGTGACCGAATGGTCAGAAAGCGAACCCGATGGTGACCCCTGCGCGCGCGATGGGGAACATCTTGTCATTGAAGAAGGCCTCTGCGGAGTCTTCGTAGGCGTAGGCTTCGGGATCGGTGAGGACATCGCCTAGGATGAAGACCTGTGCATCCGCATCGTCCTGATACTTCTCGATGTTCTGTTTGATGGTGAGGTAATCCTCGGCATCGAGGTTGGGGTCGCTGGTCTGCACATGAGCATTCCCGTAAGCCATGCCATAACCCGCATTGAGGTCCAAATAGACCCGTGGGGCCAGCTTGAGCTGAACGCCCAAGCCGAGACCGCCACCCGTTGCCGAGGCAGTACCGTCGAGGTTGGCGCGGATCGTGCGACCATCCTTCTCGTAATCATAGGGTACCAGATAGTTGTAATCGAAGTAGCGCAGGAAGGCCTCCACATAAAAACCCTTGAACACCTCTCCGGGATAGAAGCGGTAGTAAGGGTTGATATAGAGACCCTCGGGTTCGATATCGCCCGTGTAGGTCTGGTTCTCGCCCTCGATGTTGGCGATGGCGTCCACATGGACGGTGGTGGGCAGCTTGTATCCAGCGAGCAGCCCCACGCTCATTTTCGGTCCCAGTTTCTGCTCGTAGTGCGCATTGACCGATAACCAGGCATAGCTCAGTAGGTTGGTCTTGACCATGTACTTCGGTGCAAAGACCTCATCGACCGCAGCCGCCACTGCCTGCGCCTTGATGATCGGGGAAAAGAGCATCACGGCCGCGCAGAAGATCCATTTTTTCATGGTTCGGAAGGTATTGGTGAATGTTCGGGAGCGCTTAACGCAGTGTGAAGCTATCGTGAGGGAGGAGGCAAGGGAATGACCGATGTCAGGTTCAGATGCCGTAAGCACTGACGGTCCTCACCTGATGCCCAAGGACCGACCGGCATACCGTTACATGATGCGGGCGATCGCATTGAGGGACCAACAC
>CAMCAZ010000071.1 GCA_945872795.1 Chryseobacterium gleum
CATGGCCATGAGCGCAACGCTGGAGGTCGAAACGGATACTGTGTGGAGCGTGCCCGAGGAGGCTGTGGTGCGCAGCGGCGAAGGCCAGGCCGTATTCACCGCCAATGCTGACGGCAGCTACACCATGGTTCCCGTGACCACCGGGGCGAACGAGTACGGATTCTTCGAACTGGTGGATCCGAACGCGGAACTTCGCGCACGACCGCTGGTGGTGAAGGGGGCCTACAGCCTGCTCTCGTCGCTGAAGAACAGTGGGGAGGAATGAGAACATCGAACTGAACATCGTCCGAAAAGAACCGAACACCACGAACAACATCATGAAAAAGCGCATCCTCTATATCCTTCTGGCCATCGCGGTGGTGGCCCAGTTCTTTCAACCCGACCGCAGCGTGCCCGTGGTTGATGCCGCCCACGATATGCTCGTGATGACCCAGGCGCCGCAGGATATCCGCACGCTGGTGGAAGGGGCTTGCTACGATTGCCACAGCTACAGCTCCACCTACCCGTGGTACGCTTCCATCACGCCCGTCAACTACTGGTTGCAGGACCACATCAATGAAGGTCGGGAGAAGATGAATTTCTCCAGGTGGAACGAGCCGGCGGCACAAGAGCATGCTCATGAATGTGGCGAAGAGCTCGAAAAGGGTGCCATGCCGCCCAGCAACTATGCCTTCATCCATGGACACGCGAAACTCACGCCGGAACAACGCACCCAGCTCGCCGGGTGGTTCGATACGAACATGCCGGTCAAGCAGGAGAAAGGCGGCTCGGACCATCGTGAGGGCCATTGACCTACACTCATCTGCAACATCCTCCATCTTCCCTGCGTTCAACCTCCGCTGATGACTTTCCATAGTTTTGCACGGTAGTTGTCAGTAGACGATCCAACCCCGACCATCCGACCATGAAAAAGTTCCTCACCCTCCTCGCGTTCGCCGGCCTCTTCGCTACGGTCAACGCCCAATCCACCGCTGCCACCCCTGAAAAGGACAAGGCCCAGAAGGTGGAAAAAACAAGTTCGTGCGCTGGCAAGGCCGAGGCCAAGGGCGGCAAGGCCTGCTGCGCTGGTAAAGCCGATGCGAAGGCCACCGGAGCTGCGGGCGATGCATCCGCCACCGCGACCATGCCCGAAGGCAAGGCTGCGGGATGCTGCGCCGGTAAGGCCAGTGCCGCGAAAAGCTGCCATGGTGACGGTGCCAAGGCCGATGCCGGTCATGGTCACGATCACGCACACGGCGAGATGAAGGAGCACGCCTGCACGGAAGCCTGCAAGGATGGTGCACATGCCACGGCCTGCGGCGAGAAGGGACACACCTGCACCGATGCCTGCCACGCAGGCAAGATGTAAGGACATCAGTCGATGATCAGGAAGCCCTGCAGCAATGCGGGGCTTCTTCGTTCCACACCTTCTTGGATGGATCCCCATCGTTAAACCCTACCTTTACGGCCCCTTTTTTACACCATGCAGATCACCAAGAACTCCGTCGTCTCCTTCCATTACACCCTGAACGATGCCGATGGCCAGCTGCTGGACACCAGCGCCGGTCGTGAAGCCTTCGCCTACATCCAAGGCCACAGCATGATCGTTCCCGGTCTGGAGGCCCAACTGGAAGGCAAAAGGACAGGCGATTCATTGCTCGCCATCGTTCCCGCATCGGAGGGCTACGGTGAACTGGACCCCAACCTGGTCCACAAAGTGCCCCAGGACCGCTTCGGAGGCCAGCAGATCGAACCCGGCATGCAGTTCCAGGCCGGCGAACAAGGAGAAATGGGCGTCTTCACCGTGGTCGGTGTGGAGGAGGACATGGTGGTCCTCAACGGCAACCACCCTTTGGCTGGTGTGACCCTTCACTTCAATGTGGAGATCACCGGCGTACGCGAGGCCACCGAAGAGGAACTGGCCCATGGCCACGTCCACGGCGAGGGCGGACATCACCATTGATCACTACAACGAACAGATGGTCTCCGACCGGCTGGCGAGCGCCCAGCAGGTCGGGGACCATTTGTTTGGAGCGGGCTTTCGGGGGATGATCACGCGACACTTCAGTCCTTTTCGGGGACCAGGACGAAAATGTCCTCGTTGTCACGCTTCATAAGGTAGCGCTCGCGGGCGAATTTCTCCAGAAGCTCCGTGTCACTGCTCAATTCGTGCAGTTGCTCCTTGGTGCGCTGGATCTCTGCGGTGAACCATTCCTGTTGTTCCTCCATCTTGGCCAGCTCTCGGTGGTTCTTCCAGGTGGTCCACAGGTCGTTGCGGTCGAACAGGGCAACCCACGCCAGTAGGCCCAAGACCACGGCGCCGTAGCGGTTCCGCAGGCGTGCCGGGATGTATTGGAGCAACTTCTTCACGGATCCGAAGGTAGAGGGGGCGAAGGGCTAACGTGCGCACGGTGCGATCTCGTATTCCACGATCGCGTGTTCGGTGGTTGAGCGGCGGGTGCATGCCAGCCCCGTGCATCCTGTTCAGAGCGCGGCCCGCTTGCCCAGTTCCACCACCTCCAGCTCCTTGGGCCTGCCATCACTGAGGGTGAAGCGCAGGACCGTCCGCATCTGATGCCAGCCGTGGCGACCCGCAGCACCGGGGTTCATGTACAGGCAGTTCAATACAGGGTCGAACTGGACGAGGCAGATGTGCGAGTGGCCACAGACGAAGAGGGCAGGGGGGCTGCTGCGCATTTCCTGCACGATATGGCGGTCGTAGCGCGGTGGCCTTCCTCCGATGTGGGTCATCCACACCCGCACATCGCCCACCGAAAAACGCTGGTGTTCGGGGAACACTTGCCGGGTCGTGGCATCATCGATGTTGCCGAAGACCGCGCGGAACAGCTTGTCCGGGAACCAGCCCTGTAGTTCGTCGCTCAGTGGCAGTCCACCGATGTCGCCGGCATGCCAGATCTCGTCGCAGGTGGCGAAATGTTCCCGCAGACGGGGATCCAGCCAGCCGTGGGTGTCGCTCAGTAATCCGATGCGGGGCATGGGGCGAAGTTCGGCGCTCCGCGGTCTTGATGAGCCCCTTTGTCACGACGGCCGCTGATCAGGGGACCCGGTATTCCGGTGTTTCTGGGTATAGGACAGGTACTTTTGCAACCCCTTTTCGTATGGAGATCCTGCCCCGCTACTTTCTCGAACTCGCCTACAACGGCACTGCCTATCGGGGTTGGCAGCGGCAGTTGGCGGCCCCCAGCGTGCAGGCCGAGGTGGAAAGGGCACTCCAGTTCGCCCTGCAGCAGCATAAGGTGAACGCCATCGGCTGTGGCCGCACCGATACCGGGGTGCATGCCTCGCGGTACTACGTGCACTTCGACGGGCCGGCCGACCGGGTGCTCGATGAACGCTTTGTCTACAGCCTCAACAGCCTGTTGCCCAAGGACATCGCGATCTACCGGATCATTCCCGTGCCGGACAAGGCCCATGCCCGGTTCAGCGCCACCGAACGTGGTTATGCCTACCGCATCCATATCCGGAAGGACCCTTTCCTCCAGGACCGGTCGCACCAGTTGCATCCGCCCCTTGCTCTAGAGGACATGAACGAAGCCTGCAAGGCCTTGCTGGGCCACCAGGATTTCTCCAGTTTCTGCAAGGCCGGCAGCGACGTGAAGACGATGCTCTGTGATGTGCGCCAGGCCGAGTGGGTGCACGTGGAGAACGGCTATCTCTTCCGCGTCAAGGCCGATCGTTTCCTGCGCAACATGGTCCGTGCCATCGTGGGCACCAGCATCCGTATCGGCAAGGGCTACAAGCCGGTGGCGCACATGGCCGAGGTCATCGCCGCCCGGGACCGCCATGCAGCCGGGAAGTCGGCACCGGCCTGCGGGCTGTATCTGGAGCATGTCTCCTATCCGTTCATTCCGGAGGACCGCACTCCGCTCAACACCGGCCTGAACTGATGAGCTCCTCCACCACGCAGGGAAAGGCCTTCGACCGCAAGCTCTTCGCACGGGTCTTTGCGTTCACCAAGCCCTACCGGACCATCTTCTGGACGACGTTTGCACTCACCATCCTTCTGGCCGGCCTGGGTGTGGTGCGACCTCTGTTGATGGGGGACATGATCGACGACTACGCCCTCACCGGTGATGCCAAGGGCCTGCTGATGGTGGCCTTGGTGGTGTGTGCCCTCCTTGTGGCCGAGACCATCGTCCAGTTCTATCAAGCCTACTGGACCGCCTGGCTCGGTCAGGCCGTCACCTTCGATCTGCGCCAGAAGCTCTACGCGAAAGTGATGGGCTTCAAGCTGCGCTACTTCGACCGCACGCCCATCGGCACCCTCGTCACCCGTGTGATCAGCGACATCGAGACCATCGACGACATCTTCTCGCAGGGCCTGCTGATGATCATGGGCGACATCCTGAAGCTGGTGGTGGTGGTGGTGGTGATGTTCGTGGTGAACTGGAAACTGGCGCTGCTGAGCATGATCCCCATCCCGCTGCTGCTGTGGAGCACCAACATCTTCAAGAACAGCATCCAGAAGAGCTTCCAGGATGTGCGCACCCAGGTGGCCCGGCTGAACGCCTTCGTGCAGGAGCACATCCAGGGCATGTCCGTGGTCCAGATCTTCGGTCGTGAGGAGCAGGAGTTCAACAAGTTCCAGTCCATCAACCGCGAGCATCGCACGGCGCACATCCGCAGTGTGCTGGCCTACAGCATCTTCTTCCCAGTGGTGGAGATCCTCAGTGCCATCTCGCTCAGTTTCCTGGTATGGTGGGGCGTGAAGGACGTGCTGGCCGGTGTGGCCACGCTGGGCGACATCTTCGCCTACATCCTGTTCATCAACATGCTGTTCCGTCCCATCCGTCAGCTGGCGGACCGCTTCAATGTGCTGCAGATGGGCATGGTGGGCAGCGACCGTGTGTTCAAGGTGCTGGATACCGACGCCACCATCGCGGATGAAGGAAGCGCTTCCACGGCCTATCTGCGCGGTGACATCCGTTTCGATGGTCTTTGGTTCGCCTACGAGGATGCCGACCATGTGCTGAAGGACATCAGTTTCGAGGTGAAGGCGGGCGGCTCCGTGGCACTTGTGGGGGCCACGGGTTCGGGGAAGAGCTCCATCATCAACGTCCTGAGCCGGGCGTATGAGTTCCAGAAGGGCACGGTGACGATTGATGGACTGGACATCCGCGACTACGCCCAGAGCGAGCTCCGTCGGAGCATTTCCGTAGTGCTCCAGGATGTCTTTCTCTTCAGTGATACGGTGCACAACAACATCACGCTGAACGATGCCTCCATCACCCGGGAGGCCGTGGTGGCGGCCGCCAAGGAGGTCGGGGCGCATGAGTTCATCATGAAACTACCCGAAGGGTACGATACCGAGGTGCGCGAGCGCGGGAGCATCCTGAGCGTGGGCCAGCGCCAACTGATCGCCTTCATCCGGGCCTGTGTGCATCAGCCCCGGGTGCTTGTGCTGGATGAGGCCACCAGCAGTGTGGACAGCATGAGCGAGCAGCTGATCCAGCAGGCCACCGAGCGCATCACCAAGGGCCGCACCAGCATCGTGATCGCCCACCGCCTGAGCACCATCCAAAGTGCCGACCAGATCCTGGTGCTGGACAAAGGCCGGATCGCCGAACAGGGCGACCACCAGCAGCTGCTGGCCCTCAACGGTTTATACCGGAAATTGTACGATCTTCAGTTCCGCTGATCGGTCGGCCGTCCCGAGCAACTCCGGCCGCTTTTTCGCCGTCTATGCTCCGGTGGTTATCTTGCCCCTTACCATGTTGCGAACCGTCCTTCTCACCGCTGTCGCTTCCAGCTTCACGTTCATCCCTGCCTTGGCACATGATCATGACCATGATCATGCGCCCGCAGGGCTCGAGTTCCACGAGAACAAAGGCCAATGGCCCGCACAGGTGCTGTACCGGGCGAAGACCGGTGCCGGCGCGGTGTTCGTGGAACGGAATGCCTTCACGTACGTGGTCACCTCCGGCGGAATGCCTCACGGCCGTCCCTTCAATGCGGCGACCGACAAGCCACTGCAGGAGCATGCCTATCGGGTCCACTTCGAGGGCGGTATGGCAGTTGCGAATACTGGACTTGAGGAACAGGAGCATTACGTCAACTACTTCCTGGGCGATGACCGTTCCCGATGGGCATCGGGCGTCAGGGTCTATTCCGGTGTAGAGCTCACGGAGGTGTACCCGGGGATCGGGCTCCATGTGGACGGGCACAATGGATTGAAATACGACTGGGTGCTGCGTGCAGGCGTCGACCCGGCCACCATCGTCATGCGTTATGAAGGGCAGCACGGCCTGCGTGTTGCCGACGGTCTCTTGTATGTGTCCACCAGCGCTGGTGAGGTGATCGAGCAGCGGCCTGTGGCCTGGCAGGTGAACGGTGCGCTGAAGGTGCCCGTGCGCTGTGCGTATGTCCAGCAGGGAGACCGCATCAGCTATGCGTTCCCCGACGGTCTCGATGCCTCCCTTCCCCTGGTGATCGACCCCACCGTGGTGTTCAGCAGCTACACTGGCAGTTTCGGTGACAATTTTGGGTTCACCGCCACCTACGATGAGAGCGGCCATCTCTATGGAGGCGGCATGGTGCGGGAGACCGGCTATCCCGTGACATTGGGAGTGGTGCAGGCCACCTTCGCTGGGCCTTCCATCACGGGCACGGACATGGGGATATCCAAGTTCTCTCCCGATGGGACCTCACTGGTCTGGAGCACCTACGTCGGTGGTTCACAGAGCGAAGTGCCGCACAGTCTGGTGGTGAACAGCGCCGATGAGCTCTTCATCCTGGGAACGACCAACTCATCCAACTTCCCACTCACCGTCGGTTGTTTTGACAGCACCTTCGGAGGTGGCATCACGCCCACCTTCGCAGGTACCTCTTACGGCTTCACGTACACGGGTGGTACCGATATCGTGGTGGTGCATCTCAACAGCACGGCCACGGAGTTCATCGGTTCCACCTTCGTGGGTGGATCGGGCAACGATGGCCTGAACGAGTTCACACCGACCAGCCGCAACTATGGTGATCCCTTCCGCGGCGAGATCATCCTGGATGATGCGGAGAACCCGATCATCGCCACGTCCACGAGCAGCAGCAACCTGTTCACCTCGCCGGGCGCCGCGCAATCCGCCCTGAACGGAGGACAGGACGGCTACATCTTCCGCATGGACCCGGCCCTGACCACCCTCGATTGGGCCACCTACTACGGCGGTTCCGGGGTGGATGCGTGCTATGGTGTCCAGGTCTCCAGCATCGGTGAAGTGTATGTATCCGGCGGAACCACCAGCAGTAACCTGCCCATGAGCGGAACGGGTGCCCAGAACACCTTTTCGGGCGTGGTGGACGGCTTCATCGCCCGCCTGAACGCATCCACCGCAGCGCTGCTCTCCAGCACCTACGTGGGCACCTCGGGATATGACCAGAGCTACTTCGTACAGTTGGATGCTCTGGATGATGTTTATGTCGTGGGGCAGACCACCGGTGTCTATCCCATTTCGCCGGGGCGTTACAACAACCCCAATGGCACGCAGTTCATCCACAAGTTCGCGGGTGATCTGGGTACCTCCCTTTGGTCCACGCGCATCGGTTCCACGGGCAGCGAGAACATTTCCCCCTCCGCCTTCCTGGTCAGTAACTGTGGCCAGATCTACTTCAGCGGATGGGCGGGCAGCACCAACCAGTTCGGTTCAGGGGGCATCACCAGCAGCACCATCGGTCTGCCGGTGACCGCCGATGCCTATCAAGGCACCACGGATGGCAGTGATTTCTACCTGATCGTGCTCAACCAGGATGCGGTCTCGCTGGAGTACGCCACCTTCTTCGGGGGATCGGCCTCGGAGCACGTGGACGGTGGGACCTCCCGCTTCGACAAGAACGGCATCGTCTACCAGGCCGTGTGTGCCGGTTGCGGAGGTCTTTCGTTCCCCACCACGCCCGGCGTGCATAGCAGCACCAACAACAGTTCGAACTGCAACCTGGGGGTCTTCAAGATCGACTTTGAGCAGAACGTACAGGTTACCATCGATGCCAGCATCCAAGGCACCGGCGGCTGTGTGCTGGACTCCGTGGAATTCAACGCTGTAGGTACTGCCACGGAATGGATCTGGGACCTGGGAGATGGCTCACCCCAGACCACCGAGACCAGCTTTTCCCACCTGTACGAGGAGCCTGGCGTCTATACCGTGACCCTCATCGGCACGGCCAGCGGCCTCTGTGTGGTGGTGGATACCGCCACGGTGGAGATCACCGTGCTCGCTCCGGCCGTGATGAACGCCCAGTTCGATGCGGTGCCCTCGGGTGACTGTGACGCCTTCCAAGTGGAGTTCTTCAACCTCAGCACCGGCAGCACGAACTACTTCTGGCAGTTCGGCGATGGTACCTTCTCACAGCAGACCAACCCGGTGCACAGCTACGTCCAACCGGGTACCTATGACGTGGTGCTCACCGTGATCGACCCGGTCTGCAGGGACACGGTGTTCAGTACGGTGGAAGTTGAGGTCGCGGTCCCCGGACTGGAACTGGAACTGGAGTCCCCCATCGCGCTATGTGATGGTGCCTCCGAACTGGTTAGCGCTGGAACGGGCTTTGACTCGTATCGCTGGTCCACCGGCGAGACATCGATGATGATCACCGTCGACCAGCCCGGAATCTACACCGTGGAAGTGACCGACGGGTTCTGCACCGGTGCAGACACCGTCGTGGTGATCAACCAGCCCGGACACTCCGAGGTGGAGGACAAGACCTTTTGTCCCGGCGATGAGGAGCTGGTGGTGCTTCCGGACCCGGTCACCAGTATCGTTTGGAGCACGGGAAGTACCGATACCACCCTGCTCGTGAATACGCCCGGCATCTATTGGTTCGATGCCATCGATGTGTTCGGCTGTACCTGGACCGATACCCTGTTGGTGACCATCATCGATACGCAGGTGGGTGAGCCCATCATTCCCAACGTGTTCTCGCCCAACGGTGACGCCAGCAATGACCTCTACCTCATCACCGGCGTGGATGCCGATGAGTTCGAACTGGAGATCTACAACCGCTGGGGGATGAAGGTCTTCACCACCACTTCGGTCACCAGAGGCTGGAACGGGAAGCTGGACAATGGATCGGAGCCCATGCCGGAGGGGACCTACTACTACGTGGTGACCTACAAGGATGATTGTGCGCAGGTGCCGTCCACGACGCTCACCGGGCACATCACCCTGCTACGCTGATGGCCTGAGCACCTCACGCAGGTAGCCGGAGGTGTAGGACGCTTTCTGCTCGAGCAGCCCTTCCGGGGTGCCGGCGAAGACCAGTGATCCGCCTCCATCCCCACCTTCGGGGCCCAGGTCGATCACGTGGTCGGCGCATTTCACCACCTCCAGGTTATGCTCGATGACCAGCAGGCTGTGCCCGTTGGCCAGCAACATTTGGAAGGCCTTCAGCAACTTGGCGATATCGTGGAAATGCAGGCCGGTGGTCGGCTCGTCGAAGATGAACAGCGTGGGCTTCTCGTCCTGACCCTTGGTGAGGAAGCTGGCCAACTTGATGCGCTGCGCCTCCCCGCCGGAAAGGGTGCTGCTGCTCTGGCCGAGCTTCACGTACCCTAACCCGGTCTCCTGCAAGGGGAGGAGCTTGTTCACGATACGGTTGCATGCCGCCGATCCCTCGCGGTGCGCCTGGAAGAAGGCCAGGGCATCATCGACGGTCATCTCCAGCACATCTGCCACGTCCTTGCCGCCGAAGCGAACGTCCAGGATCTCCTCCTTGAAGCGCTTGCCTTTGCAGGCTTCACAGGTCAGGCTGATGTCCGCCATGAATTGCATCTCGATGTGCACCTGGCCTTCGCCGAGACACACCTCACATCGCCCGCCGTCCACGTTGAAGCTGAAGTAGCTGGGTTTGTAGCCACGCACCTTGGAGATATCCACATCGCTGTACAACTGGCGGATCTCGTCCCAGGCCTTCACATAGGTCACCGGGTTGCTGCGGCTGCTGCGCCCGATGGGGTTCTGGTCCACCAGTTCCACGGCCTGCACCCGGCGGATGTCACCCTCTAGCGCCTTGTGCTCTCCCGGACGCTCGCTGAAACCGTCGAGCTCGCGTTTCAGGGCGGGGTAGAGGATCCGTTTCACCAGGGTGGTCTTGCCACTGCCGCTCACACCCGTCACCACGGTGAGCATGTTCAGCGGGAAGTCCACGTCGATGCCTTTCAGATTGTGCTCGGCGGCTCCCTTTAGGGTGATCTTGTCCTTCACGGGCCTGCGGCGCTGGGGCACGGCGATGGATTCGCGACCGGTCAGGTAGCGGGCCGTGAGACCGTCGCTTCCGGCCAGCTCCGCGTGTGTGCCGGTGAAGACCACCTGGCCGCCATGCGTGCCGGCCATCGGGCCCATGTCGATGATGTGGTCGGCGGCGCGCATCACCTCCTCATCATGTTCCACCACGATCACGGTGTTGCCGAGGTCCCGAAGCTTTTTCAGGACGACGATGAGCCGCTCGGTATCGCGCGAATGAAGCCCGATGGAGGGCTCATCCAGGATGTACATGCTGCCCACCAAGGAGCTGCCCAACGAGGTGGCCAGGTCGATCCGCTGGGTCTCGCCGCCGCTCAAGGTGTTGCTGCGGCGGTCCAGTGTGAGGTAACCCACGCCCACGTCCACCAGATAATCGAGCCGATTGGTGATCTCCTTCAACAGGCGTGAGGCGATGCGCTGGTCCTGTTCGGGAAGCTTCAGGTCACGGAAGAAGGCATGACACTTGGCGATGGGCAGGCGCACCAGTTCCATGATGCTGTGCCCGTTCACCTTCACGTAGCCTGCTTCCCGGCGCAGGCGGCTTCCTCCGCATTCCGGGCAGGTGGTCTTGCCCCGGTAGCGACTGGCCAACACCCGGTACTGGATCTTGTAGCTCTTCTCCTCCACGTACTGGAAGAAGCGGTCGATGCCGGCGAGCCCCCGGGCACCCTTCCACAACAGATCTCGCTGTGCAGCGTCGAGCTCCCTGTAGGGCCGGTGGATCGGGAAAGCATGCGCGGTGCAATCCCTCAGGAAGTGGTCCTTCCATTCGCTCAGCTTCTCGCCGCGCCAAGGGGCCACACAATCATCATAGACGCTCAGGCTCTTGTCCGGGACCACCAGGTCGGCATCGATGCCGATCACGTTGCCATAGCCCTCACATTTGGGGCATGCACCCACCGGATCGTTGAAGCTGAAGAGGTTGGGGCTGGGCTCCTCGAACGTGATACCGTCGGCCTCGAACTTGTCGCTGAAGCCCATCTGACGGCCGTCCTCACCGAGCAGGATCAGGCTGCCCTGCCCTTCGAAAAAGGCCGTTTCCGCACTGTCGGCGGCCCGGCTTTCGGTCTCACTGTCGCCCGGGGTGTTCGTCAATCGGTCCAGCACCAGGAACCAGGTGCCTTTCAAGGCCTTTTTTCCGACCAATAGGTCCTCGATCCGGTGCACTTCCTTTCCATCATGCACCCGCGCAAATCCCTGCTGGTGCAGGATATCCATGTGCTCGCGCAGGCTTCGGCCGGCCGGCAAAAGGAGCGGAGCGAGCATCAGGACGGTGCTCCCGGCAGGATAGCTGGCCACACCGGCCACCACATCGTCGATGGTGTTCCGCTTCACCTCCCGGCCGCTGGATGGGGAATAGGTATGACCCGCTCGTGCGAAGAGCAGTTTCATGTGGTCATAGACCTCGGTGCTGGTGCCCACGGTGCTGCGCGGGTTGCTGGTCATCACCTTCTGCTCGATGGCAATGGCCGGACTGATGCCCAGGATGCGGTCCACATCGGGCTTTTCCAGCCGTCCCATGAACTGGCGGGCATAGCTGCTGAGGCTTTCCACGTACCTGCGCTGCCCTTCGGCATACAGTGTATCGAAGGCCAGGCTGCTCTTTCCGCTGCCGCTCAGGCCGGTGATCACCACCAGCTTGCCGCGCGGTATGTCCACACTGATGTTCTTCAGGTTGTGCACCCGGGCACCCTGAACCCTGATCATGCCCTGTTGGGCACGACGCGTGGCTTCCAGACGGCGATCGGCCGCTGGGTCATTGGTTCCGGTGTGCTTGGGGACAGGCAAAGGCGGCGCGAAATTAGGCATCGGCTTGCCGTGGAAAATCAATTAACCTATCTTTGGGATGTAGGAAGGAAATGTTTTTACGGCTCGCTACAATATGCGGCTCCTAGGCAACGTTCCCCTTTCCGATAGCGTCTTCTAAACGTCATCCGTCACCGGTCTGTTCATCCGGACCGTTCACCAAAACCTCAAGCCGATAGCTAGGACCTCTACCCTGTCAGTATTCGATCCATTACGGACCAAAACAGGAAGGCCATGCTATCCAAGCTCTTTACACCTGCCAAGGCGGGTGTGCTCACCGACCAGGAACTCGTTCATCTCTATCTGGAGGGGAGCGAGAAGGCGTTTGAGATCCTCCTGCACCGTCACAAGCGCAAGGTGTGGTCACACGTGCACATGCTGGTCCGCGACCGGGAACTCACCGAGGACATCTTCCAAGAGGTCTTCATCAAGGTGGTGCACACCTTGAAGTCGGGCAAGTACAACGAGGAAGGGAAGTTCCTGCCTTGGGTGATGCGGATCGCGCACAACCTGGTCATCGATCACTTCCGGCGCACGAAGAAGATGCCGTTGGTGCGGAGCAACAATGACCATGACGTCTTCGCCACCATTTCGCAGCCCGGCAAGAACACGGAGCAGCAGTTGGTGAACGTCCAGATCGACGAGGATGTGCGCAAGCTGATCGATCACCTGCCCGAGGAGCAGCGCGATGTGGTGATCATGCGCACCTACCTGGGCATGAGCTTCAAGGAGATCGCGGAGCACACCGATGTGAGCATCAATACGGCACTGGGCCGCATGCGCTATGCGCTGATCAACATGCGTAAGCTGATCAAGCAGCATGACATGGCGATGGACCGGGCCTGAACGATCTGATCATGTGGCGGCGGCGGGTATCCTTACGGGTACCCGCCCCTTCTTTTTTGGGGGCGTACAATACCGCTGCACGGATGTCGTTCTTTCGACAGCAACCACCCAACCCCATTCGCATGACACATTCTACACTTCGGAAGAACGTTCGTCGCACCTCACGAAAAATGGGCACAGCACCTGATCTCGGACCGCGTCCGGATACCATCCGGTCGATCTTGGATCATTCCAAGGCCCTGCGTGTGGTGGATGCCCCACCGGTGGGGAAGATCGATCTGTACATGAACTGAACCATACGGCCCTTCAAGCTAAAAGCCCCTGACCGTGGTCGGGGGCTTTTTGTTCGTGGCCTGTTCGTCTTACATCGCCAGGTCCCGGCGACCGATCATACGGCCGAGGTCCGGATCCCACACCTTCAGGCGCAGGCAGCGGATGATCTCGCCCGGCATCAGCGAGGTGGTCTTGGCCGCTTGAAGCTCAGGTATGGCCTTATAGACTTCAGGCAGACGGTAGAACGGTATGCGGGCGTTGAGGTGGTGGATGTGATGGTAGCCGATGTTGCCCGTAAACCAATGCATCAACTGGTTCATGCGCATGTAGCTGCTGCTGCCCAGCGCCGCGTTCACATAGCTCCATCCGTCCTTGTCCGCAAACGTGGCCGTGGGGAAGTTGTGCTGCGCATAGAAGAGGTATGCTCCGAGGCCCAGTGCGATCAGAGCAGGCATGATGAACCCAAGCAGGAAGGCTGTCCAGCCCAGGAACCAAGCGATGCCGAAGCCGATCGCCACATGAAGGGTCAACGCCAAGAGCGAATCCCAGTGCTTGTCGCGGTTGTTCATGAAGCTCCGCACACACATGCCATAGATGAACACGAAGAGGTAGCCGAAGGCGATGGTGAGCGGGTGCCGCGTGAAGTTGTACACCGCCCGTTCCCCGCGGGTCATGGACTTGTACTTCTCCTTGGTCACGATGGGGTAGGACCCGATGCTGCTGGTATACAACTTCGAGTTGTGCTTGTGGTGATGGTCGTGTGAGCGCTGCCAGATGCTGGTGGGCGCCAAAGTAAACAGGCCCCAAAGGGTCATGAGGGCATCCGCGAACTTGCTGTTCTGCAGAATAGCCTTGTGCTGATGGTCATGGTAGATGATGAACATCCGCGCTATGGTTAATCCTGCCACGACGCTGCAGGCCATTCGCACCCACAGGGGGGAGCCTGGCCAGAAGATCCCGAAATACAGGCCACCCAGGACGGTACCCGTCGAGAGCAGATGCCACCAGCTCTTCCACCGGATCTCCTTGGCGAAAGGTTTTGTGACGAGGATGAGTTCTTTTTCGGTTCGCACGTTCAGATAACAGTTGACGGCCGCTTATGTTTCCAGCGGCGATGTGTCCAGAGCCAAAGTTCGGGATACTTTCGAATATCGCGTTCCAATCGACGGGTGTGTACCTCGGTGATCTCACCGTCCGTTGTGCGGGTCGGATCGGCCACCAAGGTCTCCATCGACATACAATAGTACCCCCGTTCGGGGCGCGTGATGCTGATGTATATGACCGGCTTGTCAAGTTTCCGGGCCAATCCTTCGGTACCTTGGAACACCGGGGTGTCCTGGTTCAGGAAGGTCATCCAGTATGCGCGCTCCGGTGAGGGGGTCTGGTCGGCGATGAAGGCCGTGGCCGTCAAGAGGTCCCGGTCCCTGATCATGGCCTTGCTGGTCTCCCGCATGGTATACAGCTTGGTCCCGTGCCGGGTGCGCATGTGGTGCATCAACCGATCGAAACGAGCGTTGGCCAGCGGGTGATAGATGACATGGAGCTGCGGGATATCCCGCTCCTGGCTGTAACGCGCACCTGCCAGCTCCCAGTTGCCATAATGACCGAGCACGAGAATGACGCTGCGCTTCTCCCTGGCATACTGCTGCAGGATGTCCTTCCCCTTGAACTCCACCCGCTTGCGGACCTCCTCGGGACTGATGGTCAGGGTTTTCAGGGTCTCCAACGTAAGGTCACAGAACCACCGGTAGAACTTCGACGCGATGGCCTTCAGCTCCGCTTCGTCCTTTTCCGGAAAGCTGTTCCGCAGATTGTTCATCACCACCTCCTTGCGATAGCCCAATACCTTGTAGATCAGGACGTAGATCCCGTCGGAGAGCAGGTAGAGCAGGGGGAATGGCAAGAGGGAGATGCCATAGATGAAGGGCAGTGCCACGAAATACCCCAAGGTTCCCATCCGGGTGCAAAGTTACGGGCTGCGCCCGGGGACTTACTGGAACAGTTCCTTTCGCCCGATGATGCTACAGATGGGGCAGGCGTGCGGATCATGGGCCTTCGCAGGGCAGTATTCCCGACCGAAGTAGATCATCTGCAGGTGCAGGTCGGCCCAGCTGTCCTTTGGGAACAGTTTCTTCAGGTCGGCCTCGGTGTGCTCCACGCTTTTGCCGGTGCTCAAGCCCCAGCGCCAGGCGAGCCGGTGTATGTGTGTATCCACCGGGAAGGCCGGCACCCCGAAGGCCTGCACCATCACCACGCTGGCGGTCTTGTGGCCCACGCCAGGCATGCGCTCCAGGGCGGCCATGTCCGCTGGAACCTCACCACCGTGCTCTTCAAGGATGATCCGTGACAGCCCATGGATCCCCTTGCTTTTCATTGGCGAAAGCCCGCACGGCCGGATGATGTCCTGGATCTCCTCCACGCTCAGCTTCACCATCTGCTGCGGAGTGCTTGCCTTGGCAAATAGCAAAGGCGTGACCTCGTTCACTTTCTTGTCCGTGCACTGGGCGCTCAGGAGCACGGCTACCAACAGGGTGTAGGGGTCGGCATGGTCAAGGGGGATCGACGTGGTGGGGTAAAGCTCCGTGAGCTTTTCGGCGACGAAGCCAGCCTTTTCCTTGCGGGTCATGGTGC
>CAMCAZ010000072.1 GCA_945872795.1 Chryseobacterium gleum
AGGGCCACCCAGCCGGCGGCGCTCCACTCGGCGCGCGCACCCTGCATGAAGCGCTTGATCAGCAGGTAACCGCCGAAGCCCAGCAGGGTGAACAGGACCGGTCCGGACCAGGTGAAGATCCAGCTCCATACCGCGACGAGCAACAGGCCACCGGGGAGCAGGACCTTATCATCCTGGGCCGTGTTCCACGCGATGCGTTTGCGCAGCAGGAACAGGGGGATGATGAAGACCAGGAGGATCATGTCCTTGGCGAAGCTCTCCCACGGCGTGAGGCTGCGACCGATGGAGCCCTTCATGGCGTCGCCGAAGCAGCCGCAATCCGTCACACAGGTCACCGAGCGGGTCACCTGCTGGCCATCGACCATGACGGTGTAGGTGCCGTTGGGATCGCAGGTGGCGGTGTAGGCGGTGAGCCAGCCGAAGAAGAGCGTGAGCAGCAGCAGCGACCAGGTGGCCAGTTTCATGCGGCCGCCGAAGAGCACCGCGAAGCCCAGGACCACCTCGGCCAGACAGGCCAGCACGGCGAGCGCCAAGGCATAGGGGGCCAGCCAGGGCAGGTTCAGCGCGCTCTCCGCGAAGTACTCCTCCAGCTTGTACGAGAACCCCAGCGGGTCATTGGCCTTGATAAGGCCGCTGACGATGAACAGGGAACCAACGATGAGCCGGGAAACGAGGAGGAGTATGCGCATGGAACTCGAAGGAATGAGGTCCGCGAAGATATGCGGGCACCCGACGGGCAGCGCCGACATTAACGATCGATCAACGATCTCACCAGACCTGCGGCAGGCTCCGATGCATCCGGAGGATGGAGCGCATCTGGGCCAGGTGATGGTCATCGTGCTCCGCCAGATACATGACCATGTCCACCACGGTCATGGCCATGCGACGACAGGGATGCATCGAGCGGTGGCGGATCGCACCGGGGTCCATGTTCATCACGCGGTGCATGAGGTAATTGCGGCGAATGCGGAACTCCTCCAGCAGGTCGCCCAGGTCGCGGTTGCGCTGAAGGTCCAGCATACGGTCCTGTTCGCTCAGTTCGATGGAGCACAGGGTGGGACGCCGCGCCATGATGTCCTCCACCCTGCCGTCCATGCACTCATCGAGGTACAGCAGATGGCCGATGTGCTCCTTCACGCTCCAACAACCGGAGCGCCGCAGCGACAGCCGCTCCTGCGGTTCGTGGGCGGTGAGGTGGACCAATCGTGCCGGTGTTCCCAATGCACGCTCCACCAGTACGGGAAGCTCTTCAAGCCCCTTGCCGAAGGGTAGGGTGCGTTCGTTCCAGGGTGTGAGGCGCATGATCGGTAGACACGGGAAAACTAGAAAGAATTGCCTGGAAAGTCCACCTCTGACAAAGAGATGACGATCGGCGGATGCCTTTTCAGCGGAACGGCTGGACCGACGCGGTCCGGTTCTCCACAGCGGCGAGCGCCTGGCGCCGTAGGGCCACCTCGGCCATGAGCCGATAGACCTCGGGCTGCACGCGCTGGGTATAGGTGTCGTTCCAGCTGAGGAAACCGGTCATGGGCGTAAACCGCGCTATGCCCATGGGCAGATCGAAGAAGGAAAGGTCCATTCCGGGGACCACCTCGAACAGCGTCATCTCGATCGCCAGATCCACCACACGACCATCGCCCTCCCACTCCGGACCATGGGTATCGACCGCGTAGCACTTGGTGATGCGCCCCGGCTGGCTGAAGCGGATGACGTACTCTGCATTGTTCTCCAGCAGCACGGAATAGCGGCCTCCCTCACCCGTATGGAAGCTCTGCAACTTCACGCCATTCTTGTAAACCCGCACCAGGGACTGGGCCAGGGGGGCCCGGCTCTCCAGGTCAGTCACGGTGCCATGAACGCGCAGTTGCGCGGCCTGTGAGGTCAGCATGGACCCCATGAAAAGGAGGATCAGGATGTTCCGCATGGAGTGTTCGGGGTAAGCCGAAATTTTCCGGGAGTGCGAAACTAGACGCGTGTCGATCGCGGATCAAGGCCGGTCGCGGCAACAGCACCTGCACTTACCAACAGTCATTTGTTGACAAGGCAATGGATCTGGGTCGGCCACTGCTGGACGTCGATGCGTGGGAAAGATGACGATCAAGCCGCGTCCGCCTCCAGCTGGATCATGGCGAACACCGCGTAGTTCACGATGTCCAGGAAGTTGGCGTCCACCCCTTCGCTCACCAGTGTCGCCCCTTGGTTATCCTCGATCTGTTTGATCCGCAGGAGCTTCATCAACATGAGGTCGACCAGTGAGCTGACCCGCATGCTGCGCCAGGCCTCGCCGTAGTCATGGTTCTTCCGGGTCATCAGGTCGCGGGCCTCGCGCACCTTGCCCTGCACCCGTTCCGCAGCCTCGGCGGCGCCCAGGTCGGGCTGGTCCACCACGCCGAGTTCCAGTTGCACCAGCGCCATGGCGGCGTAGTTGATGATACCGATGAGCTCGGGCCGGATGCCCTCCCCCACCTTGCTCTCCCCCACCGTCTGCAAGGTGCGGATGCGCTGGGCCTTGATGAAGATCTGGTCCGTGAGCGAGGGGACCCGCAGGATCCGCCAGGCCGTACCGTAGTCCTTGGCCTTCTGGGCGAACAGCCGCATGCACTCGACCACCACCGCATCATACTGGCTCAGCGTCTTTTCCATCTGCGGGCCGAAGGTAGATCCAACGCCGCAGCCGCTGCACCCCACCGGGCACACCGACCACTCTTCGCATCGCCTTAGTGGGCGATCAACAGGGAACGCCGTTGCACCAGGTCACCCTGGCGGAGACCGAGCACGTAGGTGCCCGAAGCCAGCGCTTGGACGGACCAGGTGTAGCGCTCATCTCCTGCACGCAGCACCGCGCTGTGCACCAGACGACCGTCCACGTCCAACAGTTCCAATACCGTGCCCTCCACCGCAGGGGCGCCCAGCACCACGGTCACCCGGTCCGATGCCGGATTGGGGAGCACGTTGAAGGAAGCATCAGCATCGGGCGCATCCACGCCGGTGGTCAGCTCCCACACCTGTTGTGTACTGCAACTCCCATTGATGGTGAGGGTGATGGTGTAGGAACCGGTAAAGGCATAGGTGTGAACGGGGTTCTGGTCCGTGGAACCCGTTCCGTCCCCGAAATCCCAAGACCAGCTGGTGGCGCCGGTGGAAGCATCGGTGAAGGAGACCACGTTGAACGCTTCGGTGTATGTGAAGGCCGCCCCGTCAACATTGACAGTGACCTCGACGGCCTCGCTGGCACAGGCCTGAGCGGCGACCTCCAGATCATAGAGATAGTAATAGTGGCCCGACGAGGCGGGTGAACCGGTGATCGTCACCAGCCCCGGAACCGAGTAGGGATACTCGGCACCGGTATCGTTGCGGTAGAGGTTCACATTGCTGCCTCCGATGGAATAGGAACCCGGACCCGGGACCGAGAAGCCCAGGTCGATCCGGCCCGGACCGGCGGGAATATTCACCACCACGGACTGCAGCAGGGTACCCGTTCCGTTGGAACCGCTCCACAGGTTCAGCGTTCGATCGCCCGCGGCACCCGCATCCACCCAGCACGATACGATGGTGAAGGGTGCGAAGGCGGTGAAGTTCACCGTGCCCACGAACGTGGTGCCATGGTAGGCGCCGGTGCCGAACGCTCCGGTCAAGGGGCCCACCTGCACGCTCTCGGAGGTCAGCAGGTTGCGGACGGAATAGGTGGTGGTGGCGGACAACGTCGGCGTGGTAAAGGTGCCTCCCGTGGCCACCTCCTCGCCCTGGGCATTGAACCAATACAGTTCACCGGAGCCTTGCGCCGTTAGCACGGCGGGCTCACCGGCACAGGCCTGCGCATCCTCGGCGACCGGTGCCGGCGGAAGCGTGATCACCACCTGTTGGACGTAAGTGTCCGAGCCAAGTGCATTGCCCGTGGTGAGCGTGACCGTGTAGGTCCCGCTGGAGGCATAGGTATGGCTGGGGTTCTGGACATTGCTGGTATTGCCGTCCCCCAGGTCCCACGACCAGGACTGTGGGATATTGGTGGAGGCATCAATGAAGTTCACCGTACCGCTGCATGAGGCGACGAGCAGGAAGTCGAAATCCGCGGTGGGTGCCGCTGTGGGTATCTGGCATACGGGCGGAAGGTCGAAGGCCTCCACCTGGTCGGCTCGATCGTCACTGCTGCCCTGCTGGGCACTGAAGCCCAGGCCCCGACGGGCGAAGGCGGACCAGATGAGGCAGCGGTTGGCACCGCCGTAGAGCAGTTCGTCGGCGGCCAGGATGGCATCCCGGCCGTCCACGAAGCCCGGGCTGCAGGGCTGGATCTTCAATGCCTCGATGACCAACTGCATGGCGATGTTGTTGCCGCCGGTGCCCGTGTACAGGTCCTCGTCGAACCCGTACTCGTCCACCAAGGCCCAGGTCATGTCCCACAACATGGTGCACCACACGAAGCCGATGCCGTGGGGTTGGGAGATACCGTTGACATCGTTGGTGGCGGCATAGGTGTAGTCGTTCACGGAAAGGTCCGTGGAATAGGCCGCGGGTCGTATGCCGATGGCCGTGATGGCCTGGCCGCTGGCGAAGGTGCCGATACCCCGGACGTCCGCAGCTTGGTCCCCGGACTCCATGGTGAGCATCAGGCCCACCCAATCGCTCCAGCCCTCACCCATCTGTTCGGCATTGAAGAGGCAATCCACATTGTTGCCGCCTCCGGTGAGGCGCGTGGAGATGCCATGGCCGTATTCGTGGGCGATGACGCCATTGTCGAAGCAGCCGTCACGATCGGAGGACTGCCCCATCTCCTGCAGGGTGATGTTCACCGTGTTTCCTGCGTTGAGGGCATTGCGCAGCTGGGCGCCCACCACATCGGAGACCATCACGGCCGGTATGTTGACGATGCCGGAAGTGCCGCCCATGCTCGTGGGGGCGCCCGATTGGTTGTTCACCACGATGACGCCGATGGCGCCCGCGTTCTGGGCAGCTTCCACCTTGATCACAAAGGAGCAGTTGCCACGGTCGATCAGCGCGAAACGGCCGCTGATCTGTGCTGCGTTCACCAGACCGCTGCAACCGTCCTGGGTCGGCGCGAGGTCATCCTCCACGATCACCAGATCACCGGTCAAGGGCACCAGCGGCGAACCCGGACCGAAGCCCGCATCGGCACAAAAATAGCTTCCTGCCAGGGTGCCTGGAGCGTTCACCGTGAGGTTGTTCGCCAGCGAGGCGCCGGTCCAATTGTACATCTGCATGCGCCCATTCTGGCCATCGGGCGGCGTGCCGAAATTGGCATTGTTGGTGCCCCCGCCATCCTGTCCTTCGGCGATCACCTGGTCGAGACCTTCACCGCCACGGTCGTAGTTGTTCTCCTGGAAGTTGCCGCTTTGCTCGTCGAAGCCGTAGCCGTACCAGACGTCGTGCATCAGGTTGTTCCAGAAGAAGAGGTTGGTGATCGCAGCATCCTGATAGGTCGCAGGGGCCTGGCTGAGGTTCAGCGGGAAGTCGAAGTCGAGGGACGCACCACCGTCCGGGCTGTATCCCGGCAGGTCGACGTTGTTCACATCCTCACTGGCCAGCACGTTGTTGCCACGGGTGATGGTGTATTCCGCCCCATCAACGCCATCCACATCGTGCCAGCCGAAGGGAGAGGCCAGGGCATCGGCGGGGTCCACCACCAAGGTGCGCGGACCGTGGCTCGGACTTTCCACCGGGCTATTGAACACGCGATACCCTCCGCTTCCTGCGAGGTCCTCCAGCGGCAGTTCAGGTTCCCCGGCAACGGCGTCCGTGCGGTGTGCATGGCCCTCGTGGGGGAACTGACAGTCCACGATGTAGTCGTTCTCCCGGAGCAGGGCACCGGTGTTGGCATCTACGGCCAGGTGCCACCAGTTGGTATTGTTCACCGAGCGGATGGTGAGGTCCCAGGCGAGGCGAACAGTGCCTTCCGTTCCGGGTTGGTAGAGCAATCTGGCCTGGATCGGTCCGTGGGCGATCCCGGAAGGAGAGAGTTCCATCACGCCTTCGTGTAACAGACGGAGGATGGTCGGTGCGGTCACCAGCGTGATCCCCAAGGCCTGGGCCGCGGCGACCACGGCATCCGTGGCGGAGAGACCCGGCGTGGCCGACCCGGCCTTGGAGGCTAGGTCCCGCACAAAGCGATCGGAGAAATGGACCACCTTGCCCTGCTGCACGGCGAAGGTGCCCATGGCGTTGTGAACGTCCAGCCCGTTCACCATCTGAACGACGTGGATGATGGAGGTCCCGGCCGCCTTGGATGATGGCCGGTCCGTCACCCGCCACTGTTGGACATCCATCGCCGTGAGCCCCTTCGCGGAAGCCACTTCCTGCAGATAGGTACGCAGCACGGATAGATCATCCTGCCCCACCAGGAGCACTGAGCTGAAAAGGGAAAGGACGAAGGTGAAGGAACGGATAGACATGTCGTGGGCGGATCGGGGATGCGTGTAAGGAACAGTGAGGAAGGTCAGTTCGCCCCTTGCTCGGGTGATCGAATGTACAGGACAACAGCGAGCTGCGGGAAATGGTTGCCCCCAAGTGTCGGTGATGCTGGCAAGGCCACGGACGAAGGTGCGCCGGCACATCCCCCAACAACTCATGTCCCATACGGCCGATGGGTGCGAACTTGCGGCCTGGATCCCCTTGCACCATGGCCCCCTGGCGACTGATCGACGAGCTTCACAACCCGCGCTACCCGGTGATCATGGGTATCCTGAACGCCACGCCGGATTCGTTCCATGCGGCGAGCCGGGTGGGTAATGACGATCTGTTGGCCAAGGCCGGGGCCATGCTCGATCAGGGTGCGGGCATCCTCGATATCGGGGGAATGAGCACGCGACCCGGCGCCGGTGAGATCGCCGTTGAAGAAGAGATCGACCGTGTGGTGCAGGCGATCAGCGCGGTGCATGCCCATTTCCCAGAGGCGCTGATAAGCGTGGACACCTACCGCTCATCCGTTGCCCGGAAAGCCGTCGAAGCCGGCGCCCGCATGGTGAACGATATCGGCGCGGGCTTGCTGGACCACGCCATGCTGGAGACCGTGGCGGCCCTCCACGTACCGTACGTAGTGATGCACATGCAGGGTACTCCGCGGACCATGCAACAGGCACCGAAGTACGATGATGTGGGAAAGGAAGTGGTGCATTTCCTCAGCACGCGAATGGCGGCCGCGCACAACGCGGGCATCGCCGATGTGATCGTGGACCCCGGCTTCGGTTTCGGGAAGACCACGGCGCACAACCTCGACCTGTTCAATGGGCTGTCCGCCATCCGCGCCCTGGGTGCGCCGGTGCTGGTGGGCATCTCCCGAAAACGGATGATCAACGAGCTGCTGGGAACGACTGCGGCCGAGGCGCTCAATGGCACCACGGTGCTGAACACCCTGGCACTCCTGCAGGGTGCAGCGATCCTGCGGGTGCATGACGTGCGCGAAGCCCGGCAGGCCGTGCAGCTCGTGGAGGCACTGGACAAGGCCCGAAGCTCAGAAGTTCACCACACGACGACGCGTACGTGGTGAGGCCGTACTGCCCGCCCGGGCCTGTGCCTTCTGAAGGGCGATGAGCGCCTTCTCGTAGGCCACCATCAGCTTCTGCGCCTTGGGGCGCATGGCATCGTTGTAGGCGATGTCCCAGTTCAGGTTGCGCACCGAATGTTTGTAGGCGGCCATGCCGATGGGCGCATCGAAGAGCGTGAAGTCGAAGCCCTCGATCCATTGGAACAAGGTGATCTGCAGGTCCATGTCATAAAATGGCACATCCGGAAAGAGGGGAATATCCCGGGCATCGATGCGTACATGTTTGGTCACCATGTCGCTGCGGTGGAACCACACCACATAGTTGTAACCCCGCTCCAGGTAAACCTCGTAACGCCCGTTGCCGGAGGTGATCACGGTCTCCCGCTCGATGCTGTCCTTCACCAGGCGCACCTGCACACCCTTCATCTGGTCGCCGGTGAAGTACTCGGTGACGAGGCCGTGGAGATGGATGTGGAACGCGGACGCGGGCAGCGGGGCCAGGAAGAGACCCAACACCACGACCATCACCCCCGACATCTTACTCGACATGGGTGCAAAATTACCCGCCCCCCCCACCGACACGGTCTCGACATCGACCACTTTTGCACAAAGTACCGTGACCATGATCCGCACTGTCCGTACCGGGGAGAACCTCCATGTCGTGCTCTGGTTGTTGAAGGACCTCTGTTGGATCATGGACCTGCGGGTGGCCGGGTTGGTGATGGTCCTGCCCACCGTGTGGCTGGCGGTGTGGATCACCTGGCGCTCGCGGAACGACCGGAGCGACCTGTTCCACAGCGCGGCCGTGGTCTGTTGGATACTGGCGAACTCCACCTGGATGATCGGCGAATTCTTCATGAGCGATGGTACGCGCCCGCTTGCCGTGGTCTTCTTCGTCACCGGGCTGGTGTTGATCGCCTGGTATTATCTGACGCCCAGGCCGTCTGAGGTGAGCGCAACCCACAACGCTACCGTGACAAAGGGTTGATGTGGCGTTCATTCCATCGAAAGGCCCACGGCTAACTTCGCGTCCGAATGGACCATATGTCCCGCCTTCGATCCAAGCTTCAACGCACGCTGCGCATCACGCTGGCGTGGGTCGTGGTGGCCCTGATGGCGGCCTTGTTCGAACACAATGTGTGGATCAAGCTTGGGACCGACAGCTCCCTGATGGACCGCATCGATGAACGGTTCCTCCAGGCCCTGCTCGCGGGCCTTCTGGGTGGCGGTCTCTACATCTTCCTGCTGCGCGACCAACTGCGGAAACTCCCCTATTTCAAGGCCCTCGGCCTGATGGTCCTGGGCATCCTGCTGATCATGGTGTTCGCCTTTGCCTGGTGGCCGGCACGGAACAGTGCGACCATGCTCGCTGATATCCGGGACAACCTGTTCAGCCTGCGCTTCCTGGGACACTACCTCTACTGGTCCATCCTCATGGGTGCGAGCATGCTGATGGTGCGCCTGAACGACCAATACGGCAGTGGCAGCCTCAGTTACCTCACCGGCCGGTACCACAAGCCCCGCCAGGAGATGCGCATCTTCATGTTCCTGGACATGCGCTCGTCCACGGCCATCGCAGAGCAACTGGGGCACGTGAAGTACTTCCAACTGCTCAACGAGCTGTTCACGGACATCACCGACCCCATCGTGTATTCGCGGGGGGAGATCTACCAGTACGTGGGGGACGAGATCAGCGTGAGCTGGACCTTGCGGAACGGTGTGCGACGGCAGCGCTGCATCCGGTGTTTCCTGGACATCCGGACCAAGCTGAAGCGGCGCGCGCAACATTACCAAGGCCGCTATGGCATCGTGCCCACCTTCAAGGCCGGCTTTCACTACGGCCCCGTGACCACCGGCGAGGTGGGCCTGGTCAAACGGGAGCGGATCTACAGCGGCGATGTCGTGAACACCGCGGCCCGGATCCAGAACATCTGCAACGATCACAGCGTGGACAACCTGATCTCCAAGGACCTGCTCGACATCCTGCAGCTGCCCAAAGGCTACGAGCCCCGGGAGATCGGCAGCATCGCCCTGCGCGGTAAGAGCCAGAGCACCAGCCTGTGGACCATAGAGCACAGCGCGGCTGCCGGCAAGGCCGGAGTCCCGGCTCAGTAGATGAAGCTCCGCCCCTTGCGGATCACCGTCCAGGTTCCCGTGGGGCTCGGGTAACGCACCGCATCGCCGAAGATGTCGAAGGTCGGAACGGCGGATTCGCTCCCCACCCTGGAGCGACGCCCGTCGTGAATGGCGTACAGTTCCCGGTTGATATTCAGGAAGACCAGCGATCCGCCGGAGACGAGCCAGCGTTCGGGCACATAGGGCTCCACCACGATGTTCCCCTCCGGATGAAAAAGCTGCAGACGGCCTTCCATTAGGAACATGAGCAAGCTGTCCTGCACCCAATACTCCGTGGGCATCGTTCGTGTGACGGTATGGATGCGGCCATCCTGCCAGCAGCGCAGGGCTCCGATGCCATCCACAAATCCAAGGATGCCATCACCGGCCTTCACGCTGACAGGACGGAGCTCGGAGGCGACGTGGGAAGCATTACCCTCCCGCACCATGAAGCGGTCCGAGCGATCGTCCCAATAGCCGGTGAGCCCACCTCCGGTGGCTACGATGCCCACGTCGGTGCTGTCCGTGAGCACCTGCACACGACCACCCTGGAAGAGGAACAGTTTCCGCGAGGTCTTGTCAAAGAAGGTGACCGTGTTCGTGCCCGTGCGCCATTGGGGTCGCTCCGCACCCTGCATGATATCGGCGATGGGAATGACGGAGCCACGCCACAGCACGTTCAGTTGCTGCAGCTCTCGGTCCTCCACCACCACAAGGCTGTCGGCCACTTCATAGCGGGAGACCTGGGTGGCCAGCAGGGACACGCGGCCTTCGCGCAGGGTGTAGAGCGAATCGGCGGCGCGCCACACCACGCGCTGGCCGGCATGCTGCAGTTCATCCACCGGTGCCGAACGAAGGAGCTGAAGCTTCCGGCCTTCGGAGAGAAAGACCTTCAGGCGCCCCTGGTCGTCCGTGTACACCACCTGTCCTTCCATGGCCAGGACACGCGTCGGGGCCTTTCGCTCCAGTTGTTCGAAGCGGCCCTCGGAAAGGACCAGGAAGGTCCCCTCATCGGTCTGGATGGGCACCGGCACCTGGGCCACCAGCGCGGCACCCAGTGCGACGTGGGCGAGCGACAGCAGCGCGGTCCGCAGGGCGTTCATCACTTCCGAAGTCGTTCCACGGTATGCACCCGCACCTCGCGACGCCGCCCCTTGACCGGAACGATGTTCTGTGGGCCGATGGCGAAGCGTTCCGTGGCGGTGGGGATACGCTCCAGGAGCTCGGCGGAGACCAGGAGGTCCACCTTCATGGATTTCGCCAGGCCGAGCATGCGCGAGACGCTGTTCATGACGTCACCGTTGAGGTCGACAGCACGCTTGATGTGGCCGATCTGTGCCGAAATGACACGCCCGCCATGGAGCGCTGCACGGTACCGCGGCACCACGCCGAACTCCCGTTTGATGTCGTTCTCATGCGACCTGATCCGGTCCATCACGTCGAAGTACAGGTCGAGGCAGTTCTCCTCGCGAACCCCGATACCCATGGGCCAGGTGAAGAACACTTCATCGCCCACGTACTTGTGGATCTCCGCTTCGTTGCGCAGCACGGCGTCCGTCATCAACGAATAGGTGTAGTTCAGGAAGCGGAAATAACGCATATCCCCCAAGCGCTCAGCCAGACCAGTGGAATCGACAAGGTCCATGGTGAGCACGATGCGTTCCTCCGCCTTGGGTCGGTCGAACTGCCCCAGCAGGAAGCCCAGGAACATGCGCCGACCCATGAGCTCTTCCACCTGCACCACCAGCAGCGCTATGGACGTGACCACCACCACGCGCAGCACCAGACGGTAGAACTGGGTCATGCCGAAGATGTCGTAAACCCGGTAGGGTTCGTCGGCGCTGAGGAACACGAAACGGTCGCTGTTCAGGAAAAAGGCCAGGGCGATGATGGCGATGGTCAACAGACTGACCAACAGGACCTTGCCCAGGAACTGAAGCGGAATGATGAGGGCCCTGAAGCGTCTGCCGAAGAAGAACTCCTCCAACACACCGGTCCAAAGCCCCAGTAAGGCCCAGGCCCCCAGTTCGAAGCCAACGGGTTCGCCGCTGAACAAGGTCAGCACCCACGCCACCAGGGCGGCGACCAGCGCATACTTCAGCAGTTTGCGCAGTTTATATCGGGTGATGGCTGACAAAGGGCCGCGAAATTACGGCGGTTCTGTACCTGAGCGGCGAACTTTGCCGCATGGAGCGCTCATCCCTGTACCGTCTGTTCAGCTGGCTCTGGCCCATGACGGAGGATCGGGTGCAAGGCCATTTCGGCCCCCTGGAAGTGCGCTGGGAGAATGGCCGGCGTGTGCTCAATTCCACTGGGGCCAACCAATCCTTCGGAAGTCTGCACCGGGTCTGGCAGGGCGTCCTGCCGCAAGTGGTGAGGCCGGAACGGCACCCCACCTCCGTATTGATGCTCGGCTTTGGGGGAGGCAGTGCCCTGCAGATCCTGCGACAGGAAATTGGGGTCAAGGCACCGGTCACGGCCATCGAGATCGACCCGGTGGTCCTCGGGCTGGCCGAGCAGTACTTCGGTTCATCCTCAGATGCCGGACTTCAGGTCCTGACCGGTGATGCCACCATCCTGTTGCATGGGCTACGGGAGCGCTACGACCTGATCCTCGTGGACCTGTTCGACGACCTGGACCTGGCCCGGGGCGTGGATACCAACGGGTTCGCTCATGCCCTACGCGACCGCTGTACCGAGGATGGCGTGGTCTGTTTCAACACCGTGGCCTACGATGAGCGCGCCTCCGTTCGCTGCCAACGGGTGCATGACCATTTGGCAAAAGCCTTCCTCACGGTCGAAGAACGGATTTTCGAAGGGCAGAACAGACTATTCATCGCTCGGTGAACAACCAATTGACCAACTTAAGCGTCATTTCCCCGATCGGTGCGAAATTTGAACGGCGCAAGCCACCTGATGGAACGCAAGCTCCCCTACTTCCGGCGACTGGCACGCACGGCACTGGCCGGGGTTTGCCTGTGGTGCATGACCGTTCCCGCAGTGGCTCAGCCCATCTGCTCCATCGACCTCGGCCCTGACACGACGATCTGCCAGGGTAATTCCGTACTGCTGCAAGGACCTGCGGGTTTCCCGAACTACACGTGGAGCACCGGAGCTACGAGCCAGAACATTTCCGTGAGCGCGGCAGGGAACTACACCTGCCAGGTGAGCTATCCCACGGGGAATCTGGTCACCAACGGCAATTTCAGCGCCGGCAACCAGGGGTTCAACACCATGTTCAACTATGGTACGCCGCTCACCAACGAGGGGAACTACTGGATCGGCACCAACGCGGCGTTGTACCATCCCCAGTTCCAGGGGACAGGCAACGGCCAGTTCATGATGGTGAACGCGGGTTGGATGCACTCCGGCTGGCGTTTCTGGTGCCAGACCCTGGATGTGTGCCCCGGACAGACCTATATGATCAGCTTCAGGGCCGCCTCCCTGGCCACCGTGAACCCACCGGTATTGGCGTGGTTCGTGAATAACAACTGGACCGGCGTGGACCACACACCACCGGTCACGCAGGGACAATGGCAGAACTTCAACGTGGCTTGGACCGCACCTGCGGGAACGTTCAGCGCGGAGTTCTGCATCCAGGTGTCCTCCGGATGGGGTACCGGCAATGATTTCGGGTTCGATGACGTGGATATCCGCTCCACCGTGGTGCTCAGCGATCAGGTCACTGTGAACGTCACTCCCCTGCCGGCCTTCG
The DNA here is from genome assembly GCA_945872795.1 of Chryseobacterium gleum. GTDB lineage: Bacteria > Bacteroidota > Bacteroidia > Flavobacteriales_F > PHOS-HE28 > PHOS-HE28. Next base: position 13,326 of record CAMCAZ010000072.1, read on the forward strand.
ACCTTGGGCCCGATGCCTCCCTCTGCGATGGCCAGTCACTGACCTTGGACCCTGCCGTTCCCGGAGGCACCTACACCTGGCAGGACGGATCCACCGCGCCGAGCTTCGTGGTGAACACTGCCGGGAACTATACCGTTGACGTGACGGCGAACGGTTGTTCCGCTTCGGATGATATCGAGGTCAACTACAACCCCTTGCCCGTCGTGGACCTGGGGCCTGACCTGAGCTTGTGCACCGGTGAAACGGTGGTGCTCGACGTGACGCAGTCCGGTGCATCCTATGGATGGAGCGATGGAAGCGGGGCATCGGCTTTGACGGTCTCCGGACCCGGGAACTACGGCGTCACCGTGTGGCTGAACAACTGCTTCGCCAGCGACCAGGTCGATATCGCCTACAACGCCATCCCAACGGTAGCGCTGGGGCCCGACCAGGCGATCTGCGCCGGTGAGCAAGCCACCTTCGTCGCCACCACGCTAGGGGCCTCCTACCTATGGCAGGATGGATCCACCGGCCCGACCTACACCAGTTCCACGAGCGAAGTGGTGCAGGTGGATGTGAGCGTGAACAACTGCACGGGCAGTGACGCCGCATCGGTGGTCGTGAACCCCTTGCCCGTCTTCGACCTCGGGCCTGATGTGACCGTCTGCCCAGGCACCGTGGTGAACCTCAATGCCACGCTGCCCGGCGCCACCTACCTCTGGCAGGACGGCAGCACTGCGGCGACCTTCGCCGCCAATACGCCGGGCACCTACACCGTGGATGTGACCGTGGCCAACTGCACCGCCAATGATGTGATCGTGGTGGACCATTACATCCTTCCCGTGGTGGACCTTGGTGCAGATATCACCTTGTGCGCCGGCAATACCACGACCTTGGGCGTGAACATCCCAGGTTCGACCCACATCTGGAGTACCGGAGAAGTGAGCCCCACCATCAGCACGGGAACGGCGGGGACCTACTGGGTGGATGTGATACAGAACGGTTGTCCGGTGCGTGATTCATTGACCGTGAACGTGACCCCGCTGCCGGTGGTGGACCTGGGTGCCGACCTCAGCGTATGCCCGGGCGACCAAGCGCTCCTCGATGCCACCACGGCCGGAGCATTCTACCTATGGAGCACCGGAGCCGGGTCGCCCTCGATCTCCGTGGGGCCCGGCAATTACATCGTTCAGGTAACGGTGGACGGTTGCCCCGGCATTGACGATATCACCGTGAACGCTTTTCCGGGGGCGAGCGTCGACCTGGGCAACGACACCACCTTGTGCCCCGGACAGGAGCTCCTGCTGGACGCCACACAGACGGGTGCCAGCCATATCTGGCAGGACGGTTCCTCAGCTCCCACCTTCCTGGCCAATGCAGCCGGGACTTACAGCGTGGACCTTACCGATGCCAACGGTTGTGAGGCCAACGATGCCATCACGGTCCAGTTCGCCACGCCTCAGGCCATAGACCTGGGGAACGACACCACCCTGTGCTTCGGCTCGGCGCTGACACTGGACGCCTCAGTACCCGGTGGTTCATACACCTGGAGCACGGGAGCAACGACAAGCTCCATTGCCGTGGCCACAGCCGGGAATTACAGCGTGGTGGTGCAACAGGGCAATTGCAGCACTAACGATGCGATCACGGTGCAGGTCTCCGCACTACCTGTAGTTGCTCTGGGGAACGACCTCACCTTGTGCCCTGGTGAAACGCTCCTTCTGGACGCCGGCAATGCCGGATCGGAGTTCCTGTGGAACACAGGCTCAACGGCCCAAACGCTGCTGGTTGACCAGCCCGGCACCTTCTCGGTAACGGTCACCAATGCGGCGGATTGTGCGGTCACGGATGCCATCACGGTGAACTATGCCACCCCGGGAGCCGTGAACCTCGGCCCCGACGCCACGCTGTGCCAGGGTGAACAACGCGTGCTTGATGCCACCATCGCCGGGGCCACCTACCTGTGGAGCACCGGGGCCACCACGCCCACGATCAGCGTGGGGACCACCGGCACCTACAGCGTGGAGGTCTTCCAAGGAAGCTGCAGCGTCACCGATGCCATCCTGGTGCAGGTGAACCCGGTGCCGGTCTTCGATCTGGGCAACGACCAGGTGCTCTGTGCCGGGGAAAGCACCGTGCTGGACGCTACCTCCACCGGTTCCACCTACCTCTGGAGCACGGGTGCCACCACGCCCACCATCACCGTCAGCACCACCGGCACATACAGCGTCACCGCCACCCTGAACGGGTGCACCATCACCGATGATGTGGTGGTCACCGTGCTGAGCACCGCCGCCGTGAACCTCGGCCCCGACGCCACGCTGTGCCAGGGTGAACAAGTGGTA
>CAMCAZ010000073.1 GCA_945872795.1 Chryseobacterium gleum
GGCCCCTCACAGGGCACCATGCAGGTGACCAGGGAGAACAACGAACACATGCCGCAGCTGCACCTCGGCGATGAACTGCGGATGGAACGCTTGACGCCGGAGCTGATCGCCCAGGTGGCCCAACTGGCGCGAAGTGCGTTGAATAGCGATACGCTGGCCGTGGCCTACTTCGAACTGGGCACCGGCACCTTCCAGCAACTGGAGAAAGCGGAGGTGCGAGCAGGCTTTGAAGCATTCGGCCGTCTCCGGAGCTCCATTGCCCAATGGGAGTCCTCTGAGGCTGTGATCGAGTACGACCCATCCGTTGCAGTGGACACGGTCGCCGCAGCGGCACCGGACAGTACCCTGGTCGAACCGGTGAAGGAAGCAAGCGACGAACACCGGAACTGATGCGCACCCTGCCCCTCTTCTTCGCACTCGCGCTGGCCCTGCAACCGGCCCACTTGAACAGCTGCGGCTGGGACTTTAACGCCGAGCAGTACCGCTTCTGGTTGCTGCAGCCGGAACTGGCGGATTCGCGGCCACTGCACGCCTTCTACTTCACCACGGAACAGCTGTTCTCCTACGACCCGCATGACATCGCGACGCTGCCTTACGCCGCCAATATCGCGGAGTGGCAGGCGGTGGTGGGTGCACAGGTGCCGGAGGAGGACATCAGCATGATCCTCTACGGCATGGACCCGGTGGACTTCTTCAAGCAGGAGGCCGAGCTCTTCCGCACGAACAAGTTCCTGGTCCGCCTGACGCAGCTGAAGAAGGGATGGCCGGAGTTCATCACCTACGCGAAACGCTGCGAGCAACTGGTGAACAGCGAGGACCCCTGGGGATTCATCCCGCACGATGGGGCCGGCATCCGCAAGGCCTGGACGGATGGAACAGTGCTGCTGAAGGCCGCGAAACAGCCCGAGCTGCTCGCGCGCCTCGCCTTCCAGTTGGTGCGCCTGGCCCATCACGGCCATGATCCCGAACGGCCGGCCTTGGATGCGCGTGCGATCTACGAGCAGCACCTGGCGCCCCTGCGGGGCAAGAGCTGGATGGAACCCGCCGCCGCCTTCTACCTCGCAGGCATGCTGGACAACCCGGAGCGCGACCTGGCCTTTGCGGAGGTCTTCGAACGCGCCACCGACAAGCAGTTCCGCATGGTACAGCTCTTTACGAGCGGCGAGGTGGAGAACTACCTGCCCATGGCGAAGGACGACCGGCACCGCGCCACGCTGATGGTGATGCGCGACCTGCAGCACCCCGGGCGGGCTCTGGACGACCTGGAACGCATCGCCGCGTGGGACCCGGGCAACAAGCACCTTCCCCTGCTGCTTACCCGCGAGGTGAACAAGCTGGAGGACTGGCTGCTCACCCCCGCGCTCACCGAATTCGGCGCGGCCATCCGGCAGTGGAGCGAGTGGGAGGAAGGGGTGACGCGCGATGACGTGCTGCAGGCCGACCTCTCCTACCTGCATGAGGTGCAGGGCTTCATCCGTCGCATCGCACCCCAGGCCGCTGCGGACCAGCGCCCCCTGCTCAACCTGCTGGACGGGCACCTGAGCTTCGTGGCCGGTGAGCTGCAGGCCTGCCGCACCCTGCTGGAAGGGCTGGTGTTGCACCCCGCTGCCGCTCCCCTGATCAAGGCACAGGCGCGCCTGGACCTGATCCTCTGCGGGGTGATGGCCAGCGACAGACTGAACGAGGCGACCAAGCAGGACATCCTTGGCCTGGTGGAACTGGTCAATGTGGAGCCCGAGCTCTTCGCACAGCGCGCCACCCTGCTGGGCCAGCTGCACCTCTACCTGGGCAGGAAACTGATCGAACGCGGTGAACTGCCCGAGGGCGTCTTCCTGCTGGCGCGCAGCGACCGGATGTTCGGCACCATGATCCCCGTCTGGTATAGCATGAACGCCCGCCACGTGGCCTTCGAACAAGCCACCCCGGCCGACTACGACCGCATGATCGCGTTGCTGGACAAGGCCGACAAGACGCCCTTTGAGCGCTACCTCACCGCCACCGACGAGCGCCCCGCCGACTGGGAACACACCGAGGACCACTTCACCGGGAACGAGCTGAGCCGCGAAAAACTGCTGGACTACAAGGCCATGTGGTTCCTGCGCGAGGACCGTCTGGAAGAGGCGGCGGCGGCCTACCGCGAGATCCCGGATGCGTTCTGGAGCAACTACGAATACAGCTACTTCGATGGCGACGATCCCTTTGTGGTGAACATCGAGGACCCGCACAACTACAGCAACAGCGATAGCGCACGGTACACCCGTCTGACGGTCGTGGAACGCATGATCGCCCTGAAGCAGGAGGCTGCCCGCAACCCGAAGAAGCGCGCCCTGAACCACTACCTGCTGGGCAACGCCTACTTCAACATGAGCTGGCACGGCAAGTACTGGGGCCTCTCGCGCATCGCGTGGAGCATGCACGAAATGAGCCAGTGGCGCGACCGGGAAACCAGCGGTCCGGGCGACGACGACTACTTCGGCACCCAGCGCGCAAAGGAGCACTACATCCTGGCGATCGAACATGCGAAGGACCCCGTGCTGAAGGCCATGGCCGTACGCATGGCGGGCGAGTGTGAGTGGAACAGGCTGGCCTATGCCGGTGAGGGCGGCCTTGACGAATGGGAGAACCCGTGGAAGGAACAGCTGCGGGACAAGAAGAGCCAGGCAGCCTACCGGGACATCGAGGAGTGCCGCAGCTATGCGGACTTTGTGCGGCGGTTCCGCTAGGCGAAGCCTAGTTTCGCGGCATGAAGCTGAGCACCTCCACCAAGGCCTTGTTGATCGCTGCAGCCGCCATCATCCTGCTCTTTGTGCTCGGCGACCGTTTCGGGATGCGTTCGAACACCAAGGACCCCAGGGAGTTCGTGATCGAACTGGACACGGCCGTGGTCATCAGCATCCGCTTCGAGGACCATGCCGACCCGCGCAACGATGTGCAGCTGGTCCGCAAGGGCACCGCGTGGGAACGCATGGCACAGCGCACGGACAGCCTGCCGGCCACCGAACAGGCCCGCGCCTTGTTGGCCCAGTTCCAACGCGTACCGGTGAAGCGCGACATGGGCATGATCCTCCTGCTGGGCGAACGTTACCAGTTGACGGACAGCACTCTTTGCCGCATCACGTTCGCCGATCTGGACGGAGGTGAACGCGCGCTGAACCTGGGCAGCAGCACCTTCGCCCCGGGCAAGGTGGGCAGCTGGACCTACGTGAACGTGCCGGGCGAGAAGGAGGTCTACGCCGTGGAAGGCCTGCTGGTCGGTGACCTGCGTGCGGGCCAGTGAAACCGGCACTGTCAACAGCCGATCGTGAAGCGTTGGCCGCCGGGCGCGTAGGGAACGCGTGACGGCCCCTGCACCTTTGCACCAAGAAAAAACGCCTCTGGCCACGTCTTCCCGCGCGTTGCCCCCTGTATGCGCCGAATCCGGATCCTCGCCCAGCCCGATGACAGTACCTGCGGCCCCACGGCCCTGCACGCTGTCTATGATGCCTTCGGGCTGGAACTGCCGCTGGAGCAGATCATCGATGAAGTGCACTTGCTGGAGGATGGTGGAACGCTGGCCGTCTTCCTCGGCATCCACGCGCTGAAGCAGGGTTTCCACGCCCGCATCCACAGCTACAACCTGCGGGTGTTCGATCCCACATGGGATGGCCTTCCTCCCGATGAGCTGCGGCGCAAACTGCTGGCCCAGACCCGGCACAAGGAGGGCAAGAAGCTGCATGCCACCTGCCTCGCCTATTCCAAATTCCTGAAGGAAGGCGGCGAGGTGCGCTTCGACGACCCCTCGCCCACCCTCCTGCAGGGCTACTTCGATCGGGACCTGCCCGTGCTCACCGGCCTCAGCGCCACCTACCTCTACAAGAGCAAACGCGAGTACTCCGGCAGCATGGGCGAGAGCATCTACGATGACCTGCGCGGCAAGCCCATGGGGCACTTCGTGGTGCTGTGCGGCATGGAGAAGAAAACAGTGCTGGTGGCCGATCCCTACCAGGACAATCCCTACAGCAGCGACCTCTACTACCACGTGCCGGTGGGGCGCCTGATCAACGCCATCATGCTGGGGATCGTCACCTATGATGCCAATCTCCTGATCATTTCCAAGGACCCGCTATGAAGAAGATCATCGTCGTACGAGAGCCCAAGGAATGGAACCTCGGGGTCAAGGGCTTCGAGGTGGTGAGCTCCAAGGATTACCTGACCCATCCGCGCTTCGCCGCGATGCGTAACGTGCGCGTGTTCAACCTGGCCCGCAGCTACAGCTACCAAAGCCGCGGATACTACGTGAGCCTGCTGGCCGAGGCCCGCGGCCAGAAGGTGATCCCCAGCGCCAAGACCATCCTGGACCTGAAGTCACCCAGCATCGTGAAGGTGCTCTCGCGCGACCTGGAGGAGGTGATCCAGACCAGCCTGGCGCACAAGCAGCAGGACAAGCACGAGTTCATCTTCAGCATCTACTTCGGGCGCAACGTGAACCGGAAGTACGACCGGCTCGCGCACGAGCTGTACAAGGTGTTCCAGTCGCCCCTGCTGCGGGCCCGCTTCGTGAAATCCGAGGCCGGCAAGTGGGAGCTGCGTTCCATCCGCCCGATCCCCTACAACGATATCCCGGAGGAGCACCTGAACTACGTGAAGCGCTACGCGGCCGAGTACTTCGCCAAGAAGCGCTACGATGGGGCCCGCGAGGACCGCAGCCAATACGACCTGGCGATCCTGGTGAACCCGGAGGACAAGGCCTCCCCCTCCAACAAACGCGCCATCGTGAAGTTCCGCCAGGCCGCCGAACACCTGGGCTTCGCGGTGGACATCATCGGTCCGGACGACATCGACCGCATCGCGGAGTACGACGCGCTCTTCATCCGCGAGAACACGCACGTGAACGACCACACCTACCGCATGGCGCGCAAGGCCCAGAGCGAGGGGCTGGCCGTGATGGATGCTCCGGACGCGATCCTGAAGTGCAACAACAAGGTCTACCTCGCCGAACGCATGGAGGCGGCGGAAGTGCCCGGCCCGCGCACCATGATCGTGCACAGCGAGAACCGCGACCAAGTGGCGCGCGAGTTCGGGCTGCCCGTGGTGCTGAAGCTGCCGGACAGCACCTTCAGCCGCGGCGTGGTGAAGGCCAGGACCCCGGAGGAACTGGAGGAGCGCCTGGACGAGATCCTGAAGGAGAGCGACCTGGCCATCGCCCAGGAATACATGCCCAGCGACTTCGACTGGCGCATCGGTGTGCTGGACGGGAAGCCGCTGTACGCCTGCAAATACTTCATGGCCCGCGGCCACTGGCAGATCTACAACTGGGGCAGCGACACCAAGAAGGGACAGGAAGGCGACTTCGCCACCATGCCCGTGGCAGAGGCCCCGGCGTTCATCGTGGAGGCCGCGCTGAAGGCCGTGCACGCCATCGTGGGGGACCACGGGCTCTTCGGCGTGGACGTGAAGGAGTTCGAGGGCAAGCCCTACGTCATCGAGGTGAACGAGTGCCCCAACATCGACCACGGTGTGGAGGACGTGACCTTGGGTGACGAGCTTTACAGGGCGATCATCGGTTCGTTGAAACGCTCCATTGAGCATAAGATCGGCATACAGTCATGAGCGACAAGAAGCCTTACAAGCTGTTCGAGGTCACCGGCATCGAGCTGGAATACATGGTGGTGGACCGCGATACCCTGAAGGTGCTGCCCATCGTGGACAAGCTGTTCGAGGATGTCACCGGTGCCATCACCAGCGATGTGGAACGCGGCGACGTGGAGTGGAGCAACGAGCTGGTGAGCCACGTGGTGGAGCTGAAGACCGCCAAGCCCACGAAGAAGATCCCCACCTTCCGGAAGAAGTTCCACAGTGACGTGAAGGCGATCAACGCCATGCTGGCCAAGCGCAACGCCATGTTGCTGCCCACGGCCGCGCATCCCTTCATGGACCCCTTTACGGAGACCGTGATCTGGCCGCATGACTACAACGAGGTGTACGCCTTGTACAACCGCATCTTCGATTGCCGCGGACACGGGTGGAGCAACCTGCAGAGCACGCACCTGAACCTGCCCTTCGCCAACGACGATGAGTTCAGCAAGCTGCACGCCGCCATCCGCCTGTTGCTGCCCATCATCCCCGCGCTCAGCGCCAGCTCCCCCATCCTGGACGGCAAGGCCACGGGCTTCCTCGATGGCCGCATGGAGGCCTACCTCCACCACCAGGAGAAGCTGCCCGAACTGATGGGCAGCCTCATCCCCGAGGCCGTGTTCAGCCAGGAGGACTACTACCGCGCGGTCTTCAGTCCCATCGCGCAGGCCATGGCGCCCTTCGATACCGAGAACGTGATGGACCACCACTTCGCCAACTCGCGCGGTGCCATCGCACGCTTCGACCGCGGTGCCATCGAGATCCGCGTGATCGACATCCAGGAATGCCCGGCCGCGGACCTGGCCATCGCCGAACTGATCGTGGCGGTGCTGAAGGCCTTGACCAGCGGCCGCTGGGTGAGCAGCTACCTGCAGCGCGCCTGGAGCGAGCATGACCTGCTGCCCATCTTCGTTCAAGTGATCAAGGATGCCGGGGCCACCGTGATCGCCAACCGCGACTACCTGCTGATGTTCGGCCTGATGAAGCAGGACCACATGTCGGCGCACAAGCTCTGGCAACACCTCTTCGTGGAACTCTACGGCGAGCTCAGCGAGAACTGCCGGCAGCATGTGGGCCACATCCTGGAGCACGGCTGCCTGGCCTCCCGCATCCTGCGCCGCACAGGCAAGACGCCGACCCACGAGGTGTTGGTGGAGGTCTATCGCGAACTCGCCACCTGCCTGCAGGAGGACCGGCAGCTGAGCTGAGGGCGTACGTTCAAGTTGTTGTCACTCCGGCTTGGCCCGATGCCTCGTGACGGAGTCGCGCCCTACAGCCAACCCTGACGGTGCGTCGAGCTGTGCTTTTTGGCGACTCCGGGTCAGGCCCGGAGTGACATACGTACGAGGCCCCCATATTCGGATGCCCTCTCGCTCAGCTCGTAGCCACTTGCCCACCGGTCGGTCGAGATCGGTGAACTGCGGCGATGGGCCACGCGTAACGGGGCATGCAAGCCCCTTCGCCATGCGCCGCAGCACCTTCCTCCTGCCCCTCCTCCTGCACGCGTTCCACAGTGCGGCACAGTCCGGTGCACAGTTCCACTGGCCGCTGGATGAGGTGGCCGGACCCGTGGCGAACGATGTGGCGGGCGGAACGTCCGGCGTGCTGCAGGGCAGTGTGGTGTGGGACCCCGATGGTGGCCACCACCAGGGCGCGGCCCGCTTCGATGGTGTGGACGACCGCATCCTGTTGGGGCCCTGTGACATGACCACCGGCGGGACCGGATTCAGCATCTCGGTGTGGGTGAAGCCCGACTTCGTCACTGCGCAGGAACGCACGATCATCGCCAAGACCAGCGGTCCCGCGGCCTCCGACCACATCTGGTCGCTGGCCTTCGTGAACGCCACGGCCCTGCGTTTCCGGCTGCGCGCCGGGGGCAGCACCACCGAACTCAGCAGCCCCCCTTCCACCCTCTTCTCCGGCACCTGGTACCACCTTGTGGCGAGCTACGACGGAGCCACGATGCGCATCCACGTGAACGGTGCGCTGATGGCCAGCACACCCAAGACCGGTTCCCTGGGCTTCTTCCCACAATCGCCGACCAGCCTCGCCGCCCAGAGCACCGGGACCTTCGCGTTCTCCGGCTGGGTGGATGATGTGCGGATCTATGATCGGGGGCTGACGGATGCGGAGATCATCGACCTGCTCTTCGAGACCCTGACGACGGAGGTGGTCGAGCACGCTGGCCCGCGCGTGGATGCGGCGGGGATGCTCACCCTCCCCGAGGGGAATTGGGAGCGTCTGCGCATGATGGACCTTGGTGGAAGAATACTGCTGGACGAGCGGACCTCGGGCCGGAACACGATGCACACAGGGACCTTGACCGCGGGAATGTTCCTGGTCTGCCTGGAGGGACCGGGTGTGCAACGCGTTTCCCCGGTGTTCGTGCCATGACCCCCACGGTCCCCGGTCGCTTTGGTGGCCGGGGGCTGTGCGGGTTCAGCGCGGGTGGATCACCGAGAAGCGGCGGACTTCCCGCCCGGCTTCACCCAAGGCCTGCAAGAGGTAGTGCCCCTCGGCCAGACCGCTCACATCAATGATGCAGGTCGTTGATCCGGCACTGCCGCTGAGCATCCTGGCCGGATGACGACGACCGGAAAGGTCCACGATCTCCAGTTCCCGGAACCCTGCCTCCTCCATGAAGCGGAGCTCCATCCGTTCATCGGCCGGCACGGGATAGAGGCTCCATGTATCGGCGGTCAGGTCAGTCTCCACCCCCACGTTCATCTCGATCGCCTCCCAGAGCTCCACGTCATCCACTGCTGCTTCCACCAAACTGGCACCGCTGAAGGGCTGGTCGTTGCGCAGGCTGTCACTGGCCTGGAACTGCAGGCGCATGCTCGATGTGGGCGTGAGCACATCGGCGATGCGTAGCGCCACGCGCCGCCAACTGCGGTCGCTCACCGGGGTGCTTTCCACCTCCACCCATGAACCTCCACCGTCGTTGCTGATGGACACCGTCCAGGGGTCGGTGCCGGGATTGGTGCCTTCCGCCGCGTTGTTCACGTACCAGCGCCAGTAGCTGATCACAGGGTTCTGCAAGGCCGAGGCATCGAAGGTGGCACTGCGCAAGGTGGTGGTCCCGGCGTCGACGTCGTTCGCTCCGGTGGCGGCTTCCGGCCCGACCGCGTTGCCGGTGAACCAGCAGTTCTGTCCGCCGGGCGTGTGCTGCGTGCCGGGTTGCACGATGGAGGACGGAATGCCCTGTTGTGCATACGAAGGGATGGGTACGCCCAGCGCCCACTGCCCGCCAGTGGCATTGTCGCCGGGCACACCCGGCTGGAAGGCTCCAAGGCCGCCCACGGATTCCGCGGTCTCACTGGCGTTCAGCGTATAGCCCACCAACACGTAGTGCGGCAGGTTCGCCGGATCGAGGGCCGCGCCCTTGGGATGCACGATGCCCACTTCCCCATTGCTGTCGCTCACGCTCAGGTAGTAGGCGATCATGGTGCCGGAGGGCGCGAAGGGCAGCGTGGCCTCATAGACCGAAGCGCCTTGGGCGGACATGGGGCTCTGCTCCCACGCCCCGTCGTTGATGCGGTAGTGCAGGGTCACATCCCCCAGGTAGAGCGACGAGGGGAAGGGCGCGAGCACCGTGGCCTGCACCGGGATCGCTGCTCCCACCGGCTGGTCCGCCAGCGCCTCGTGCACGATCTCGCCGCTGGCGAGCAGCGTGATGCCGTGCCGCGCGAAGGCCTGCACGATGGCCGTCCCGTTCGGCGTTCCGTTGGTGATGTCCCCATCGTCATCATCGGCCTGCAGCACATCCAGCAGCACATCGCGGAAGGCCACGCCCTCCTGCCCGTTGATGGCCGTGGCCTGCAGGCCGGGCAGGGCATCGGCAAAGAGCTGAAGCATGGCGCCCATGTCGTTGCCCAGGTTCACGTAGGTATCCCACCACGCCCCGCTGATGATCTGCCCATCGGCATGGCGCTGGCCCACGATGTCCACCGGATAGACGCGCGGCGCTTCATCGTAGCGGCGGAAATGGGAAAGCGGATCGGAGAGCCGGTAGCCTGCCGCGATCACCGGATCACCGGTGAGGCTCCAGGCCCACACATCGGCATAGCCCTCGCTCATGGCGGCATTGATCACCAGGCCGCTCAGCTCCTGGTAGAACTTGTCGTTGATGCCGTGGCCGTACTCGTGGTACACCACGTCGCGCAGGTTGGCCATCGCCCGGCAGCCGCCGCCCTCCGCGTAGAAGTTGATGGAGGAGCCGTCGTAGAAGGCATTGCAGTTGTCGGTCGTCAGGTCCACCTTGGTGGGCAGGGCGATGTCCATGCCCGTGAAGTCCGGCAGCACCTGCTGCATGTGCTCATGCACCAGGTTCACGTGGTGGTAGGCCGTGCGCTGGCGGATGGTGGACGTGGCATCGAAGCTGATGGTGTTCAGGTCCTCCTGCAAAAAGGCGGAGGTGCTGGGCGTGGCCCCGTTGGTGCTCACGTTCGCCCACCGTCCCCGCAACTGCAACTGGGCGGTGGTGGGTGCCGCCACGCCGCTGGCCAGGAAACCGTCGGTATCGGTGTAGAGGGTGTTGCCGCTGATGCTCACCCGCAGATCGCGCAGGCCCACGACCTCCGCTGGAGCCAGGGGGCTGGTGGTGTAAACGGTCCCGTTCACCTGGATGTCGGCGCCTTCATCGGCATGGTCGCCCATGCAACTGCGCAGGTCGCTCACCAGGTCCTGCCGATGGAACAGCGCGCCGCTCGTGGCATCCACCCAGCATTGGTACTGCTGCGGGCGTTCCTTGTCCCGGCTCTCGATCCGGAGCTCCCACACCAAGCGGACATCCACGCTGCGCCCGGCAGGGATCGGCAGCCAGCGAAGGCCCATGGACTCGGAACGTTCCACCTGCGCCAGACCGGAGCCTGCGATCGCCACCGCCTGTGGCAGGTCCACCAGCTGTTGTGCCGTGGAAGCGCCCACCGGCAGCACATCCAGTGCGAAGGCGATCACCCGCTGCTGGGCATCCAGCTTCACCATCGCATGGCCGGCGATCACGGGGATGCCCTGGCGCGCTTGCTCGTAGTGGACGAACACCCCTTTGGATGTCGCCCTCAGCGCACTTCGCTGCAGTTCGTTCCACGGGATGCCGAAGCGCCCGGCCAGGCTGCGGAGGAAGTCATCGGCACGTTGCTCCGGCGATGCCCCCGGCACCGCGATCGGCGGACCATAGGCCCTGTGCGGCAACCCGGTCCCTTCGTTGAACTCCACCTGCCAGCCGGGATGCTCCTGAATGAACGCACGCCACACCGGGGCCTCCGCCAAATTTTGCTGCCAGGGCCTGTCCGGCATCCGTGCTGCGCTGATCGGCAGCCGCACTTCCCGCGCATCGGAGCGGTGCTGGGCCGCCAGGTCCATCGCAGTGAACGTGAGCAGCGAGGCCAGGAGGAACAGTCGGGAAAGCTTCATGCGGGTGTGGTCGGACCATCCGAAGTTCGGCACAAGCGGGCCTTGGGACCAAATCTGCTTTCCGCCATCAGCCCTGAACGGGCACCAGCAGCCCGTCGTAGGCCAGGTGCACCTGCGGCGGCAGCTCGATGCTCACCTCGGCGTGCAGGCCCAGCAGGTGGCTGATGTGCGTGAAATAGGTGGCCCGGGCGCCCACGCGGGCCGCCACCTCCAGCGCTTCCTCCAGGTTCAGGTGCGAGGAGTGTGCGCTGCGGCGCAGGGCGTTCAGCACCAGCACGTCCACCCCCTGGATGCGTTCCATGGTCTCCGGCCCGATGGTCTTGGCATCCGTGATGTAGGCCAGCCCACCGATCCGGAAGCCCAGCACCGGCATGTGCATGTGCATCACCGGAAGCGGCAGCACCTCCACCCCGCCTGCCACGAAGGGCGTATCGCCGATGTCGTGCAGGTCCAGCACCGGCGTGCCCGGGTAGCGCACCTCCGAGAAGGCGTAGTGGTACATGCGGCGGATCGCCTCCTGGGTGACCGGGGTGGCGTGGATGTCCATCGCCTGCCGCTGGTGGAAGTTGAAGGAGCGCAGCTCGTCGATGCCCGCCACGTGGTCCATGTGCTCGTGGGTGATCAGCACCGCATCCAGGCGCTCCACTTTGCTGCGCAGCATCTGTGCCCGCAGGTCCGGCCCCGCGTCGATCAGCAGGGTCTTTCCATCCACCCGCACCAGCACCGATGAGCGCAGCCGGGTATCGCGCGGGTCCGAACTGGTGCACACCGCGCAGGAACAAGCAATGACCGGCACACCCTGACTGGTGCCGGTACCGAGGAACTCAAGGGTCAGGGATGCCACGGCGCAAAGATCGCCCTCACTCCGTTGCGGAGCACTACTTTCGCCGCCGCACTCGGAGAGGTGGCAGAGTGGTCGATCGCGGCGGTCTTGAAAACCGCTTTACCGAAAGGTAACGGG
>CAMCAZ010000074.1 GCA_945872795.1 Chryseobacterium gleum
ACCCCAACCCGGCCAAGGAGAGCATCTCGGTGTCCTTCGAGACCGCCTTCGAGGGTGCCGCCCAATGGCGCATCCTGGACATGAGCGGCCGCATCGTGGAACGGGGCAGCACCTCGGTAAGCAACGGCACCAACCGCGTCGACCTCTCCCTGAACCGCGTGGAGACGGGCAGCTACATGCTGGAGCTGCTCGATGGCGCCGGTGTGCCGCTGGGCAACGCCCGCTTCATGAAGCACTAAGCTCAAGCGACCTTCCTCTGGAACGGGGATCCTTGCACCTTCGGGATGGCAAGGGTCCCCGTTCAACTTTTCCACGATCTGTGAACAGGGGGGCGATGCCGAACACGATCCGGTCCACACCAGAGGGCCCACTGGCTTCATAGGCCGGGTCGCAGATCGGGGACCGCGCACCAAGTGTCGTAGGGAATGACCATTCCTATGGAACCACGACCCTGGAAGGGTCGCAGAGCATTCCAAGTTCCCCGACGATAACAGACCCCACTCCCCTCACCCGATCGTTGCGCGCATGTGATCAGGCCTTACCTTCGGGATGAACAAAATGGGACGCACAACCTTTTCAGAAGGGGTGCGTCTTTCCGTGGGTCAGTGTATTCGGAACTATGAAGCGGTGCAGTGGATGAGGGCGCTACCAGAGCAGCTAACGAACAGGAAAACGCAGGGGTGCGCATGCTGCCGGCCCGTGCGTGGATCACAGGCAGCCTCGATGGGAATATGACCGCACATCTCTCCACCCGTTTCCGCTGCCAACTCCTGCACAGCCTGCTGGTACTGGGCTTTTGGGTGGGCAGCACAGGGTCATGGCAGGCACAGGCCCAGTGCACGGGCACGGCGACCACTGCGGTGACAGCGACGCGCACCGCCGGGTCCGGAACCGTGACCATGGGGGTCGGATTCAACACCTCCGTGCTCTATGTTGGGATGCCACTGCAAGGGACAGGCCTAGCAGCAGGTTCCGTGGTCACCGGCATCATTAATGCGACGACCTTCACCATCAGTCCGAATGCCACCGCCGGTGGGAGTGGATCGATCAACTTCACCACCCTTGTGGCCAACGGCAATTGGCAGGTGCCCACCGTTCCCGCTGGCCCTCCCACCTACACTTCCAACGTCCCTCCTACCAACCAAGGCATTCTGTCGGGCGGCATTCCGGGAAGCTATACCGGCTGGCACTGCGCCGTATGCCCCTCCCTGTTCACGGTGGACCTCTGCGGCAACGAATATGTCCGAATGTGGATGTGCGCGGGAAACCTGTACACCATTGCCCTCTGCGGCTCTGCTGCAGCCTGGAACTCCACGATCAGCATCACCGGCAATGCCCCCGCCTTCCTGGGTGCGGACGGTTTCACCACCTTCGATGACGACGGCTGCGGTTCGCCCAACGGGCATGCCCAGGTGACTTACACCCCAATTGTATCCGGGCTGCGTTCCATCCGCATCCTGTCCAACCAGGCAGGCAACCCCTGCATTCCGAACCACCTGCTCTGCGGCACGCTCACCATCAGTTGTTCGCCCACGCCGCCGCCACCTGTGAACGACAACCCTTGCGGCGCTGTGTCCCTGCCGGTGAACGCCACCTGCATCTCACCCCTGACCACGAGCTCCAACTGGGCCACGGCCACTTCCGGCGTACCCCCAACAAGCTGCGGAACCTATGGAGGCTATGATGTGTGGTACAGCGCCGTGGTGCCTCCCTCGGGTGCCTTGGGCATCCAGCTGAACCACATCGGCGCGTTGGATATGGCCATGGCCATCTACCGGGCGCCGGCCTGCACCACGGCCTACACGTTGGCCGGTACGCGCACCCTCCTGTCCAATCTGGTCACCGGCACCAACACCACGGGCATGGTGGTGGGCATGAGCGTGACCGGTACGGGCATCCCTGCGGGCACCACGGTGGCCTCCATCGTGAACGGGACCTCGTTCACGATGAGCAACAATTCGACCGCGAACGTCGTCAACAATATGCAGCTCAACGCCTTCACGGAACTGGCCTGCAACGCTGACATCACGGCGGGTTTCCCAGAGCCCTTCATCGCCATCAATGATCCGGGGTTGGCCGGCCAGACCCTGTGGGTGCGCCTGTTCCCCCAAGGCACACCGGCAAACGGCGGCAGCTTTGAGATCTGCGCCTTCGAGCCCGTGCCGCCCACCAACGACAACCCCTGCACCGCCACACCCGTGCCGGTGACCCCGGCCTGCACGCCGGTCTCAGCCACCACCGAGGGCGCTTTGGCCACCGGTGGTGTGCCCGTGCCCACCTGTGGCAACGTGCCGCCCATCAACGACGTATGGTTCACCGTGCAGATCCCCCTGGCGCCTCCCGGTGTGGGGGTGGAGATCGACCTCAGCAGCTCCGTGCTGAACGACCCGGCGATGGCCGTGTACCGCATGAACCCGGACTGCAACACCCTGGTGCAGGTGACCTGCAACGACCCTGTGGGCGCCGGAATGCCGGGCATCACGGTGAACCAGAACGGCACCACCATCGTGGCCGGCACGGTGCTGTACGTGCGCGTATGGAACAAGACGCCGATCTTCGGCAACTTCCAGATCTGCGCCAGCCCCACCACCCCACCGGTCAACGATGACCCCTGCGGTGCCCTGGCGCTGCCGGTGAACTTCGGCTGCCTGTTCAGCGGATACACCAACGAGAACGCCAGTGTGACGCCGACCAACCCGCTGGGCGTGATCAACGTGCCGAACCCTACGTGCGCCGTCACCGCCAACGCCGATGTGTGGTTCACCGTGCAGGTGCCCAACCCCTTCGCTGCCGCCAGCCTGGTCATCGATTCGGATGACGGCTCGATGACCGACGGTGCCTTTGCCATCTATCGCGTGGCGTCCGGGACCTGTGCCGGCAACAACCTGGTGCTGACCCAGTTGAACTGCGTGCTCAACGGCAGCCCCACGGCGGCCACCATGCCCTTTGCCTCGCTGCCCGCGGCCTCCCTGGTGCCTGGCGAGAGGCTGTACATCCGCATGTGGCGCCAGTCGGGCGGCACCGGCACCTTCTCCCTGTGTGCCGCGCGCACCGATCCGCCACCGGGCAACTGCAACTACACCTTGCGCATGCAGGATAGCTTCGGAGATGGCTGGAACGGCAGCTTCGTCACCGTGTGCATCGACCCGCCCGGTCCTGCGCCGAACGTCTGCACCAACTACACCATCAACAACTCCATCGGCAACATCACCTTCGGTGCCAACCTCAATTCGGTGATCACCGTGAGCTACACGGCCGTGGGCGGTTTCCAGAACCAGATCAGCTTCCTGCTCCTGGCCGCCAACGGCGGTCAGATCGTCAGCAGCGCGCTGCCTGCCCCGATCCCTGGTCTACAAGGTGCCCTCATCGTGAACAACGTCTGCAACGCCCCGCCCGCTCCCATCGAGGATTGCTTGGGGGCCATCCAAGTGTGCCAGGACTTCGTTTCGCTGAGCGGTAACCCGCAGAACACGGGCAGTGTGGTGGACCTTACCACGGCCAATCGCGGCTGCCTGATCGCCAATGAACGACAAGGGGTCTGGTATTCGTTCCAGGTCTCGGCCCCCGGCCAGGTCGGCTTCACCATCAACGCTGCGCCGTACGGGGGAGCCGACTACGACTACGGTCTCTGGGGGCCCTATACCAACCTCGTATGCCCGCCCACGGGCCTGCCGCTGCGCTGTTCCTGGGGTGATGGTCCGGTGCTCACCGGCCTCAACTGGATCGCCACGGACTTCACCGAGGGTGCTTTCGGCGACAGCTGGACCCGCTACATCACAGCCAATGCCGGGGAATGGTACATCCTGTTCATTGACAACTTCTATACCCAGTATTGGGGCACCCCTTTCGACCTCTCCTTCCAGTTCCAGCCGGGGTGCACACCGCTGCCCACCCCATCACCACTGCCCTGTGCCTCCATCAGCTGCGTCCTTCCCGTGGAACTGATGGAGTTCGTCGCGGAGCCCGCCGGTCATGAGGTGATGGTGAGCTGGGCCACCGGAAGCGAGCAGAACAGTGACCACTTCATCGTGGAGCGATCCACGGACGGCGAGCATTTCGAAGCCATCGGCCGTGTGGGCGCAGCGGGCACCAGCGGTATGACCCTCCGCTACACCTGGCCTGACAAACACCCGGTGCAGGGCTGGAACTACTACCGCCTGAAGCAGGTGGACATCGACGGCACCAGCGCCTACTCACCGGTGCGCAGCGTGTTCATTAGCGATCGCCCCAGCACCATCGAGGTGTACCCCAACCCGGCCAACGACGTGGTGAACATCGTGCTGGACGAGCTCTCCGGCCAGCGTGACCTGCTCTGGCGCGTGCTGGATGCCAGCAGCCGTGTGGTGATCGAGGGATCGCAGCAGCTGGCCTTCGATGCGAACCGCATGAGCATCCCAGTGGAACGTCTTGACGCTGGAAGCTACGTGGTGGCCATCACCACCACGCAGGGGACCGCACTGGGCCAGGGCCGCTTCGTGAAGAAGTAGCGCAGAGGGGTACTTTTGTGGCATGCCCCTGCGCTTCGTGGTCCTTGTGCTCTGCGCCGCCCAGCTCGTGCTGCCCGCGTTGTCCGGTGGGCAGGCCGGGACCCCGTCGCCCTTCGCCAGCTACTCCTTCGGGGTGAGCCTGAACACGGGCATGAACAGCCAGCTCTTCACGCTCTTCCTGGTAAAGGAGTTCGAGGGGCGCACCATCCAGACCGAGCCCATGACGCGTGAGCAGTTCGTGCTGCAGGCCCAGGGCGCCGTGCCCAGCAAGGCCAATCCCGAGGGTGTGAACCTCTTCCACCGCTACGGCGTGCGCCTTTGCCTGCACCCCGAGGACACCACCGGCACCCGCCTGCTGCGTGACTGCGAGGTCTTCGACCAGCTGTGGAAACTGCGCTTCTGGGAGTACCCCTTCCGCCTCGCCGAGGGCCAGCACCCTGGCAAAGGCTGGGCGGAGAAACGCGAGGCCCCATCGGCGCGCCAGCTGCTGCTGCTCTCCGACTACGGCATCCTTCAACTCAGCGGCATGGCCAAGGGCGTGGACGCCTTCCGCCTGCTGCGTGATGTAGGCGATAGCTCATGGGTGGACAACTACCGCAAGGGATACTGAGCCCATGACCGCGGACAGCACACCGGAAGAGCTCTTCACCCGCCTGCGCGGCGGTGATCGGGCCGCCCTGGGCCGCGCCATCACCCTGATCGAAAGCACGCGCCCGGCGGACCGGGAACGCGCCCGGGCGCTGTTGCAGTCCTGTGCAGGAGCCAGGGCTCGGGCCTTCCGCATCGGCATCACAGGCATCCCCGGCGTGGGCAAGAGCACCCTGATCGATGCGCTGGGCATGGCCCTGGTGGAGGCCGGGCACCGCGTGGCCGTGCTGGCCGTTGACCCCAGCAGCGTGCACAGCGGCGGCAGCATCCTGGGTGATAAGACCCGCATGGAACGGCTCTCGCAACATGCGTCCGCCTTCATCCGCCCCACCGCCACGGGCGGCACCCTGGGAGGTGTGGCCCGGCGCACCCGCGAGACCATCCTGCTCTGCGAAGCCGCCGGCTATGACAGGCTACTGATCGAGACCGTGGGCGTGGGACAGAGCGAGCTGGACGTGGACCGGATGAGCGACCTGAACGTGCTGCTGATGATCGCCGGGGCCGGTGACGAGCTGCAGGGCATCAAGCGCGGCATCATGGAGACCGCCGATGTGGTGGTGCTCACCAAGGTGGACGGTGAAGGCCGCGACCGGGCCCAGGTGGCCGCGCGCGACCTTCAGAACGCCATCCACCTCCTGCCCCTCCGTCATAGCGGCCGGCATCCCGAGGTGATGCTCGTGAGCGCGCTGAGCGGCGAAGGCATCCCCGGCCTGAAGGACCACGTGGAACAACTGTTGCAAGGGGCGGGATCAAGCGGTCTGCTGGCCGCCCGGCGCAGCCAGCAGAACCTGCATTGGATGCACCGCAGCATGGTGGACGGCCTGCGCGACCGCCTGGAGCAGGATGCCCCGGTGCGCGCCCTGCGCGATGCCTTGGAACAGCAGGTGGCCGCCGGGACCCTAAGCCCCTTCGACGCCGCGGAGCAGGTGGTGGCGCTGTTCAGAACAGACGGCGCACCTCGTCCTTGATCACCAACAACGCGTCCTGCGAGGGCGTGTGGCTCAGGCGGCTGGCGTTCTCAAAGATCTTCCGGCTCAGCTCGGTGGCAGATGGATTGTCGCCCGTCTGCTCGTAGCTCAGGTTGATCAGGCGGATGGTCTCCTCCTTGGCCTGCTTCACCTTCGCCCAGGCCTTGTCACTCATGTAGACCTGCTGGGTGACATTGTGCTCCAGCTCCTCGCGCACCGTGGCGATCAGCTCGGCGTGCAGCATGCGCGAGGTCATGTTGCTCTTGTGCACGCGCAGCACCAAGGCACCGGGCGCTATGCGCTCCAGGAACAGGGCGATGCGCTCGTAGGCCTGCAGGCGCAGGGGCAGCGTCTGCTTCCGATCGTCCTTCTTCAGGTCCACCAGCCGCTCCCCGGCGCGGGCGTTCATGAACTGTTTGAGGGTGTAAAAGGCGGTGAGGAACACCACTACGGAGGGCAGGATGGCCACCAGGACAAGGACTACGGGATCGTTCATGGTTGAAAAAGCGGTGGACGAATATCGGCAACCCATCGCTGTTCCGGGATAACGCGCCGCAGGAGGATGTTAGTTTTGCCCCCTTCACGGATCGGCCGGGCCCAACGACTGCCCCCTTTTCGAGCAGCCCCATGCATTTGTCCCCCTCCGTTGCCAACATCGTAGAACCCGCCACCCTGCTGATGGCCCGGCGCAGCCGCGAGCTGCGTGCCCAGGGTCGCGACATCATCGACCTGAGCCTCGGCGAACCCGACCACGAGCCGCCCGCCTTCGCGCTGGAGGCCGCACACGAGGCCCTGCGCGGCCCCTGGCACAAGTACACGCCCGTGAACGGCTACCTGGACCTGCGCCAGGCCATCAGCGAGAAGTTCAAGCGTGACAACGGCCTGGAGTACACCGCCGACCAGATCGTGGTGAGCACCGGTGCCAAGCAGAGCATCATGAACGTGGTGATGAGCCTCGTGGGCCCCGGCGACGAGGTGGTGATCCCCGCGCCCTACTGGGTGAGCTACTCCGAACAGGTGCGCCTGGCCGGTGGCGTGCCCGTCCTGGTGCATTCCACCCTGGACGAGGACTGGAAGGCCCCGGTGGAGCGCATCGCGGCGGCCATCACCCCGCGCACCCGCCTGCTGATGTTCAGCTCGCCCTGCAACCCCAGCGGCTCGGTGCTGACCCTGGCCGAACTGGAGGCCCTGGCCGCCGTGGTGGCCCGGCACCCCGAGCTGTACGTCATCGCCGACGAGATCTATGAGCACATCGTCTTCGATGGCAGGCACGAAAGCTTCGGCGCCCTGCCGGGCATGCTGGAGCGCACCATCACGGTGAACGGGCTGAGCAAGGCCTGGGCCCTCACCGGCTGGCGCGTGGGCTACATCGGCGCACCGCTGTGGATCGCCCAGGCGGCCAACAAGGTGCAGGGCCAGTTCACCAGCGGCACCAACAGCATCGCCCAGCGCGTGGCCAAGGCCTGCGTGGAGGCCGACCCCGCACAACTGGCCCCCATGCGCATGGATTTCCTGCGTCGCCGCGACCTGGTGCTGAAGGCCGTGCGCCAGATCCCCGGATGGCGCTGCAACGTGCCCCAGGGCGCCTTCTATCTGCTGCCCGATGTGAGCAGCTCCATCAACGGCACCACCATCAAGGGTTCCGTGGACCTGAGCCTGCACCTGCTGGACGCCTGCGGCGTGAGCCTGGTGGAGGGACGCTCCTTCGGCGCGGAGAACACCCTGCGCATCAGCTACGCCACCAGCGACGACAAGCTCACCGAGGCCATGGCCCGCGTGGCGAAGGCCATCGCCGAACTGCACTGAGCCATGTCCGCGCCCATCGACCCCTTCCTCCAGCGCATCCGCAGCACCCGCCTACTGGTGGTGGGCGACGTGATGGTGGACGCCTACCTCTGGGGTCGTGTGGACCGCATCTCGCCCGAGGCCCCCGTGCCCGTGGTGCAGGTCACCGAGCACAGCGCCCGCCTGGGCGGTGCCGCCAACGTGGCCATCAACGCCCATGTGCTGGGTGCACAACCCACCGTGGTGACCGTGCTGGGCAACGATGCCAATGCCGATCGCATGGAACGCCTGTTCCACGAGCACGGCCTGGTGACCGAGGGCCTGCTGCGCTCCGACACGCGGCGCACCACGGTGAAGACCCGCATCATCAGCGGCCACCAGCATGTGGTGCGCGTGGATGAAGAGCAGGAGGACGACCTGGGCCCGGCCGATGAACAGCGCCTGCTGGACCACATCGCCCGGCTGCTGGCCAACGAGCGGCCCGACGTGATCGTGCTGGAGGACTACAACAAGGGCGTGCTCACCGAGGGGGTCATCAGCGGCATCGTGGCGCAGGCCAAAGCCGCCGGCATCCCGGTGGCCGTGGACCCCAAGCGCAAGAACTTCTTTGCGTACCGGGGTGTTGACCTGTTCAAGCCCAATCTGAAGGAATTGCGTGACGGATTGAAGACCGAGGTGAACCCGGCGGATGCACATTCCGTGCGTCGGGCCGTGGCCCTCCTGGAGGAACGCCTGGGCAACCGCATCTCCATGATCACCCTCAGCGAACACGGCGTTCATGTGCATGCGGCGGGCGTCGAAGAGCGCATCCCGGCCCACCGCCGTGCCATCGTGGACGTGAGCGGTGCCGGCGACACCGTGATCACCGTGGCCGCCCTCGCCCTGGCCCAGGGCCTTGCCCCCGGGACCATCGCCCAGCTGGCCAACGTGGCCGGCGGACTGGTGTGCGAGGAAGTGGGCGTGGTACCCATCGACCCCGAACGTTTCCGCGCCGAATGTGTGCGCCTCAAGCTCCCGGCATGACCGTCACCCCCTACTCGCCGGAAGGCAGCAAACGCGAACAGGTCGAACAGATGTTCGACAACATCTCGCCGAAGTACGACCTGCTGAACCGCCTGTTCTCCATGGGCATCGACCAGGGCTGGCGCCGCAAGGTCATCCGCCTGATGGCCCGCGAACCCGTAGAGCACCTGCTGGACGTGGCCACCGGCACTGCGGATCTGGCCATTTTGGGCAGCACCAAGGCGCAGCGCGTGACCGGCGTGGACATCAGCGAAGGCATGCTGGCCCACGGCCGCACCAAGGTGGCCAAGCGCGGCCTCGAGAAGCGGGTGGTGCTGCAGCGCGCCGACAGCGAGGCCCTGCCCTTCGCCGATGCCACCTTCGATGCCGTGACGGTGGCCTTCGGGGTGCGCAACTTCGAACACCTGGAGCTGGGCGTGCGCGAGATGCTGCGCGTGCTGAAGCCCGGCGGGCGGCTCTTCGTGCTGGAGTTCTCCAAGCCGCAACACACGCCCATGCGTCAGCTCTTCCGCTTCTACTTCCACCGCGTGATGCCCGCCATCGGTCGCAGTGTGAGCAGGGACAGCGCCGCCTACACCTACCTGCCCAAGAGCGTGGACGCCTTCCCCGAGGGCGAGGCCTTCCTGCAGGTGATGCGCCAGGCCGGTGGCCGCGAATGTGCGGCCGAGGCACTGACCGGAGGCATCGCCTCGCTGTACACGGCGCGCAAGTGAACTGAATTCCAGGCCACCGGACACGGATCCCGCGTTATTTTCGTTGCCCCTCCGATGCCTGCATCCCGCCCCATCCGTTCGCTCCTGCTGTTGCTGGTCCTGCTGGCCGCCCCCCTGCTCAAGGCCCAGAACGAGGGTGGGGTGAAGGTGGAGAACCTGCCCAACTTCGACCTGCGGCGCTTCCACTTCGGTTTCCTGCTGAGCTACAACAACAGCGACTTCTTCACCACGCTCAACTCCCAGGCCCCCTTCCGCGACTCGCTGCTGGTGCTGGACCACTTGCGGCAGCCCGGCTTCAACCTCGGCATCGTGGCCTCGTTGAACATGACGGACAACCTGAGCCTGCGCTTCCTGCCCACCCTCTCCTTCCAGGAGCGCATCCTCCAGTACCAGTTCCTGACCCCCTCGGGCGAGATCGACTATTTCCAGAAACCGGTGGAGAGCACCTACCTGGAATTCCCCCTCCTGGTAAAACTGCGCAGTGACCGGATCAACAACCTCGCTGTGTACCTGATCGGGGGCGGCAAGTTCAGCATCGACATGGCCAGCCAGAAGGACGTGAACCAGGGGCTGGACGATGAGACCATCGTGAAGCTCGCGAAATATGATTACGGGGTCGAGGTCGGTGGGGGCTTCGACTTCTTCCTGCAGTACTTCAAGTTCGGCATCGAGCTGAAGCACGGCATCGGCATCCCCAACCTCATCGTGCGCGATGGCACCCGCTTTGACCTACCGGTGCAAAGCCTGCGCTCGAAGACCTGGGTGCTCACCTTCACGTTCGAGGGCTGAGGCCCACCTCCATGGAACGCACCGTGGACATCGCCCTGCCACCGGCCGAGGCCGCGGACCCGGCGCGTGTAAGGGAAAGCGCGGCCGAAGCTGCAGGTCTGGCCCTGGGCAGCGTGCAGTACAGCCTTGTGCTGAAGCGCTCCATCGATGCCCGTAGCAAGCTGCCCCTGGTGCGCCTGCGGGTGCTGCTGGATACCGAGTCCCGGGCCGATGCGCCCATCACACCTCCGGAGCTTCCGGATGTGCGTAACGCGGAGGGCGTGATCATCGTGGGCTGCGGTCCCGCGGGGCTCTTCGCCGCCCTGCGCTGCATTGAACGGGGCCTGCGCCCCATCGTGCTGGAGCGGGGCAAGGACGTGCGCGCCCGGCGCCGCGACCTGGCCGCCATCAACCGCGAACAGACCGTGGACCCGGACAGCAACTACTGCTTCGGGGAGGGGGGCGCGGGCACCTACAGCGATGGCAAGCTCTACACCCGCAGCCACAAGCGCGGCGATGTGGAGGGCGTGCTGCGCACCCTGGTGGCCTACGGGGCCTCACCCGACATCCTCGTGGACGCCCACCCGCACATCGGCACCAACAAACTTCCCGGCATCATCACCGCCATGCGCGAGGCCATCGTGGGCGCTGGTGGCGAAGTGCGCTTCGGCTGCCGCGTCACCGACCTGCTGATAAGCCAGGGCCGGCTCACCGGGGTGCGCACACAGGACGGACAGGAGCTTACCGCCCAAGCCGTGGTGCTGGCCACCGGGCATTCGGCACGCGACATCTTCCGCCTGCTGGTGGCCCGGGGTGTGCGCGTGGAACGCAAGGACTTCGCGCTGGGCGTGCGTGTGGAACACCCGCAGTCGGTGATCGACGCGGCGCAGTACCACTGTTCTGTGCGCGACCCCTATCTGCCCCCGGCGAGCTACAGCCTGGTACAGCAGGTGGAAGGCAGCGGGGTCTATTCCTTCTGCATGTGCCCCGGGGGCATCATCGCGCCCTGCGCCACCATGCCCGATGAGGTGGTGACCAACGGCTGGAGCCCCAGCAAACGCAACAACCCCTACGCCAACTCGGGCATCGTGGTGGCCCTGGGCCAGGACATGGTGAAGCAGCACCCGGCCGGCACCGCCCTGGACGATCCCTTGTGGGGCATGGACTACCAGCGCGCGGTGGAACATGCGGCCTGGATCGCCGGTGGACGCAGCCAGCAGGCCCCGGCACAACGGCTGGAGGACCTGGTGCGTGGCCGCCACTCCGCGGACCTGCCGGACTGCAGTTATCCGCCCGGCATCGTGCCCGTGCCCCTGCATGAGCTGCTGCCGCCCGAGATCGCGACCCGGCTACGCGAAGGATTCAAGGCCTTCGGGCAGAAGATGCGCGGCTACCTGACCAACGAGGCCGTGGTGGTCGCCGTGGAATCGCGGACCAGTTCGCCGGTGCGCATCCCCCGCGACCCACTGACCCTGCAGCATGTGGAACTGGCCGGCTTCTATCCCTGCGGCGAGGGTGCGGGCTATGCCG
>CAMCAZ010000075.1 GCA_945872795.1 Chryseobacterium gleum
CTGTCGTTCATGATGCGCGTCAGACGGAAGAAGCGCTCCCGCGTCTTCGGGCTCCAGTCGCAGTCCAGCATAACACCGTGGATGGTCGGCGGACACTCCATCCGCAGCTTGCGCAGCAGGTTGTGCGCCAGTTCGTCCACCTCCGCATCGCTGATCTTCAAAAAAGTCTGGTTGGTGATATAGATGCACGGCACCAGTTCCACTTTGTCCGCCCAGTAGTTGTCCTCACCGCTGTAGCTCCGCCACTGGTAAGGCACCCGCACGATCGACACCGGATGAGCGCCGTTCGCGGGGTTCCAGTCGATGTCCAGCAGCTTATGGTACACGCGCTGGATCCCGTTGCGGGTCACGGCCAGTTCCTCGCCGCCTTCCAACCAATGGTTGTTCTTCCAGCGGAAGACCGCGGGGATCACCACGGGATCCACCGGACCGGGCAGGAAGGCGGCCAGAGCCACGGAGAGCAGCAGCAGCGCCGGGGTCCAGCGCAACAGACGTTTCATGGGAGGGGTGGTGAGCACAACGCGCGAACGAAGGTTGGTATTTCGTCCGGGTTCTTCGCCACATCACGAACAACACCAGGCACGTGCCACGCTTGCAGGTCGGACGAACATCCTTCACCATCGGTCAATGGTGATATGCACAGGGTGCGCATCTTTGGCACCCGCGTTCGCCATCAACACCCGACCAGCCTTGTTCCCCGTGAAACCCACCGCTTTCCTTTTGATCTTGACCGGGGTGCTGCTTTCGGGTTGCACCGACAAGGCGATGAGCGCCCGGATCATCGATGACGGCACACAGTTCCCGCCGGAGCTCGGCCTTTCGCCCGATACGATGCTCGCTGTGCTCCATGGTTCGAACGCATACGACCGCGTCCTCACCAACACGCTGGCCCGCTACTACACGGGCCCATACAAGTTGGTCACCACCGCCGAGCTCAGCGGGACCTTCACGGATGTGGACATCTACCGCTACGTGTTCGATAGCGTGGTGAAGGAGCGAGAAATGGCCATGAGCGCCGCAGAAGCGGGCACCCGCTTCCACGTGGTGGACCGAAAGGCCAAACGAACGTACAGCGCGGACCAGACCACCAAAGCCTATGGGAAACTGATGGCGGTGTACCTGCAGAAGCTGGATGCGAAGCGCATCGCCAACGGCGGGCGTTGAGTTGTGCGGGGCCTACTGCCCACCCGTGATGGTCTGACGCCCGGCAAAGGCCCCGTTCACGTCCAGCACCGCCCGTTCGGTACAGGCGTATACGCGGTCCGTTCGTTCGGGGCGGATCACGTGCAGCCCGGTGCTCAATCCGAAGGCGGGCAGGATCGCCAGCCGTTCGCCGAACCAGAAGCAGGGCATCCGCAAGCGCTGACGCCCCAGGCCGCTAAGCACCACGCCCGGATGGATGTGCCCGCCGATGCCGTAGACACCCGGCCGGTCCTGCGGCTCATGCGCGAACGCGAAGGGACCTTCCTCCAGGGTGTCATCACACACCTGCAGGCCTGCTTCCGCATAGCGGCGGTCGGCAAGGATGTCGTGGTTGCCCGGCACCAGGTGCAGCGCAATGTTCTGCCGCAAGGCCCACGCGGTAAAGGGCGCCCAGCTGTTGTTGTGGCTGCTGTGGAAGAGGTCGCCCAGGATCAGCAGGCGTTCCGGACGGAAGTTGGCGATCACCGCGTCCAACCGGGCCAGCGTCGCTTCGTCCTGTCCCTCGGGCAATGCCGCACCCGCCTTGCGGAAATGCGCCGCCTTGCCCAGGTGCAGATCGCTCACCACCAGCCAACGCAGGCGGTCCCAATAGAGCGCCCGGTGCGGGTGCAGCACGAAACGTTCACCTGCGACGGATATCTCGGCGGGGAGCATGTGCCGAAGGTAGGAGCGCAGTAACGAACAGCAGCAGCAGTGGCGCCTTAATGGCTGACCACAATTCGGAGGAACGATATGCTGTCGTGTGCTTCAACGGACAGCTGATAGATACCGTTGGAGAGATGGCCTAAACCGAGCGATACATCGTAGGAACCAGAACGGAACCGATCCGTGAACACGATCCGGCCCGCAGGGTCCAGCACTTGCACACGGTCGATGGGAGCCGTACCGCTGATCTGTATCATGTCCTTTACCGGGTTGGGGTAGGCCATCCGTTCCCAGCGTTCCTTCTTCCGCACGCCCTTCTTCTCCAACCCCGCACTGCTCGCCACCGTCCTGCTCACCTTCGGTCTGCAGGCCGCCGTCACCTTCGTGCCCTTTCTGCAGGACATTTTCCACACCCAGGCGCTTACGTTGGAGGAGTTCGGTGTGGTCACCGCGCTCTCCGCGGTGGTCTTCCTGGGGGTGGAGGCGGAGAAGCTGTTCCGGGGGCGTGCATCATCATCGCGGAGTGGCGATGCATGAAGGAGGGCAGCGCTCATTCCTTCACCACCCGCACGGTGCGCTGCCCTGCACGCAGGAAATACACGCCGCTGCCCAGACCTGCCAGTCCCACTGTCGTGGATCGTCCTGCAAGCCGGCTCTGTAGCACCATACGCCCGCTGGCATCCAGCAGCGTGAAGGACTCCCAGCCGGGTAGGTCCCCGAACGTGATGGTGAGCGCATCGGAGACCGGATTGGGGTGAACGCTCCATTCCGCGCCGTGCATGTCGGTGATCGAGGTGGAGGTCTCGGTGGGCTTGTAGGCCTTGATGATGCTCGCGCCGGTCACCACCACCAATCCGGTGGGTGAGATGCTCACCCCACTGGTGTTGATGTTGGGGACGGGATCGTTCCACAGGGGCTGGAGGTCGGGGGTGAAGACGTGCACGCCATCGTCGCCATCCGTAACGTACACCACCCCGTTGGCCGGAGAGGATGCACGCATCTGGAACAGCTGCGGGTTCTGGGCGATAACTCCAGAAGTGTTCAGGATGGTCCCAGTTGTGGGATCCAGACGGATGACGCGGCCGTTGGAGGGTGCGTACAGGGTCCCGTCGGCACCGATGCACATCTGGCTGAACGGGGCATAACCCTGGATCTGGGTCTCCCAAAGGAGCGAGAACTGGGTTCCGTCGTCCGTGAATGCCGAGATATTGTCGCCCAGCTTGTGGTAGAAGATGACCCCGGCATCGTTGACCACGATGGGGCAGTATTGTTCGCCGCCGTCGGGCTGGGTGTCATTGATGGGACGTGAATACAGTCGTTCGCCGGTGGTGAGGTCGATGGCCGTGATGTTGGCGGCACCGTTCAGGCTCTCGGCGAGATAACCGGTGTTGCCGCGGACGGTGAGTTCAGAGGC
Organism: Chryseobacterium gleum; assembly: GCA_945872795.1. Taxonomy (GTDB): domain Bacteria; phylum Bacteroidota; class Bacteroidia; order Flavobacteriales_F; family PHOS-HE28; genus PHOS-HE28. The sequence goes on from CAMCAZ010000075.1 coordinate 3,263, forward strand.
ACCGATGTTCACCGGCTGGAAGTTGCACTCCCACACCAGGCTGCCATCCAGCCTGCTGATGCGCTGCATGCGGCCCTGGGTCTGGGGCCAGCTCCATCCCTCCACGAAGAGGTCGCCGTTCGGGGCGAAGTTGGCGCTGCAGGTGATGTGGTTCGAAATGGTCACGGCCGATGCCCAGATGCGGTTGCCGGTCTGCGCGTCAAGCGCGAAGAGGGAATCCTCCAAGCTCTCGGTAAGACGCATCACGTAAACCTGTCCATCGCGGAAGCCGATCGGCAGCGACCGGCCGGTGCCGCCGGTCACTTCACGGCTCCAGAGCAACGCCCCGGTCCCCAGGCTACGGCATTCCACCGGCGAAAAGGCCAGGCCCAGGAAGCGCATGGTGACGAACCGATCGCCTTCGATGTAGACCGGCGCACCGAACCATCCTGGTGAGCTCGCCTGCCACAGGGTCACGTTCTCGGTGGGGCCGATCACATCCACATGACCGGTGCGAGCCGGGTTGCCGCCTCCGTTGTTCCAACCGGTGGCCTGTGCAGAGCCGATGGCCGGGCAAAGCACCACGGCACAAGCGGCAGAGATGCACATCAGGCCGGGAAAAGGGCGAAAGGAGCGTGTCATGTTCTTCACGACGTTGTGATCGTTTGGTCCCAAAAATATCGCTTTGGGTCATCCACGCACCCCATGTGTTCGGTCGTGTCGGTACGTACGTAATATTCGGATCGGCGTCCTCCCATGCAGCCAGCCCCAATACCTCATGAAGGCATACAACCCAAGAAAGAGCACCGGCGCAGCATCACCGATATGGAACGCGCGGCCTTCGTCAACATGCTGGAGCAATACGACCGTTTGGGCCGCACCGAGCGGGGCGAAATGCTGTGAGGGTGGCGAGCGCTGCGGAAGGAAAGGGCGCCCGGGACGCGATCGTGCAGATACAGCAGGAGGAAAGTCGCGCTGCAGGTCGGCCGCCAGCAGGAGCTGCTGATGGCTGCGGTGATCCGTCCCAGGACACCAGGGGAAAGGCACCAGGGGCAAGGCTTCGCACGATGGACCGGCATGCCGTTCCCGTGCGGAAAGGCCCCGATGCTCGTACAGCATCTGCCAAAAGGTGTGAAAGGCAATGGGAGCAGGCAACGCACGGGCCGGATGCGTGTCTTATCCATGTAACCAAACCTTCACTGCCATGAGCTCCCTGATCCGCCGCATCCCCTCCGGCACCCTGGTGGTCGCCCTGTACGTCGTGATCATCGCCTTCGCGATGGTGGCTTCCATCTACCACAGCTAAGGCCGGCCGTTTCAGCCTGGGTCCTTCCTCCGGAACTACTGGAGGTGTGTGACCTTCGTTCCATTGTTCGGAGGTCCGCACGCTGTTCAACAGTATCCATTCATCTTTTTTCATTCTCTTCTCCTCGTTCTCCTTTCACTTCGTATTTCTCGGATGCATCCAAGCAACGCGCTTTAGACCGACAAGGGCCATGATGCGCCCCTTCCCCGGAAGGAGGCTCCGGGGCAGAGTGATGAACTATGGGTGGCTTTGATCCGTCCGTCACGCCTGGCCTGCCTACCGATAGGCAGGTTCGTCCCGATTGCAGGGCCTTGCTGATCGGGAAGGCATCGCACCCAAGCTCCCCACCACTACCTTACGCTCCCTTTCACCCCCAAGACACCACACCATGGCCATACTTCGACCCGCCCTTGCCTTCGCCTTCCTGCTTCCCTTGGCGGCAAGCGCCCAGCTCAATTGTGCGGATGCCGTGGCCGTGGAACTGGGCATGTACACCGCGCCGACGGTGAACGGTGTTGCACCGGCACCCATCTGCGCGGGGCCGGCCACCGCGGCGGCCCAAGGGCTGTGGTACAGCTTCACCCCGGTCACCGACATGGTGGTGACGGTGAGCAGCTACGTCACGGGCTTCCCCTACATCGACACGCGCCTGCATGTCTATACCGGCACCTGCGACGCCCTAAGCTGCTACTCCGGCGGCGATGATGAAGGACCGGGCTACACCTCCATCGCCACCTTCAGCGTCACGGCGGGCACCACCTACCTCCTGGCCTGGGACAGCTACTGGACCAACACCGGCTTCACCTTCACCGTGCAGGAATCCTGGGTGCCGGAGAACGTGGTGCTCTTCTCCACCGTCACCGTGCCGGGCATCGGCAACGTGCGCGGCGCAGTGGACATGAACGACGACGGCAAGGACGACCTGGTGACGCCCGGCAGCACCGCCTTCAACGTGGGCTACCAAGGCGAGGTCGGCGCTTTTGACATCACGGTATTCCCCACCACCACGGCCGTGAACACGGCCTCCTGGAGCTTCGCCGTGGGCGATTGGGACAGCAACGGCCACCGCGACCTGCTCTACGGCGGGGGCAGCGGTGCCACGTTCATGACGGCCAATGCGGACGGTTCAGTCTACACCCAGTTCAGCCCCACCCAGTACATCTTCTGCCAGCGCACCAACTTCGTGGACCTGAACAACGATGGCAACCTCGATGCCTTCTCCTGCCACGATGTGGATGCCAACGTGGCCTTCATCAACGATGGCGCCGGACAGCTGGTGTTCACCCAGGGCGGCTACGGCACCACCTGCGGCAACTACGGCAGCATCTTCACGGACATCGACAACAACGGCAGCATGGACCTTTTCGTGGCCAAGTGCGGCTGCGACCCGGAGGACCTGCTGATGCTGAACAACGGCACGGGCAGCTTCACGGACAACGCGCCCACCCTGGGCCTGGACGATGGCCACCAGAGCTGGAGCAGCGCCTGGGGCGACTATGACAACGATGGTGACATGGACGCCCTCATCGGCAGCAGCAACGCGCCCGTGCACAAGCTGCTGATGAATAACGGCGACGGCACCTTCACCGACGCGCCTCCCGGCAACGGCATGGACCTGTGGGCGGGCGTCAGCATCGAGTGGACCGCGCATGACTTCAACAACGACGGCTGGATCGACATCATCGGCGGTGGTGGCCTGCACTACAACAACGGCGACGGCACCTTCAGCCATGACCCCAATGCCCCCGGCAACGGACCCATCGGCGACCTGAACAACGATGGCTTCCTGGACATCGCCACGGGAGAAGGCTTCCGGAGCAACGGCGGCAACGACAACAACCACATCCGGATCAACCCGCGCGGCACCCTCAGTAACCGCGACGCCATCGGTGCCCGCGTCACCATCACCAGCGCGCTGGGCAGCCAGATCCGCGACATCCGCAGCGGCGACGGGTTCTCCCACATGAGCTTCATCGGCGCCCACTTCGGCCTGGGTACGGACAGTGTGGTGACCGAAGTGAGCATCCGCTGGCCCAACGGCGAAGTGGAAACGTTCACGGACCTGGCCATCAACACCACCCACGTCATCGAGCAGGGCACCATCACCGCCGTGCCCCAACTCGCGCCCGGCAGCTTGACACTGGCCCCGAACCCGGTGCAGGACCACATCACCTTCACCGGAGCTGAGCCCAACAGCGCCTATGAGGTGCTGGATGCTGCCGGACATATCGTACTCACCGGCCGTGCCACGAACGGCCTCGTCGCCGTGCAGATGCTGGGCGACGGTGCCTATGTCTTGCGCGTAACGGGAACCGATGGCGTGCGGAGTGCACGTTTTGTGAAGCAGTAGGAGTGCGGGATCGGATCGCCGGGTTTGCCCCTGAGCCTCCCAAGCGAAGCCTTCCGACCAAACCCGCCCTTACGGCGCCACCACCGCTAGCCGCCACACCTGGTCGCTGTGCGAGGCTTGCAGCAGGTAGTGCCCGGCACGTAGGTCGGCAGGCAGCACGATGGACGTGAAGCCTTGAGTGAGCATGGTACGCAACAGGCGTCCGCTGGCATCGCGCAGCTGCAGCAGCTCGCCGGGCGCCAGGCCTTGTAGGTGGACCGCGCTGCCCGCCATGGCGGGCGAGGGCCACAGGCGTGCAACCTCCACTGCGGGTTCGGAAAGGCCGGTGCTGATGTCTCCGAAGAGGTCCGCGTAGGCTTGTGCGAACTCATTTGCCGCCGCACAGCTGGCCACGGCGTCCCAGTTGATGCTCCAGGTCATCAGCCCGCGCACGTTCGGGTAGGTGGCCACGCGTTGGTAGCTGCCGGGCTGCGGACCGGTACCGCGCAGGTAGTCCACGGCCTGGGCCAGCAATGCGGGCGAAACATAGCCGCCACCGGCCGCGAGCGGACAGGCGGGCAGGCCGATGGCCACCTTTTCCGGAGGTAGCGGGGCGAAGAAACCGCCGCCGGTCTGGAAGCCTTGCAGCAGGGCTTCGGTCTGGCTCACGATGAAGTCGGCCGTGCCTTGCGTGTAGATGGCGCCGTCGATACCGTACATACTACCGCTGTTGTAGAGCTGCACCTGCAGGATGTCGAGCCGGTCCCGCAGTGCGTCAATGATCGGCAGGTAGGCGCCCCAGATGCCGCCATACGCGCTCATGCCGCCCTGCACGTAGGCCGTCTCCGGTGCCATGGTGAGCATCATCGGTGTGCCGTGGGTCGCCTCGAACTGGTCGGCGATGCCGTTCACCGCATCGATCAGGCGGATGATGCGGGCATCGGTCGGTGTAGCGATGGTTCCGCCGCTGATGGCCACCGAGGCGCCCTCCAGGTCGATGTCGATGCCGTCGAAGCCGTAGGTGTCGAGGATGTCCAGCATGCTGCTCACGAAGATGTCGCGCTCGATATCGCTGTCCAGGTGCACCGTGGCGTTGGCCCCGCCGATGCTGATGAGCACCTTCTTCCCCTGGGCCTGCAGCGCGGCCACATCGGCGATGAAGGTGGCGGGCGCGGTCTCGGCCGGCGAGAAGGTCATCTCATACGTGGTGCCCAGTAGCGGCACGGCGAAGGACACTTCGATCACCGTGTAGCGCGGGTCCACCTGGCTCAGCTCCAGGTAGGGCGCGCTGGCATCGTTCCAGTTGTGCCAGTAGCCGATAAGGTCTGGCCCTTGGGCGGAGGCGGTGAGGGTGGACAGGAGGAGGAGCGAGGCGATCGATCGGCGCATGGAGAATGGCGTGTTGGCACAAGTTCGCCGCTTCCGGTGACCCGTGGCGATGGATCCGACCGGATCACGGATCGACCGTTCGGAACGAGCGTTCTTTCCGACGGATCCGAGCTCACGCTTTCTCCAACCGCTCTGTCAACTTCCTGATCCGGTCCTCCAACTGCTCGCTGCTGAGCTTTTCGCGCAAGCGGTCGACGATGATGGGGAAGGCGAAGGGCGTGAACTTGCCAGGGTCCTTGAGCACCTTGCGCTGGGCATGGATGCGTACCAGTGCTTCGCGCATGCGGGGCAGTTCCATCTGGATGTCGAAAGCCTCGTCGTAGGCCTGACGCAACAGAAGGTGCTCGGGTTCATGCTCGCGGAACACATCGAAGAAGAGGCTGCTGTTGGCGCGCATATGGCGTTCCTTCAAGGGACGGCCGGGCATGCCCTTGAACACCAGCCCCGTGATGCTGGCGATGTCGCGGAACTTGCGTTTGGCCATCTCCGTGGCGTTCATGCTGCGCTGCAGGTCGCTCAGCAGGTCCTGCGGCGAGAAGAGGTCGTTGTCCAGCGCCTCCTCGATGGGGATGGGCTGGTCGCTGAGCAGCTCGAAGCCATAGTCGTTCATGGCGATGCTGAAGGTGATGGGCCGCAGCAGGCTCATGCGGAAGGCGAGGAGCGAGCCCAGCGCTTCGTGCACCAAGCGCCCTTCGAAGGGGTAGACCACCACGTGGTGCCCCTCGCGACTGGTGAAGCGCTCGATGAGCAGTTCATCCGGTGATGGCACGATGCTCGTTTCGCGCTGGCGTTGGAGGATGGGTTCCACAGCGCTCATTTCCGGTCCCGGCCGGTCCGTGGTGAGCTGCTCCCGCAACACCTTGGCCATGTAGCTGCTCAGCGGCATGCGCCCGCCCTGCCAGCTGGGGATCTTGCCCTTCTGCTCGCGGCTCTTGCGCACCTGCGCCACCAGGTCCTTCACACGCACCAGTTCCAGCGAGCGGCCCGCGAACCAGAACACATCGCCTGGCTTGAGCTGGTTGATGAACCATTCCTCCACGGTGCCGATGCGGCCGCCGCTCAGGAGCTTCACCGCATAGCTGCTGTCGCTTACGATCGTGCCGATGCTGAGCCGGTGACGTAGCGCGATGCGCCGGTCATGCACGCGCACCAGACCGTCGTCGTCCACCACCGCTTTGTTGAACTCGTCGTAGGCCGCGAGGCTCCTGCCGCCGCTGGTGATGAAGGTGAGCAGCCAGTCCCACTCCGTAGGCGTGATGTCCTTGAAACACCAGGTGGAACGCACTTCGTGGTAGAGCGCAGCGGGGGAGAAGCCGTCGCTCACGGCCAGTGTCACCAGGTACTGCGCCAGCACATCGAAGCAGCGGAACAGCGGTTGGCGGGCCTCGATGCTGCCTTCTTCCGCAGCTTGCCGCAATGCGGCGGCCTCCACCAGTTCCAGCGCATGGGTGGGCAGGAACCAGATGCGGCTGGTGGCATCGGGACGGTGACCGCTGCGCCCCGCGCGTTGCACGAAACGCGCCACGCCCTTGGGTCCGCCGATCTGCACCACGCTCTCCACCGGACGGAAATCCACGCCCAGGTCCAGGCTGCTGGTGCACACCACGGCCTTCAGCCGGCCTTCGTCCAGCGCCTGTTCCACCCATTCGCGCACGTTCCGGTCCAGCGAACCGTGGTGCAACGCGATGGTGCCCGCCAGCTCCGGTGCGATGTCCAGCAGATGGTGGTACCAGATCTCGCTCTGCGCCCGGGTGTTGGTGAAGATCAATGTGCTGGTGCTCTGCTCGATGATCGGCAGCAGGTGGCGCGCCAGCTTCAGCCCAAGGTGACCGGCCCAGGGGTAGTGCTCCACCTTCTCGGGGATGATGCTACGGATCTCGATGGGTTTGCGGAGGGTGCTGCGCACCAATACAGGTGTGCCGGCACTAGGGGGTCGACCCGGAGGGTCGACGGTGCCGGAGGATCCCGGATGATCCGTGCCCATCAGCACATCCTGCGCCTCCTCCAGGTTCCCAATTGTGGCGCTGATGCCCCAGATCCCCAGCTGTGGGCGCAGGGCTTTCAGGCGGCTCAGGCCCAATTCCACCTGCACACCGCGTTTGCTGCCCAGCAGCTCGTGCCACTCGTCGGCGATGAACCAGTCAAGGTGCTTGAACAGGTCGGCATAGCCTTTAGTGGCCAGCAGCACATGGAGGCTTTCGGGTGTGGTCACCAGCAGCTGGGGCAGGGCCTTCTTCTGCGCGGCGCGCTCCTTGGTGCTGGTGTCTCCGGTGCGCACGCCCACTTTCCAGTCGAGGCCCACGCCGTCGCACATCCGCTGCGCGCTCTCGGCGATCTCACCGGCCAGCGCACGCAGCGGGGTGATCCAGATCGCGCGAAGGCCGTCGGCCTTCGCGCCGCTCTTCTGCGCCTGACTGCGAAGTGCGGCATTCACCACCCCGCCCCAGACTGCATAGGTCTTTCCGGTGCCCGTAGGCGCGTTCAGCAATCCGCAGCGCCCTTCGGTCATGTAGGCCCACACGTCCCGCTGGAAGGGCTGCTCGGTCCAGCCTTGGGCGGCGAACCACGCGGCGAGGGCGTGGTGGGGGGCGGGATATTCCACGGCGGTCCTGGATGCGGGCAATGCGAAGGTGCGTCCGACGGAGCAACAACCGGAAGGCGTATCGGGGTCATTTTTTGAAGGCCATGTTGAACTTTGCTCGGTTCCTTGGGTCCAAAGTGGGTTACCACCCTTGACAGATCTGCAGCCGTATGCACCTCCACACCCGAATGATACGCTTCACCCTGCTGGTAAAGATGGTCTTCTTGTTCGCTGCCTGCCGCAAGGAGGCCGAGCCCACAGCACCCGTCTCGCCAACGGGCGGTGGCATCAACATGGGCGACAGCGCCTACGTCATTACGCGCACCATCGGCACGGACAGCGTGAGCGTGGGGGCCATCCTGGACAAGCCCGCCGAGGATACGCTGGACGTGCTGCTGCTGTTCCACGGCACGGTGGGCTTCGACAGCCTGATCCTGGAGGCGGCGCAGAACACGCTGGAGGGCTTTGATGCCATCCTGGACCGCGAGGATATGCTGCTGGTGAGCGTGGCCTATCCGGAAGAGGGGCTGCTGTTCGGCGACAACGTCCGCCAGGCCGAGGCCGCCCTGCTGTGGGTGCGCGATCATGCGGAGCAGGAGCTGGACATCACGGTGAACAAGATCTTCCTGGCCGGCGACTCGCAGGGCGGGTACATCGTCACGCGCCTCAACACCATGCACCCCACAAACGGCGTGATCGCCAATGCGCCCGGGCCGCTGAACCTGGTGTTCCGCTGCGGGCTGGAGGAGGATGGGCAGCTGGCGCCCGGCGCGGTGTGCACGCTGCTTTCACAGACCTACGGTTCCACGCAGGACGCGCCGGAGGCCTATATGCAGCGCTCCTTGCTGAGCTTCACCAGCGGCCACCTTTCCGATATCCTCTTCGTGCAGGGGCTGGATGACTCGCCGATCCAGATGTACTCCTGGCCCACCTTCCGCCAGCAGATGGAGACCTGCACCGACTGCCAGGACCGCACCTT
>CAMCAZ010000076.1 GCA_945872795.1 Chryseobacterium gleum
CTCTTCGCGCTCAGTAGGAAGAGCTGCTTATCCCTTGATGCGCTGGAAGCCTTGGTCACCGGCGCTTCGGCCAGGATCACATGCGCGTTGGTGCCGCCCACGCCAAAGGAGGAAACGCCTGCGATGCGCGGCTTACCCGTGCGCGGCCAAGCGATGTTCTCGTTCGCTACCCGGAACGGCGAGTTCGCGAAGTCGATCGCAGGGTTCGGGGTCTCGAAGCCGACATTCGACGGGATCACTTCCTCGCGCAAAGCCAGCGCGGTCTTGATCACGCCTGCAGCACCGGCGGCCGGTGTCAGGTGACCGATGTTGCTCTTGATCGAACCGATGACGCAGTGGTGGCCGTTGGTCTTGCCACCGAACGCAAGCGTCAACGCCTCCACCTCGATCGGATCGCCAAGGGGTGTGGCGGTGCCGTGTGTTTCCACGTAGCTGATCTCGCCCGGGCTCACGCCCGCATCGGCCTGTGCCATGGCGATCACTTCGGCCTGTCCGCGCACGCTGGGTGCGGTGAAGCTGGCCTTGTCGCTGCCGTCGTTGTTCAGCGCAGCGCCCTTGATCGTGGCGTAGATGTGGTCGTTGTCACGGATCGCGTCATCCAGTCGCTTCAGTACGATGATGCCGGTGCCGTCGCTGAAGCTGGTGCCCTTGCCCTCTGCGTCGAAGGTGCGCGTGCTGCCATCGGGGCTGTACATGCCGCCCTCGTTGTACACGATGCCGCTGTTGAAGGGCACGGTGAGCGCGATGCCACCGGCCAGCGCCATGTCGCATTCGCCATCACGAAGTGCCTTGAAGGCCTGCGCGATCGCCACCAGCGAAGTGCTGCATGCCGTGTGTATGCTCAACGCCGGACCGCGCAGATCGAACTCGAACGCAAGGCGCGTGGCGATGTAATCCTTTTCGTTGGCGGTCATCACCGCGAAGTCGCCCACCTGCTCGATGAGCTCGGGGTGGCCGATGACGTTGCGGGTGAAGTAGGTGTTGTTGCCCATGCCGGCATAGACGCCGATGAGGCCTGCGAACTGCGCGGGATCGTAGGCCGCGTCCTCCAGTGCCGCCCAGGCCGTTTCCAGGAACACGCGTTGCTGCGGATCCATCAGCGCGGCCACACGCGGGTTCACGCCGAAGAAGGCCGCATCGAACTTGTCGGCATCGCTGATCACGCCGCGGGCCTTGACATAATCCGGGTCGTTCCGCAGTTCAGCGGGTACACTGGGGTCGATCTCATCCACCGACCATTTGCTGATGCTGTTCTTCTTGGCCAACAGGTTCTGCCACAATTCCTCCACGGTGCTTGCCCCCGGGAATCTTCCTGACATACCGATGATGGCGATGTCCCGCTTCTCGGGCGAGACATGTCTCGCACCTACGCGGGCCTTCGCCATCTCGGCGGGATTTTGCGACGTACCGGTTCCTTCCAGGAATGCCGCACATCCCTTGATCGTTGGATACTGGTACAGCTTCACGATGGGCAGTTTCAGACCGTGGCCTTCGAGCTGCGCCACGCACTGGATGCTCAACAGCGAGTTGCCGCCGAGATCGAAGAAGTTGTCGTCGATGCCCACACGGTCGATGGCGAGCAGGTCGGCCCACACGTTGGTCAAGGTCTTCTGTACCGGGGTCTGTGGCGCGGCGAAGGCCACGTCCAATTCAGGCCGTTTCACATCCGGGGCGGGCAGTGCCTTGCGGTCGATCTTGCCACTGGGTGTGCGCGGCAGTTCCTTCACGGCCACGAAGGCGGAAGGCTGCATGTAGTCGGGGAGAAGCGCGGCGAGGTGCTTGCGCAGGTCGTTCGTGCTGACCTCACCCTTCGCGACGTAGTAGCCGATGAGCCGTTTCAATCCGGGACGGTCCTCGCGGACGTTCGCCACGGCCTGCTCCACGGAAGGGTGTTTCTCCAACGCCACCTCCACCTCACCGAGCTCGATGCGGTAGCCGCGCACCTTCACCTGGCCATCGATGCGGCCCTTGTAGTCGATCTCGCCGTTGGAGAGTTCGGCTGCGCGATCGCCCGTACGGTAGAGGCGACCACCTGGGGTGAAGGGGTCGGCGAGGAAACGTTCCGCGGTGAGGTCATCACGACCGATGTAGCCCGTGGCCACACAGGCACCGCCGAGGTAGAGCTCACCCTCTTCGCCTTTGGCAACAGGCTTCATCTGCTCATCGAGCACGATCAGCTTCACGTTGTCGATGGCGCTGCCGATGTTCGGCAATGCGGGCCAGGTCGCCGGGTCGCCTTTCAGCTCCAGCTCGCTCACCACGTGGCCTTCCGTAGGCCCGTACTGATTGCAGAAGCGGCAGCCGGGCAGTTGCTTGAACAGGTTGGCGATCGCCGGGGTGATCTTCAGTTGCTCCCCGCTGGTGAAGACCTCCTTCAAGGTGGAAGGCACTTCGCCGGTGCGTTCCACGGCTTCTGCCAGGTATTGTAGTGCCACGAAGGGCACGATGATGCGGTTGATCTTCTGCGCGATGATCTTGCGCAGCAGCTGCGTGCTGTTCAGGCGGTCCTCATCGGTGATCAGCACCAAGGTGCCGCCCTGCGCGAAGGTGGTGAAGAGCTCCTGGAAGCTGACGTCGAAACTGATGGGCGCGAACTGCAGCGTGCGGTCGCCCTCGCCACAGACGGAGGTGCGCAGTTGCCATTGGATCAGGTTCAACAACGGCGCATGGTGCATGGCCACACCTTTCGGCCGACCGGTGCTACCGCTGGTGAAGAGCACGTAGGCCAGATCCTCCGGCTTCGCCGGGCAGAGATCTTCGAACAGCGGTCCGTTCACCAGGTCGATGTCCTCGATGAGGAGCACCTTGGCGGTGGTGCCGGTGAAGAGGTGCTGATGGGCCTTGTCGGTGATCACCACTGGCGGCCGGGCATCCTCCACCATCAGGGCGATGCGTTCGGCGGGGTAGGTGGGGTCGATGGGGACGTATGCGGCGCCGGCCTTCAGGATGCCGAGGACGCTGATGATCAGTTCGGGGGAGCGTTCCAAGCAGAGGCCGACCGTGCGACCGGTGGCCACGCCCTCGGTCTGAAGGCGATGCGCCAAGCGGTCCATTCCAAGGGTGAGGGCCTTGTGGTCAATGGACCGGTCATGGAAGACCAGTGATGGAACCGAGTGTCCAGTTTCCCCTTGACCAGAGAAAAGGTCAATGACCGAAGTTGCTGCGTGGGAACGATCTGTGATCATGCGTACTGCTCTGAAGGTGCTTTGGTCCGACGCCTTGGTCGATCGGAAGGTCTTGTTCCATATCATCCGTAGCCCTCCAAGCGCCGCGTTCTACGATAAACGATGCCGCAGGGTTGTTCGTCCCAAACTCTTCCTTGCTGTTGCGAAGAAAGCCATTCAGGAGGTGAAATTAAACCGCATTCGTCAGGTTTAAGTTCAAATTTGGTCGTTGATAAGTTATCGTTGGTCGGTAATTCACCTTCGCGATGAGGTTTTGCGTGTGGTCAGGTGGGCGTCATCCCCGGTTGAGACCAATGAAGCCTAGGTTGTCCAGACCGATCCCAGCGCAAGGATGCAGTAGGGATCCCAAGGGATACGGGTCAGCTTCGATCATGAGCACGGTACAGCCCAAGGCCTCAACCTCCTATCTTCGTCCATCCCTTTATGCACTTCGGTCGGTTCATCATCCTCCTGCTGCTCAGTGCGGTAGCTCTTCCATCCATGGCCCAGACCTTGGGTCAGAGCCGGAGTGTGGAGGTCTGGGCCAGCGTTCAAAGCTCTCCCCCGCGTATCGACCTGAATTGGCGCTCCCATCCGAACACCACCGGATTCACTGTCTTCCGCAAGCTGAAAGGAGGTGCTTCCTGGGGGAACGCGATCGCGACCTTGGGTGGAACAGCATTGGGCTACAGTGATGCCTCCGTACTGGCCAATACCTCCTACGAGTACAAGGTCGTTCGGAACACCGCGAACGTGGGGAATGGCCACGGGTATATCAATGCGGGCGTGGAACTCGCCATGGTCGAGGACCGTGGCAAGGTGGTCCTGCTGGTGGACAATACGTTCATCACATCCCTGGCCACTCCGCTCGCACAGGTGGTCAGTGATCTTGAGGGGGATGGCTGGCAGGTGGTCCGGCATGATGTGAGCCGTACGGCGCCGGTCACCAGCATCAAGTCGCTGGTGGTCAATGCCTACAATGCCGATCCCACCCGGGTGAAGGCTGTTCTGATCCTGGGTCATGTCCCGGTGCCCTACTCGGGGAATCTGGCACCGGATGGGCACGGTGAACATTACGGGGCATGGAGCGCGGATGTCTACTACGGCGAGATGAACGGTTCATGGACGGACGCGACCGTGTGGAGCACCTCCGCATCCTGGACCCGCAACCATAATGTGCCGGGTGATGGCAAATTCGACCAGACGACCATTCCCACTGCAGTGGAACTCGCCGTGGGCCGCGTGGATTTCTTCGACATGCCCACCTTCCCACAGAGCGAGACCACCTTGCTGGGCAACTACCTCACCAAGCTGCATCAGTGGAAGGTGAAGCAGTTCACGGCGCAGGACCGTGCCGTGGTGGATGACAACTTCACCGGATACAGTGACGCTTTCTCGCAGAACGCCTGGAGGGGCTTTGCGCCCTTGGTGAATCCGAACAATGTGGTGGCGGGGGATTATTTCTCAGCCATGGCCAGCCAGAGCCATTTGTGGAGCTACGGTTGTGGTGGAGGCTGGTGGGACAATGCCAACGGGGTGGGCACCACGGCCCAGTTCGCGTCCAGCAACCTGCAGAGCGTGTTCACCATCCTGTTCGGCAGCTACTTCGGGGATTGGGATGCCCAGAACAATTTCCTGCGTGCCCCCCTGGCCAGCGGGCGTACCCTCACCAATTTCTGGGCGGGATATCCCAACTGGTTCTTCCACCACATGGGTCTTGGGGAGACCATCGGGTACGCGGCCGTGCTCAGCCAGAACAATGGCAATGGTCACTACGAGCCCACCAATCCACAGGCCGGCCGCGTGCATGTGGCGCTGCTGGGCGACCCCACCCTTCGCATGCGTGTGGTGGCACCACCGACGAACGTGTCGTGCGCCCTGGTCAACAGCACCCTCGCCAACATCTCCTGGAGCGCTTCGGCGGAGGCTGTGCTCGGATATCACGTTTATCGCCTCAATACCGCGACACAGACGTGGACCCGCCGCACCGCCACGGCCGTGACCGGGACCAGCTTTGTGGACAATATCTCCGGGCTTACCGGGACGGTACGGTACATGGTGCGTGCCCTCAAGCTGGAGAACGGATACAGTGGCAGCTACTTCAACCTGAGCCAGGGGGCTTTCGGACAGCTTTCAATCGTGGTCCAGCCCGGCGATTGCCTTGGTGTGGTGAACGGGACCGCGACACCGGGCTCGCCGTGCAACGACAATAACCTCTGCACCACCAACGATACCTGGAACGCCAGTTGCCAATGTGTGGGCACCCCCTTACCCTGCAACGATAATAACCCCTGTACCAGTGATGGCTGTGCGGCCGGTACCTGTGTGTACACGCCGCTACCCGATACCGATGGCGACGGCGTATGCAATGCGCAGGATGGCTGTCCGAGCGACCCCTTGAAGACCTCTCCCGGCCAATGTGGATGTGGGAACCGTGAACCCGGAACTCCTTGCAATGACGGGAATGCGAACACCGTCAATGATGTGATCCAGAGCAACTGCAACTGCGCCGGCGTGGTGCAGGATTGCCTTGGGGTGCCGGGTGGTCCGGCTACCGTGGGCAGTGCCTGCAATGACAACAACCCGGGAACCGGCAATGATGTCTGGACCGCCCAGTGCATCTGTGCCGGTCAGCCATTTGATTGCCAGGGCACGTCCGGAGGTCCGGCACTTCCGGGCAGCAGCTGCAACGATGGCAATTCCCTGACGGCGGGTGATGTCTGGAGCGCTTCCTGCCAATGTGTGGGTGTGGCCGTTGATTGTCAGGGAACCCCGGCGGGACCGGCCTTGCCCGGTACGCCCTGCAATGATGGCAACCCTCAGACCGGCGCCGACACATGGAGCGCGAACTGCCAGTGCATCGGTATCCCGATCGATTGCAATGGGATCCCAGGGGGAGGGGCGGTGGTCGATAACTGCGGCGTGTGCGGCGGCAACAATGATTGTATAGCGGGCACCATCTGCCTTGCACCGGGTGATCCCTTCGACGCGGACGGTGAGGAGGGCGACAACGGGAACATCTATTCCAATGTCAATGCGCTCGACCTCATCCGCGATGGCGAGAACCCCGATTGGCGAGGGAACCAGACGATCGCCATCCGCTTCAGTGATGTGGCCATCCCGCAGGGTGCGGTGATCGTGAGCGCCCATGTGCAGTTCCACTCCATCGGTACCTCGGGTCAGGCCCCCTGTCAGTTGAACGTGGCGCTCCAGGCCGCTGATGACGCCCAGGCGTTGGGATTCCAGCCCTTCGATTACAGCTCGCGTCCACGGACCACCGCCATTCCTTGGAGCCCGCCGTCCTGGGGACAGGCCAACGCTTCCGGTCCGGCACAGCGCACGACCAACCTCGCCTCCGCCGTCCAGGAAGTGGTGGACCGCAACGGGTGGTCATCCGGTAATGCCATGGTGGTGCTGGTCACGGGCCAGGGACGTCGGTCGGCATGGAGCAGCAACCAGAGCAGTACCCGGTCGCCCCGGCTTTGCATTTCCTATGGATTCCCTCCGGAGGATTGTGCCGGTGTGCCAGGGGGCGCTGCCCAGCCGGGTACGGCCTGTGATGATGGAGATGCCACCTCCGGGAATGACACGTGGACGGCCGACTGCGTGTGCATCGGGCTGCCGCTGGATTGTGCGGGTGTCCCGGGCGGTCAGACGCTTCCCGGTTCAGCCTGTGATGATGGCGACCCCTTTACAGGTAACGATTCCTACGGCCCGGATTGCACCTGCTCCGGTCTGCCGATCGACTGCAACGGAATACCGGGTGGCCCGGCGATCGCGGGGACGCCCTGCGACGACGGCCTCGCCCTGACCACGAACGATGTGCTCGGTGCGGATTGCAGTTGCAGTGGTGCACCGGTGAATGAGGATTGCCTCGGCGTGTCCTTCGGTACAGCACTTCCCGGAACGCCCTGTGATGATGGGATCGCGTCCACCGGCGGAGATCAATGGACCGTTCAGTGCACCTGCGTCGGTCTTCCCTTGGATTGCTTGAACATCCCCGGGGGAGTTGCACTTCCCGGAACGCCCTGCGATGATGGGAACAGCGATACGGGCAATGATACCTGGCAGGGCGACTGCACGTGTCTGGGTGAAGTGGAAGATTGCACGGGTGTGCCCGGCGGCGCCAACTGGCCCGGTTCACCCTGTGATGACCTGGACCCCAACACGGGTGGCGATGTGTTCGGGGCCGACTGTGTCTGCGCGGGTCAGCTGATCGATTGTTTCGGGGTGCCCGGCGGATCGACGCTTCCCGGCGTGGAATGCGATGATAATGACCCCACCACGGTCAACGATACGTGGACCAGCAACTGCCAATGCATCGGCCAGGTCGTGGATTGCACGGGTGTCCCCGGCGGTCCTGCGTTGCCCGGTACGCCATGCAATGACAACGACCCACTGACGGGAGAGGACAGCTGGCGTTCGGATTGCACCTGCCTCGGAGTGCCCATCGACTGCTTCGGTATCACGGGCGGTTCGGCCATCCCGGGTCTGCCCTGCGACGACGGTGACCCTGGCACGGGGGGCGATGTGTGGACCACCGACTGCCAATGTGAAGGCCAGGTGCTGGATTGCGCCGGCGTTCCCGGAGGTCCTGCGGTGCCTGGATCATTGTGTGATGATGGGCTCGCCGCCACCGGCGATGACCGCTGGTCTGCGGACTGCCAATGCATCGGTCAGTTGATCGATTGCACTAATGTGGTCGGCGGACCTGCGGTCCCCGGTTCACCCTGCGATGATGGGAACTCCTTCACAGGGGCGGATGTGTGGACCAGTTCCTGCACCTGTGAAGGGGCTTTGCTGGATTGCCAGGGCGTACCCGGAGGAACTGCATTGCTGGGTGCACCTTGCGACGACAATGACCCCTCCACGGGCGATGATCGATGGACCGAAGGCTGCACCTGCGCGGGTCTTCCATTGGATTGTGCCAACGTCCCTGGTGGTATTGCGCTTCCTGGAAGCCCCTGCAGCGATGGCGACCCGACCACGGGCAACGACACCTGGACAGCGGATTGCACCTGTCTGGGCCTTCCCTTGGATTGTGCGAATGTTCCGGGGGGCACTTCCCTGCCGGGGACGCCCTGTGATGATGGAGATGCCACTACCGGTGCCGACACTTGGACGGCCTCCTGCAGCTGCGTGGGTCTGCCCTTCGACTGCGAAGGTGTTCCGGGTGGAACGGCCGCCCAGGGAACTCCCTGCGACGATGGAGACCCGGACACGGGCCTCGACACGTGGGGGGGGGATTGCACCTGTGCGGGCCTTCTCATCGATTGTGAAGCCGTGGCCGGGGGCGCGGCTCTTCCTGGGACACCCTGCGATGACCTCGATCCCGATACCGGCGATGATCGTTGGACCACGGAGTGCACCTGCGCAGGCCAGCCCATTGATTGTCTGGGTGCGCCCGGTGGTGCCTCCCTGCCAGGAACGACCTGCGACGATGATAACCCGTCCACCGGTAACGACCAGTGGACGAGCACCTGCCTTTGCGTAGGTGAAGCTTATGATTGCGTGAACGTGCCCGGAGGCCTGTCCCTGCCCGGTACGCCCTGTGATGATGGAGACCCGCTCACCGCGAACGAGGTCTGGAACACCAACTGCGACTGTGTGGGCATTCCGGTGGATTGCGCCGGGGTGATCAACGGCATTGCATTCGTGGACGGATGCGGCGTGTGTGCGGGAGGTACTACGGGCATCATGCCGAACCCCGATACCGATGATGACGGTATCCTGGATTGCGCGGACCTCTGTCCGGAACTTTTCGATCCCGTGCAGGGTGATCTGGATGAGGATGGGGTGGGAGACCTCTGCGACAATTGTCCGTGGAATAGCAATCCCGGCCAGGAGGACGACAACGGGAACGGGGTGGGCAATGTGTGTGATGAGGTGGGTATCGAAGACCTGCGCGGCATGGAAGCCTTCGTCATGCATCCCAATCCCACCCGCGGCCTGGTGCGCTTTGCACAGCCCATGGCCGAAGCCCGCGACGTGATCGTGATGGACGCGCTCGGATCCATGGTCCTGCGTGTCCCGTTCAGCGAGGTCATCGATCTGGGAACGCTGGCACCCGGCACCTACATGGTGCTGGTCCAGGGCAGGAGCGGCGAGCTCCTGGGCAAAGGGCGCATCGTACGTCTTTGACGGCGGTTCCGCAGGCCCAACTTCGAAGTCCTTTTCCTCTGGTGAGTGCGGTCGACAGCACCGCGATGAAGCTGCCATGTAACCCCATGGCGTGAGGCAGGGTATAAGGCCACGGTCCGTCCACGATGACATCTGACGAGGAGCGCACTGCCATGTGCTTCGAGTTGCCGCAGGCAAGGATGTGTTCAGGGGCGGGTCGATGTCCAACATACCGAACCTGCCATGTTCCGACTTGTTCTGCTCTTCACGGGGATGTTCCTCAGCGTTCTATTGAGCGCCCAGACCAGCTCGCAAAGTGCCGCCGTGCAATTGAGCGCAACGGTCCAGTCCTCACCGGCGTCCATCACGCTCTCGTGGCCGACCCACCCCGGAACCAGCTCGATCACCATTTATCGCAAGTTGCGCAGCGCCACCACTTGGGGCGGTGCGATCGCCACCCCGGCAGCGTCCTCCACGCAGTACGTCGACAATTCCGTGTCCGTGGGCGTGGGCTACGAATACCGTGTGGTCCGCAGTGCCTCCGCCGGAACAGGCAACGGGTATGTCAGCACGGGCATCGATGTGCCTGCCGAGGATGTGCGAGGCAAATTGATCCTGCTGGTCGATAACGAACTAGGCCCCCAGCTGACCCCCGAACTTCAGCAACTGACCCTCGATCTCCGCGCCGATGGATGGATCGTGCTGCGTTCGGATGTGAGCCGCACCGCCTCGGTCACCTCCGTGCGCAACATCGTCATCGGGCACTACAACAGCGATCCCTCCAATGTGAAGGCGCTCTACATCATCGGTCATGTACCGGTGCCCTACTCGGGGAACATCAGTCCGGATGGCCATAGCGAGCACAATGGTGCATGGCCCTGCGATGGTTACTATGCTGAGCTCAATGGGACCTGGACGGACAACAGCATCAACAGCTCCGGTGCTGCACGGGTGGCGAATCGGAACATCCCGGGTGATGGCAAGTTCGATCAAAGCAGCTTCCCATCCCCCCTGGAACTACAGGTGGCACGGGTGGATATGTACGACATGCCCGCCTTTGCCCAGAGCGAGGTGGACCTGATGCGCGCGTACCTGAACAAGGTCAGCCAGTTCAAGCGCAAGGTCTGGTCGCCCCAGGTGCGTGGTATCGTGTTCGACAACCTGCAATGGGTCAGCAACCCGCTCGCCGGCAGCGGCTGGCGCAACTTGGCGCCCTTGGTCGGCCCGGCCAACATCACGGATGCCTATCCCTATGGCAGTGCCTTCAACACCTACGTCAACGGGCAGAGCTACATGTGGACCTATTCCTCCGGGGGCGGCTCGCAGTGGATGGAGGGGAGCGTGCTGACCTACAACGGTGCAAACAACGTGGCCACCACCCAGAACTACGCCACTACGGTGAGCATGGGCGGGGTCTTCAACATGGCCTTCGGAAGCTACTTCGGCGATTGGGACAACAAGAACAATTTCCTGCGCGCGCCACTGGCCAGTGGTCAGGCTCTGACCAATTGCTGGGCGGCGATCCCTGCGTGGTACTTCCACCACATGGGCATGGGCGAACCCATCGGTTCGAGCACACTGACCTCCATGAACAACGCCGGGCTGTACACCCCACAGACGGAAGGTTGGCAGGGAAGCATCGGGAAGACACATCTGGCACTGATGGGTGATCCCACCCTTCGCATGTACATGGTGGCACCGCCCGCCAACCTCTCCGTGACCAACGCTGGTGGCATGGCATCCTTCAGCTGGACTGCTTCCCCCGAGGCCGTTCAGGGCTATCACATCTATCAGGTCGACCCCTCGACCCAGGCCGTGAGTCGATTGACCACCACCCCCGTGGCGACCACGGCATATGTCAATCCCGCCATCCCGTTCATCGCTGGTCGGGAGTACATGGTCCGTGCGGTGAAGACCCAGGTGTCCCATAGCGGTCGATATCAGAACCTTTCCCTGGGTGCGTTCGGAACAGCCGCCGGTGCTGCCACTCCCGATTGTCTGGGTGTTGCCGGGGGAACCGCCGTGGTGGGTTCCGCCTGCAACG
Organism: Chryseobacterium gleum; assembly: GCA_945872795.1. GTDB lineage: Bacteria > Bacteroidota > Bacteroidia > Flavobacteriales_F > PHOS-HE28 > PHOS-HE28. Next base: position 11,329 of record CAMCAZ010000076.1, read on the forward strand.
ATAGTAACCCCTGTACGACCGGTGATACCTGGAACGCGAGCTGCCAGTGCGTGGGCACGACCAGCCCTGACAGTGATGGCGACGGCGTGTGCAACGCTCAGGACAACTGCCCGAACGTGGCGGGCCAGATCGGTTCGAGCTGCAACGACGGCAACCCCTGCACGACGAACGATGTGCTGAACGCGAGCTGCCAGTGCGTGGGCACGACCAGCCCTGACAGCGATGGCGACGGCGTGTGCAACGCTCAGGACAACTGCCCGAACGTGGCGGGCCAGATCGGTTCGAGCTGCAACGACGGCAACCCCTGCACGACGAACGATGTGCTGA
>CAMCAZ010000077.1 GCA_945872795.1 Chryseobacterium gleum
CTGAACATCAGTGCCCGGGCCACCCACAAACCCGGCCAGATGAGCGGTGGCGAACAGCAGCGGGTGGCAGTGGCCCGTGCCCTCTTCAACAGCCCCAGCGTGGTGCTGGCCGATGAACCCAGCGGCAACCTCGATTCGGCGCATGCCAAGGAACTGCACCAGCTCTTCTTCGACCTGCGCACGGAGCTCGGCCAGACCTTCGTGATCGTGACGCACAACGAGGAGCTGGCGGAGATGGCGGATCGGAGGTTAGTGATGAAGGATGGGGTGATCTGAGGCGCCAGTACGAAGGCGTTCAACCCGGAGGGCGACATTCGGGCCCGCTCACCCGTGGTGCTTTCCCATCGCGTCCAGCGCAAGTGAGCGGAACCGATGCCGCTCGCGCAGGTCCATCGACCGAACGTAGCTTTGGTCCACCAACAAGTACGCGATGAAACCCCGTATCCTCCCCCTGCTCGCCCTCCTCGCCACCGTGAACCTGCCTGCCCAAAGCATGGAAGAGCTCATGAAGAAGGCCATGGAGCAACAAGGTGGCCAGAACAAGGTCACGGTGGAACAGAACACCGATCCCTTTACCCCGCTCACCTTCACCGGAAGCTACCGGATGGAGGTACACAGCTTCAAGAACGGCAGTGAGGAGCAGGACAGTCCGGTGAACCTCATCATGGCCTTCACGTCCGACGGTATGGCCATGGTGCCGAACACCGGTGCCAAAGAGGAGACGCGCATGGTGTTCGACCTGAGGAACAAGCTGATGTACACCCTGATCACCGACGACCAGGGCCAGCGTACCGGCATCAAGATGAAGATGATGAAGGTGAACGTGGAGGGCACCGATGACGGGACCACGGACGACGCCAAGGTGACGCGCACCAGCGAGACGAAGGTGATCGAGGGGCGCACCTGCCGCAAATACACCTACAGCGATGGCTACGGCAGCGGCGAAGCGTGGATCGCAGAGGACCTGAAGTGGGACATGATCGCGGTGATGAAGCAGATGATGGGTGCAAAGGGATCGGAAGCGTGGCAGAAGTCCGGCATGGACGGCCTGATGATGGAGAACACCTGGACCAGCACCGACGGCAAGGAAAAGGTGGTGATGCACACCCGCGACGTGGTGCAAGGCAAGGTCGACGAAGCACTGTTCTCCACGGCGGGTTATGAGATCCAGACCATGAGCTCGTTCTCCACGTTCGGTCAGTGAGGAACGCCTCGCACAGCAGCCACCGATGCCGATCAACCGCACACATCTGCTCATCGCAGCGCTGGCCGGTTCGCTGGGACTGAACGCCTGGGTGATGCACAAGGCGCTGCGCGGAAGGGACCGGGGCGTGCTGCCGGATATCGTACAGCAGACCCGGACCGAAGCCAGGGAGGACCTGTTCACGTTGGTGACCATTCGGAAAGATGCCATTGTGCTGCTGGGCGACAGCCACTTGGAGTACTTCCCCCACCAGGACCTGCTTGAAGGCCATCGCGTCGTGAACCGTGGTATCAGCGGGGAGACCAGTACGGACGTGCATTCGCGGCTGCCCGCCGTGCTTGCTGCGCGCCCACGCGCGATCGTCCTGCTGGCGGGGGTGAACGATCTGTTCATGGAACGTTCCCCGGATGAAACGATGAACGACCTGACAGCCATTGTGGATGACTGCCGGAGCGCGGGTGTCGAACTCTTCGTGCTTTCCATCCCCCCGAACGCCATGCCGGCGGTGCAGGACGGCATTGACACCATGAACAAGGACCTCGCGACCCTGTGCCGCAGCCGTGGGGTCCGCTTCGTGGACCTTGACAGCGCATTGCGGAAGGATGGCCTCATCGACCCTGCGCTCACCTTCGATGGCCTCCACCTGAACGCGAAGGGGTATCTGCGCATGGCGGCAACGCTCCGCGGGGTGCTTCCTGCTGCCACACGCCCCGTGTGAATGAACAGCACCACTCTGCTTGGGGACCGGGCCGCGCTCAAGGAGCTCCTGGATGCCGCCTATGACCGGTATGCATGTCCCGGCTTCATCACCGACGACCCCATCCACATCCCCCGCCGCTTCGCCCAGCGGGAGGATGCGGAGATCATCGGCTTCCTCACCGCCACCATCGCCTGGGGCCAGCGCCGCACCATCATCGCCAATGCGAACAAGTTGGTGGCGCTCTTCGATGAGGCCCCGCACGACTTCATCCTCCACGCCGGTCCCACCGAGCTCAAGCGCCTGGACGGCTTCGTGCACCGCACCTTCAATGGCGTGGACCTGCGCCACTTCATCCGCGGCCTGCGTCATGTGTACGCCCAGCACGGCGGGCTGGAGGAGGCCTTCCTGGAGGACGGCGAGCTGGGCGACATGGCCAGCGCCATCAGCCGCTTCAAGGGCCGCTTCTTCGAACCCCGCCACCAGCCCCGCACCCAAAAACACGTCGCCGACCCGGGCAAGGGCAGCAACGCCAAACGCATCAACATGTACCTGCGCTGGATGGTGCGCCCCGATGACCGCGGCGTAGACCTCGGCCTGTGGAAGCGCATCACACCCGCCCAGCTGATGGTGCCCCTGGATGTGCACACCGGCCGGGTGGGCCGCGAACTGGGCCTGCTGAAACGCACGCAGGACGACTGGAAGGCCGTGGAGGAGCTCACCGCCGCCCTCCGTGCGTTCGACCCCAAGGACCCCGTGAAATACGATATCGCGCTGTTCGCCTTGGGGGTGGAGGCGGGACGGAAGTAAGAAGGGGCAGGGGCAGGCGCAGGCGCAGGCGCAAGTACTTGGTCCTGCCCCTGCCACCTGCCCCTGCTCCTGTCCCTGCCCCCCGCACCTGCTATCTTCGCACCCGATGGCATTCGTGTATCCGGCATTCCTGTGGGCGCTCTTCGCCCTGGCGATCCCGGTGCTCATCCACCTCTTCCAGCTCCGGCGCTTCAAGCGGATCGACTTCCCGAACGTCCGTTTCCTGGCCGAGGTATCGCAGCAGACCCGGGCCCGCAAGAAGATCCAGCACTGGCTGGTGCTGCTGGCGCGCCTGCTGGCCATCACCTGCCTGGTGCTCGCCTTCGCGCAACCCTTCATCCCCAGCACCACCGCCACCACCACGGCCGGGGACCGCGCCATCTCCCTCTACATCGACGACAGCAACAGCATGGACGGCCTGGGGCCTCAGGGTCGGTCGCTGGACGTGGCCCGCACCGCCGCGCGCGACGTGGTCTCCAACCAGGGTCCCACCGCACAGTTCCAGGTGCTCACGGGCCGCTTCGATGGGCGCGAACAGCTGCTGATGGGGCGCGACGAAGCCCTGGAGGCCAGCTCCCAGGTCACCATCGGGGCCTACACGCGGCCGCTCTCGCAGGTCATCACCCGCCAGCGCGAAGCTCTCGCCCGCAGCGAGGCACCGGTGAAACGCGCCTATGTCCTCACCGACCTCCAGCGCTCCATCACCGATGTGGCCCAGTGGACCAACGACAGCACCATCCCCACCATCATCGTCCCCATCCAGGCCAACGACCGGGAGAACCTCAGCATCGATTCTGTGTGGTTCCAGGACCCCGTGCGGCGCAACGGTCAGCGGGAGGCGCTGGTGGTGCGCATCAGCAACCGGGGCGAGCAGGAACTGATCAACGTGCCGCTGCGGCTGCTGGTGAACGGCCAGCAACGCGCCATGGCCACCTTCAGCCTCGCCGGTGGCACCACGGCCGATACGACCCTGCGCTTCACCAACGAACGCGGCGGACTGCACTGGGGCGAGGTGACCTTGGACGATGCCCCCATCGTCTTCGATGACCGCATGTTCATCGCCTACCCCGTCATCGACCGGCTGAACGTGCTGCTGATCGGTGGGCGCGACGCCGAGAGCGATGCCGACATCACCCGCGTGTTCGCGGATGACAGCACCCACGCCTGGACCTTCATGGACGCGCGTTCCGTGGACCCCTCCGCCATCGCCCGGCAGGACCTGGTGGTGCTGAACGCCCTGCCGGAGGTCACCAGCGGACTGGGCCAGGCCCTGGCCACCTTCGTGGAGGCCGGCGGCTCCGTGGTGCTCTTCCCCCCGGCGGCCACCGCACCCACGGGCTATGCCGACCTGCTCACCCGCTTCGGCGCGGGCGCCACGGCCCATGGCGACACCACCACCGTGAAGGTGGACCGCATCGACCTGGAGAAACCCTTCTACCGCGACATCTTCAGCAGCATGCCCCGCAACGTGGACCTGCCCACCGTGCGCGAGCGCTGGGACCTGCGCGTGCCGCCCGGCAGCGATGCCCTGCTGCGCATGCAGGACGGGTCGGTGCTGCTCGCCGCCGTGCGCCGCGAACGCGGCACCGTGTACCTCTGCGCCACCCCCCTGGAGATCTCCGCCAGCAACTTCACCCGCCATGGCCTCTTCGCCGCCACGCTGTTGCGCATGGCCGAACTGAGCCGCCCCTCGGGAGCATTGTACCACACCGTGGGCAGCGCCACCCTGCTGCCTGTGGATGGGCTGGAGTTCGGGCCCGACGAGGTGCCCCACCTGCGTGGCCCCGATGGGGTGGACCTCATTCCCGAACTGCGCCGCGCCGGGGGCGTCACCCAGCTGGTGCTGCATGACCAGGACCTGCCCGATGGCCACTATGCCCTCACCGTGGAGGCGGACACCCTGCGCATGCTGGCCCTGAACCTGGACCGGGCCGAAAGCGACCTGGGCCACCTCACCGTGGAGGAGCTCAAGGCCCAACTGGAGCTGCAGGGCCTCAACACCTTCAGCGTGCTGGAGACCACCGGTGACGAACTTTCGCTACGTTTGGCTGAACTGGACCAGGGCCGCAAACTGTGGAAATGGTTCATCCTGTTCGCGCTGATCTTCCTGCTGTCCGAGGTCCTATTGATCCGATACCTCCGATGAACGACGTGCTCCTGAAACAGGTGAAGGTGGTGGACCCCGGAGGTCCCCACCACGATTCGGTGGTGGACATCCTGGTGCGTGATGGGGTGGTGAGCCGCATCGGCGAGCGCATCGCCAAGGGCGATGCCACGGAGATCAGGTACGACGCCCTGCACGCCAGCCCCGGCTGGGTGGACCTTCGCGCCCACTTCCGCGAACCGGGCGAGGAATGGAAACAAGGCATCACCAACGGACTGGATGCCGCCGCCCGCGGGGGCTACACCGCCGTGGCCGTGCTGCCCAGCACGGTGCCCGTGATCGATGGGCGGGCCGGCATCGACCTGATGATGCACCGTTCCCGGGGCCATGCCGTGCGCCTGCTGCCGCTCGGCGCCCTCACCAAGGGCCTGAAGGGCGAACAGCTGGCCGAGCTGCATGACCAGCGCATGGCCGGTGCCGTGGCCTTCACCGATGACCAGCACGCCCTGCGCAACGCCCGCCTGATGCTGCTGGCCCTGCAATACGCCAAGGGCCTCCCCGGCCCTGCCGTGCCCGTGATGGTCTTCCCCTCGGACCCGCACCTCGCCGCCGGCGGGCAGATGCACGAGGGGGCCATGAGCACCCGCCTGGGCCTGAAGGGCCTGCCCCCGCTGGCCGAGCAGATCGCCCTGGCCCGCGACATCGCCCTGCTGGACTATGCCGGTGGGCACCTGCATGCCGCCACCATCAGCACCGCCGAAAGCGTGGACATGGTGCGTGCGGCGAAGGCACGCGGCCTGCACATCACCGCCAGCGTCGCGGCCCACAATGTGCTGCTGGACGATGGCTGCCTGCGCGGCTTCGAGACCTGCTATAAGGTGATGCCGCCCCTGCGCGACACGCCCCACATCGATGCCCTGCGCGAGGGCCTCAAGGACGGCACCATCGATGCCATCGTCAGCGACCACCGCCCGGACGACCGTGAACACAAGGTGCTGGAATTCGGCCCCGCCGCCTTCGGCATCATCGGGCTGGAGACCTGTTTCGCCGTGGCCAACACCGCCCTGAAAGGCCGCATGAGCCTGCGCCGCATCATCGAACGCCTCACCCATGGGCCGCGCAAGGTGCTGGGCCTGCCGCTGGTGCACATCGCTGAAGGTGCCCCGGCGGACATCACCCTCTTCGACCCCGAAGTGAACTGGACCTGTGGAGAGGCGGACCTGGTGAGCCGCAGCCACAACACCCCCTTCCTGGGCCAACGCTTCACCGGCCGACCGTTGGGCGTGATCGCCCAGGAGCAGGTGTGGACGAACGCGGCCCTGGCTCAGTTGGCCTGAAGCAGTTCGAGGATCTCGCGTTGCGTGCTGCGGGTGGCATCGGCGTGGTACCAGCGGTGCAGTTCCTCCGCGACGGCCTTCCAGTCGCCCTGATGCACTTCCCGGAGGGCGAGCACCAGCTCCTGCGCGGCCTGCGGGCGTGGCCCCCAGGAGAAACGTTCGGCACCACTTTCGCGATCGATGGCGATCAGCTTCGGAATGCTGCGGCCACCGTTGGTGAGGTAGCGGTCCATGAGCTCGGGCTGCTCATCGCGCAGTACCAGGCGGAGCTCCGAGCCGGGCATTTGGGCGGCCATGGTGGCGAGCACCGGGACCACCTGGGCGGCATCGCCGCACCACGGCTCACTGATCACCAGCCAGGTGAGCGGGGCTGTGCCACGCAGCACTTCCCCGGCACCGGGCAGCAGCGCCATGGTCTTCTGCACCCGGCGCCAGCGGGCCAGGTTCAGCTTGGTGTAGGCCACGTAGTCCTCCGTCTGCACCGGGCCTGTGGTGCGCCCTTCGACCACCACCTGCTCGAAGAGGCCCACATAGGCTTCCAGGTCCATGGCCTCAGCGGCCTTGGTGCGGAGCAGGTCTCGCTGCCCGGCGCTCATTGCGAGGCCTTGGCCTCCTGCTCCTCGGACATGCGCTTGAACTTCTCGATCAGCTCCGCATCGGTGTACGGGAGGTTCTCGATGGAGAGGCGCGCCTGTTCGGCAAAGGGATGATCGGGGTAGCGGTTGATGACGGTCTCATAAGCCCGTTTGGCCTCGCCCTTCTGCCCCAGGTCGGTATCGATGACGAAGGCCTTCAGGTAGTACACATCGACCAGTTTGTACCAACCGGGGTAGTCGCTGAGCACGCGGTCGTAGAGGAACACGCTCTGCTGGGGATCCTTCATGGAGCGGGCCACGCCGGCGGCACGGAACAGGTACTCGGGGGCCATGCTATCCAAGGGCAGCGCGGTGGCGTAGGCCTTGTACACATCCAGCAGGGCCTGGGCATTACGCTGATCGAAGAGGGAGGAGTTGAACAGGCTGTCCTCCATGGTGCGGATGCGGTTGCGCATCTCCATGGCCTTGGGGTCGCCGGTCTGCTTGGTCTCGTTGGTGCCACAGGCGGCCAGGGTGGCAACGAGGACCAACAGAAGAAGGGAACGCATGGTGCGGGTGTTCATTTGGTGAGCGGAAAACGCATCTTGTACTTGGCCTCGCACTGCCCCTTGCTGATATCGCGCAGGCGCCCTTTCAGCAGGCGTTTGCGCAGGGGGTTCAGGTGGTCGGTGAAGAGGATGCCGTCCAGGTGATCATGCTCATGCTGGATCACGCGGGCAGCGAAGCCATCGAACGTCTCCTCGTGCTCCTTGAACTTCTCGTCCTGGTACTGCAGCACGATCTTCGAGGCCCGGTACACCTCCTCACGGATGCCGGGGATGCTGAGGCAGCCCTCCTCAAAGCCCCAATCCTCGCCTTCCTCCTCCACGATGTAGGGGTTGATGAAGACCTTCTTGAAGTCCTTCAGGTGGGCCTCGTCGGTGGGCTCACCGTCCTCGTCCTCGGCAAAGGGTGAGGCATCCACGATGAACAGGCGGATGCTCTGCCCGATCTGGGGGGCAGCGAGACCCACGCCGTTGGCGGCGTACATGGTCTCGAACATGTCGGCGATGAGCTGCTTCAACCCGGGATGGCCGGGTTCAATGTCCTGTGCCTCTTTTTTGAGCACCGGGTCGCCATAGGCGCGGATGGGGAGGATCATGCGGTGATTCGGGCAGCAAAGGTAAGGCGAGCGGAAATTGCGGGGTGTGAGACGAAACACGCAAGGCGCAAGGGATCGGTCGGTGGGGTAACGGTCATCTCCTGGTGAACGATACGTTTCAAGGAGCAGGGGCAGGAGCGGGAGCAAGTAATTGGTAAAGGGGCAACGGTCCTTCCCTTCCAACAGTGACAGATGCTGATCCAAGAACTATTCATCGCTCCTGCCCCTGCTCCTGATCCTTCCCTTAACGCTGCACACCCTCCATCCACCCTTGCAAAATGATGGTGGCGCTGATGCGGTCGATGGCGCCTTTGTCGCGCCGGGCCATGCGGCCTTTGCCGCTGTTGAGCATCACCTGCTGGGCCATGCGGCTGGTGAAACGTTCGTCCACGGTCTCCACCCATTTGCCGGGGAAGGCCTTTTTCAGGTGGCCGATGAACTCCAGCACGTGGGGGGTGGCGTCGGTGGGTTTTCCGTCCAGGTGCATGGGCAGTCCCACCACGAAGCCGTCCACCTCTTCGCGGGCCACGTAGGCCTTCAGATAGGCGAAGAGCTCGGTGGTGGGCACGGTCTCCAGCGCGGTGGCGATGATGCGCAGGGGATCGGTCACGGCGATGCCGGTGCGCTTCAGTCCGTAGTCGAGGGCAAGTACGCGTGGCATCTGGGCGGTGAAGGTCCGGAGAATGGCGCGCATCTTTGCATGCTGCCCCGGCCCAATGCGTGGGTGGCGGAAAAGATGCATGAACTGATCGAGAAGGCCTGGGCGGACCGCACCATGCTCCGCGACGAGGAAGTGGTATTGGCCATTGAAGGTGTGGTGGAGCGCCTGGACCGCGGGCAACTGCGTGTGGCGGAGCCCGATGGCGAGGGCTGGAAGGTGAACGAGTGGGTGAAGAAGGCCGTGCTGATGTACTTCCCCATCAAGCAGATGCACACCTTCGAGGTGGGCCCGCTGGAGTTCCACGACAAGATCCCCCTGAAGAAACACTACGCCAGCCTGGGTGTGCGGGTGGTGCCGCATGCCATAGCCCGCCACGGCAGCTACCTGGCCCCGGGCGTGATCCTGATGCCGAGCTACGTGAACATCGGCGCCTATGTGGATGAGGGCACCATGGTGGACACCTGGGCCACGGTGGGCAGTTGCGCCCAGATCGGTAAGAACGTGCACCTGAGCGGTGGCGTGGGCATCGGCGGTGTGCTGGAGCCCGTGCAGGCCGCGCCCGTGATCATCGAGGACGGCTGCTTCATCGGTTCGCGTGCCATCGTGGTGGAGGGCGTTCGTGTGGGCAAGGAGGCCGTGCTGGGCGCCAACGTGGTGCTCACGGCCAGCACCCGCATCATCGACATCACCGGTCCGGAGCCCAAGGAGATGCGGGGTTACGTCCCTCCGCGCTCGGTGGTCATCCCCGGCACCGTGCCGAAGCAGTTCCCTGCTGGTGAGTATGGTGTGCCCTGCGCCCTCATCATCGGACAGCGCAAGGAGAGCACGGACAAGAAGACCTCGCTGAACGACGCGCTGCGCGAGCACAGCGTAGCCGTGTGACCCCATGGAGGTCCTGGTCATATTCCTGCTGACCCTGCTCAACGGCTTCTTCTCGCTGAGCGAGATCGCCCTGGTGAGCGTGAAGTCCTCGCGCATCCAGGCGCTGGCGGACCAGGGCGACGGCCGGGCCAAGACCATCCTGAAACTGCTCGCCGACCCTGAGGGCTTCCTCAGCGCCGTGCAGGTGGGCATCACCCTCATCGGCATCATCGCCGGTGCGTACGGTGGCACGGCGCTCACCGGCGACCTGGAGGCCGTTCTGCTGGGAAGGCCCGCGTTGGCGCCCTACGCCCACGACATCGCGCTCATCGTGGTCATCGGCGGCATCACCTACTTCACCATCGTGGTGGGCGAGCTGGTGCCGAAGAGCGTGGCCATGAGCAACCCCGAGGGCATCGCCCTGTTCAGCGCCCCGATCATCCGCGTCTTCACCATGGCCATGTACCCCTTCGTGAAGCTGCTGTCCTTCAGCACCGCCATGATCGTGAAGCTGCTACCGATCCAGGAGGACCTGAGCGACCGCCTGAGCGAGGAGGAGCTGCGCGCCATCATCCGCACCGCCAACGTGCAGGGCGTGCTGGACAAGCAGGAATCGGAGGCCCACCAGAACATCTTCCGCTTCAGCGAGCACGTGGCCCGCACGCTCATGACCCACCGCAACGAGGTGGAATGGATCGACAGCACCAAGCCCCTGGACCAGCTCATCATGCAGGTGAAGGAGAGCACGCGTTCGAAGTATCCCGTCTGCAAGGGTACGCTCGACGAGATCCAGGGCACCCTGGACATCCGCGACCTGCTCGAGCAGTACACCGCGCCCGGGTTCCGCATCCAACAGGTGATGAAGCCCGCCATCATCGTCCCCGAGAGCGCCGCTGCCTTCGACATCCTCAAGCTCTTCAAGAAGAACAAGCAGTACATCGCCATCGTGGTGGATGAACACGGCCAGTTCGAAGGCGTACTGACCCTGCACGACCTCACCGAAGTGATCATGGGCGACCTGCCCGACGAGGATGAGGACAGCACGCCGGAGATCGTGAAGCGTGCGGACGGCACCCTGCTCGTGGGCGGACAGGTGCTCATCGGCGACCTCAACCAGTTCCTGGGTCGCGCCGTGCTGGATGAGGACTCCACCGGATACACCACCGTGGCCGGCTATTTCCTCAGCAGGCTCGACCGCATCCCTGCCGTGGGCGACCGCATCGCCGACGAGCACTTCCACGGCGAGGTGATGGACATGGACGGTAACCGCATCGACAAGGTGCTCATCACGCTCCTCGAAGAATGAAGCGCTTCCTCGTCATCCAGACCGCCTTCCTGGGCGACGCCGTGCTGGTGACGAGCATCGTGGAGAAGCTGCACGCCTGGTATCCTGATGCGGCCATCGACCTGGTGGTGCGCAAGGGGAATGAGGGGCTCTTTGGCTTTAACGCAACACCTCGTGGCTCCTCCGGCACCGTCGACCCTCCGGGTCGACACACGGGCTTGGACCATGGGCATCCTTTCCTGAACCGCCTCTATATCTGGGATAAGCGCACGGCCAAGAACAAGAACCTCTTCACCCTGATCGGCGAGCTGCGGAAGACCGAATACGACCACATCATCAACTGCCAGCGCTTCTTCAGTACGGGCCTGATGACCGTGTTGGCACGCGGCAAGGAGACGATCGGCTTCGACAAGAACCCGCTGAGCCTGGGCTTCTCGCGCACGGTGAAGCACACCATCGGAGACGGCCGCCACGAAGTGGACCGCCTAAACGACCTGATCGCGCACCTCACGGATGGCAGCAGGCCCTTGCCTCGCCTCTACCCCACCCCGCAGGCCCGTGCGGACGCTGAACGCCTGGTGTTCCAACACACCGAAGGTCAGGGCCGCTACGTCTGCATCGCACCGGCCAGCGTGT
>CAMCAZ010000078.1 GCA_945872795.1 Chryseobacterium gleum
GGACCGGTAGTTCAGCTGGTTAGAATGCCGCCCTGTCACGGCGGAGGTCGCGGGTTCGAGTCCCGTCCGGTCCGCAAGAAGCCCATCTCACGGTGGGCTTTTTCTTTGGTATGGAGCATACTCCACACCCCTGAGATCTCCTTGAGCAATTACTCCACGAGAACGCTGATGATGGACAAGGAGACCCCATTGCGTAGGAAGCGTCCCCATCCTTTCCAACCGACCCTACCTATTGAAACTGACGAAGCGCAGGGTTCGACGCATACCCTCCATGTTAGTTTCAACGCATGGAGCATAACATCCGATGGTTGCGTGACGTGCGCAACACCGACGTGCCCGCCGTGGGCGGCAAGAACGCCTCACTGGGTGAGTTGATCGCGACGCTGGGCTCGGCGGGCATTTCCGTACCCGACGGTTTCGCGGTCACCGCCCGCGCCTATTGGCGTTTCCTGGAGGCCAACCGCATCAAGGAGCCCTTGATCGCGTGCATGGCGCGGCTCGACCGAACGGCGCTCTCCAACCTGGCGGTCCTTGCGAACGAGGCCCGCGCCTTGATCCTGAACGCCTCCTGGCCCGAGGACCTTGCACAGGAGATCCGCAACGCTTACCGCGAACTCTCCGCTGAAGGCACTTCCGTCGCTGTGCGCAGCAGCGCCACCGCCGAGGACCTGCCCACGGCCAGCTTCGCCGGACGCCACGAGAGCTTCCTGAACATCCAGGGAGAGGATGCCCTGCTCGATGCCGCGAAGCGGTGCTACGCCTCCCTGTTCATGGAGCGCGCCATCAAGTACCGACATGACATGGGCTTCCCCGACATGAAGGTGGCGCTGTCCATCGGCGTGCAGCACATGGTGCGCTCGGACGTGGGCGGGGCTGGTGTGCTGTTCACGTTGGAACCCGAGAGCGGCTTCCGCAACGTGGTGCATGTGGCCGCGAACTGGGGCCTCGGCGAGAACGTGGTGCAGGGCGCCGTGGAAACGGACGAATACCAGGTCTTCAAACCGACCCTGCGCTCGGGGAAACACGCCATCCTGCAGCACAAGCTCGGCGCGAAGCAGAAGACCATGGTCCTTGAACCTGCCGGCGATGGTCGACCGGGTTCCAGCACCGTCAACCTGGATACGCCGTTGGAACAGCAGGAACGATACGTGCTCAGCCATGAGGAGGTGCACCAGCTTGCCCGCTGGGCGGTGACCATCGAGGACCATTACGGCATACCCATGGATATCGAATGGGCGAAGGACGGCATCACCGGCAAGCTCACCATCGTACAGGCCAGGCCGGAGACGGTGCACTCCGCCAAGGACCCGTTCCAGCTGAAGGAATACGCGCTGAAGGGCAAGGGCACCGTGCTCGTCACCGGCAGCGCCGTGGGCAGCAAGATCGCGGCAGGCCGGGTGCGAAAGCTCGATTCACCCGCACAGGCCGACCAGCTCCAGGACGGCGAAGTGCTCGTCACCGACATCACCAACCCGGATTGGGACCCGGTGCTGAAGCGCGCGTCGGCCATCATCACCAACAAGGGCGGTCGCACCAGTCACGCCGCGATCGTGGCGCGTGAGATGGGCACCGTGGCCATCGTGGGTGCGTTGAACGCCACGGAGGTGCTGAAGGACGGTCAGCTCATCACCGTGTCCTGCGCCGAAGGGCGAACGGGCAAGGTGTACGACGGGCAGCTGGACTGGACGGAGACCCGCATCGACCTCAACAGCGTGCAGTTGCCGCGCACCGATGCCATGCTGATCCTCGCCGATCCGGAGAAGGCCTTCCGCTATTCCTTCTATCCGAACCGCGGCGTGGGCCTGATGCGCCTGGAGTTCGTGATCAACAACACCATCCGTGTGCACCCCATGGCCTTGGTGAAGTTCGACGCGCTCACCGACGCGAAGGCGAAGGCTGAGATCGAGCAGTTGACGCGGCATCACCCGGACAAGCGCCGCTACTTCATCGAGCACCTGGCCGAAGCGGTGGCCACGATCGCGGCCGCCTTCCATCCGCATGACGTGATCGTGCGGATGAGCGACTTCAAGACCAACGAGTACGCGAGCCTGCTGGGCGGCAGGCAGTTCGAGCCCGAGGAGGAGAACCCGATGATCGGTTTCCGCGGGGCCTCGCGCTATTACAACGAACGCTACCGCGAAGGCTTCCGGCTGGAGTGCGCCGCCATGAAGCGCGTGCGCGAAGAGATGGGCCTCACCAACGTGAAGCTGATGATCCCGTTCTGTCGCACCGTGGGCGAGGCGAAGCGCGTGGTGGAGCTGATGTCGGAGTTCGGCCTGAAGCGCGGGGAGAACGGGTTGCAGCTGTACATGATGACGGAGATCCCCAGCAACGTGATCCGGGCGAAGGACTTCGCGCAGCACTTCGACGGCTTCAGCATCGGCAGCAACGACCTAACGCAGCTCACGCTGGGCATCGACCGCGACTCGGCGATCATCAGCGACCTGTTCAGTGAGAACGATGCGGCGGTGAAGGACATGATCGCCTCGGTGATCTCATCGGCCCACACCACCGGCACGCGCATCGGGCTCTGCGGACAGGGACCCAGCGATGACCCCGCGTTCGCCAAGTTCCTGGTGGAGCTCGGCATCGACAGCATCTCCTTCAACCCCGACGCGCTGATCAGCGGCATCGCCAACATCCGCGAGGCGGAGAAACAGATCCAAGCGATCACCGCCCGTGTCCAACCCACCACCATCACATGAAGACCCCGAAGTGGACCATAGTCAAAGGCCCCCTCAAGCCGGACTTCCCGAAACCCGAGAAACCCACACACGTGCCGCCTCCCTCACCAGGCCAACCGGCACCCGAGCGTCCGACCAGACGTCCTCCTGATCCACCGGTTGGTCCACCACATGAGACACCCACGCGGCCGCAGACGAACCCTGGGTTGCACATCGTGCGCTGAGCCATGCGCAGTCGGGAGTTCTTCGATCGCAAGGAGGCCAGGGTGCTTCTGGCTTGTGACTTGGAGCACGACCGTGGCGGCGACGCCTGCTGGGATTACATGGCGTTGGGAATTGCCTACTTCCTGAGACTGAAGAACGTAGCCATGCATTTCCCGTGAACCATGGCCGAGCGTAGCAAGAAGGACATGGACCGCGGGAAGATCATGAAGCGGTGCTAGAAGGACAATGGCAGGGTCTGCCACGGAATGGTCGGTCAGGCCAATTGAGCGCTGCTCTCATTCGAGGGAACGTCCGACACAGGACCACCTCGTGTTGAAGAGATGTACTGGCGCCCCTGTGTCGTGGGAGACAGTGGCCAGGTGGTCGGTAACTTCACCACATTGACGACCTTCACCGCAGCAGATGGCGGAGAACCCCTTCCCCTTCACTGGCCTTTCCGATGCGGCTGTGGATGTTTCACGGACCACGCACGGCGACAACACGCTGGAGGCGCACGAACGGAGCGGCTTCTGGAAGGCGCTGTGGACGGCGGTGACCGAGCCGATGTTCCTGCTGCTGGTGGCCGCCGCCACGATCTACTTCATCCTCGGCGAACTGGGCGAGGCCTGGTTCATGCTCGGCGCCATCGTGCTGGTCAGCACCATCTCCTTCTACCAGGACCAGCGCAGCCGCAAGGCCTTGGAAGCGCTCGCACAGTTCACGCAGGCCAAGGCCCGGGCCATCCGCAACAATGTGGTGGTGGAACTTTCCACGGAGGAATTGGTGGTGGGCGATCATGTGGTGGTGAACGAAGGGAAGCTGCTGCCCGCCGATGGGCTGGTGGTGCATGCCAACGACTTCGCGGTGAACGAGGCGATCCTCACCGGCGAGCCCTTCTCCGTGCATAAGGACACCGCGGGCGGGACGAAGAGCGAGGTGTTCCGTGGGACGCAGGCCGTGGGCGGGCTGGCGGTCGTTCGCATCACCCAGGTGGGTGCGGCATCGGCCTTGGGCAAGATCGGCACATCGATGACGGCGATCACCGAAAGCCGATCACCGCTGGAGCAGCAGATCAGCCGCTTCGTGCGCAACATGGCGATCGTGGGCGCCGCGTTCTTCCTCGTCGTCTGGGGCCTCAACTTCCATGCTTCCGGCGATGTGCTGGACAGCCTGTTGAAGGGCCTCACCCTGGCGATGAGCATCCTCCCCGAGGAGATCCCCGTGGCCTTCACCACCTTCATGGCCTTGGGTGCGTGGCGCCTGATGAAGCTCGGCATCCTGGTGAAACATGCCAAGACCGTGGAGACCCTGGGGTCCGCCACGGTGATCTGCACCGACAAGACCGGCACCATCACCGAGAACCGGATGGAACTGGCCGCGTTGCATGTGAAGGATGAGCCGGAAGCACGCGGACCGGATGAGTGGGACAACGATGCAGCAAGGAACCTGATCCGCACCGCGATGTGGGCCAGCGAGCCCGTGCCCTTCGACCCCATGGAAACGGCGCTGCACAAGGCCTATGGCGACACCAGCACGAAGGATGAACGGCCCGCCTTCCGCATGGTGCACGAGTATCCCTTGAGCGGAAAGCCACCGATGATGACGCACATCTTCGCCCGGGATGGCGGTGCGCGCATCATCGCCGCGAAGGGTGCACCGGAAGCGATCCTTGCATGTTCGACCTTGAATACCACGGAACGCGCTGCTGTGCTCGCGCAGGTGGAAGCCTTGGCCGAAAAGGGATACCGCGTATTGGCCGTGGGCGAGACCACACAAGAGGGCGATATTTGGCCAGCCGAGCAGCAGCAGTTCCACTTCACCTACCTCGGCCTGGTGGCCTTCCATGATCCGCCGAAGAAGAACATCGCACAGGTCTTCAGCAGCTTCCGCGAAGCCGGGATCCGGGTCAACATCATCACGGGTGATAACGCGTTGACGACCACGGCCATCGCGAAGGCGGTAGGCTTCACGGTGGAAGGTCGGGCGCTGGGCGGGGATGAAGTGCTGGCCATGAGCGATGCGGAACTGGATGTGGCCCTGCGGACCAGCAACCTCTTCACCCGCATGTTCCCCGAGGCGAAACTGCGCGTGGTGAAGGCTTTGAAGGCCCAAGGACATGTGGTGGCGATGACCGGCGATGGCGTGAACGACGGCCCTGCGTTGAAGGCCGCGCATATCGGCATCGCCATGGGCAAGCGTGGCAGCGAGCTGGCCAAGGAGGCCGCCGCACTCATCCTGCTGGACGATGACCTGGGGCGCATGGTGGACGCCGTGGCGATGGGCCGCAAGATCTACGGCAACCTGAAGAAGGCCATCCAGTACATCATCAGCATCCACATCCCCATCATCCTCACCGTGGCCCTGCCGCTGCTACTTGGCTGGCTCTACCCCAACATCTTCACGCCGGTGCACGTGATCTTCCTGGAGCTGTTGATGGGCCCCACCTGCAGCATCGCCTATGAGAGCGAACCCTTGGAGGCCGGCAGCATGCAGCGCAAGCCCCGCCGCATGGACCTCACCTTCCTATCGTGGGGCGAGCTGCGCACCAGCCTGATGCAGGGCCTGATGATCACCGCGGGCACCCTGTTCTGCTATCAGTGGGGCGTACGGCACGCGCTGGGCGAGGACATGACCCGCACCCTGGTCTTCACCGCTCTGGTGGTGGCCAACATCACGCTCACGCTGGTGAACCGCTCCTTCGAGCACTCCATCTGGAGCACCCTGCAGTACCGGAACCGGTTGTTGCGCGGGATCCTGGCCGGCACGGTGCTGCTGCTCGTCGCCCTGCTGTACGTGCCGCTCTTCCGGGACTTCTTCCAACTGGCCTCGCCGGACACCTCCCTGCTCGCTCTGGCCAGTGGCGTGGGGCTGCTGAGCGTGCTGTGGTACGAAGGCGTGAAGTGGTGGGGACGACGAACGATCGTCGCAGCGGAGTGAGACCGGCCGGGATCGCCCGGACTCAGCCCTTCGCTTCCCGCCAGGCGACGATCGCATCCAGGAAGGCCTGCCCGAACTGGCTGGCCTTGTGGTCACCCACCCCGTTCACCAGTCGGAACTCATAGATGTTGCGGGGTTTCTTCTCCGCCATGTCCAGCAGCGTGGCATCACTGAAGACGATGTAGGCCGGTTTCTTCAGGTCCCCCGCGATGGTCCGGCGCAGGGTCTTGAGCGCGGCCAGCAGATCGGCGGCAGCGGCGGAAGGCTCGGCCAGTGGGGCTTCCTTACGCAGTTTCGGGCGCTCCTGACGCTCCTTGATGGTCTCGGGGGAGACGAGCCGCACCGGTCGTTCATTCTGCAGCACGGCCTCCCCCACGCGGGTCACGTTGAGGTGGTAATGGTCCGCGTAGGCGATCTCCAACAGGCCATGCTGGATGAACTGCTGGATGAACATCATCCACGCGAATGCGCTGGTATCATGGCCCGCACCGAAGGTCTTGATGCGGCTCCAGCCCTTCTCCTGCACTTCCGGGCTGTGGGTACCCTTCAGCACGTCCACCAGCACGCTCATGCTCAGCTGTTGCTGGCTGCGCACCACGGCGCTCAGGGCCTTTTGCGCCAGCACCGTTCCATCGAAGTACTTGGGCGGGTCCTTGCACACATCGCAGTTGCCACAGGCCTCCACGGTCTCCTCGCTGAAGTAGCTCAACAGGATCGTGCGCCGGCACACCTGGGCCTCGGCGTACTCCTTGATGCGATCCAGCTTGGCGACGACCACCTCCTTGTAGCGCGGGTCCTGGATCTCCTCGGCGAAGTGCATGTGCGTCTGCACATCGGCATAGCTGTAGAAGAGGATGGTCTCCGCGGACTTGCCATCACGTCCCGCGCGACCGATCTCCTGGTAGTAGCCCTCCACCGTGCCGGGCATATTGTAGTGGATCACGAAGCGCACATCGCTCTTGTCGATGCCCATTCCGAAGGCGATGGTGGCACAGATCACATGCAGATTGCCCTGGATGAAGTCATCCTGCACTCGGCTGCGTTCCAGGGGATCGAGCTTGGCGTGGTAGAAGTCGGCCTTCACCCCAATGCCCTGCAGCTTGAGCGCGAGCTTCTCGGCACCCGCGCGGCTGTTGCAGTAGATGATGCCACACTTGCCCACATGGCGGTTCATGATGCGTTCGATGGCCTTCCAGCGGTCCTGTCCGGGCAGCACGGCCAGGGACAGGTTCGGCCGGTCGAAGCTGCTGATGAACACGCGGGGATCGCGCAGACCCAGGCTTGCCGCGATATCGCCCCGCACCGTGCGGTCCGCCGTGGCCGTCAGTGCCACCACCGGCACCTGCGGAAAGCGCTGTTTGAGCACATGCAGCTGCTTGTACTCGGGCCGGAAGGAATGGCCCCAACTGCTGATGCAGTGGGCTTCATCCACGGCGAAGAGCGACACGTTCAGTTCACCGAGCTGATCGAGGAAGCCTTGCTGGAAGAGCCGTTCGGGAGACACGTACAGCAGCTTCAGTTCACCCTTGCGCAATTGCTGTCGGATGAGTTGCTCCTCCTGGAAATCCAAGGAGCTGTTGAGGAAGGCGGCCGGGATCCCGTTCCCCTGCAAGGCCTGCACCTGGTCCTTCATCAGGGCGATCAGGGGCGAGACCACCACCGTGAGGCCCTCGAAGGCCAGCGCAGGGATCTGGTAGCACAGGCTCTTGCCACCGCCGGTGGGCATCAGCACCACGGCATCGTTGCCCTGCACCACGTGTTCGATCACCTCCTGCTGCTGCGGGCGGAAAGACTTGTAGCCGAAATGGCGCTCGAGAAGCTCCAACAAGGGGTTACCGGAGGGCAGATAGCTCGACGGTGGTTCAGCGAGGATGACGGATTCCATGGCGATCGGGGAAGATGCAAGCTATCAGCACATCCGGTCGGTCTGCCCGACGAATGATCAGGAGTTGTTCACACTGCCTCCCGCCGACCAATTATCTTTCAATACTATTTGGAAGTTCAACTTTCCTGATCCTATATTTGACCCGTTCAAGACGACCATCATGGAACTCCACGAAGCCAAGGACAAGTTCATTCAGGCCTGGGGGGCGTTCGGCAGCCAGTGGGGCATCAACCGCAGCATGGCCCAGGTGCATGCCCTGCTGCTCATCAGCCCCGAAGCGCTGAGCACCGAGGACGTGATGGAGCAATTGAACATCAGCCGGGGCAATGCCAACATGAACCTGCGCGCGCTGATCGACTGGCACCTGGTGGACCGCATCCTCAAGACGGGTGAGCGCCGGGAGTTCTTCCAGGCCGAGAAGGATGTGTGGAAGATCGCGACCCACATCACCCGCGAGCGCAAGAAGCGCGAGCTGGAACCCATGGTACGCCTGCTGGGCGAGCTCAAGCAGACCTCCGGCACCACCAACGAGACCAAGGCCTTCAAACAGATGGCACACGACCTGCACGACCTCACCAGCCGCATCGATGCCGTGCTGGAGCGCAGCACCCGTAGCGACGTCCAATGGTTTCTGAAGGCCGTCTCCACCCTGCTCCGATGATCTCACCCGCCGTAGCATCCCACTGGTCGATCCCGTTGTGCATCGCGGAGGCGGGCGCTGTTCTTTTGCCCTAATGTTTCAATATTTCTTGAAACTTCAACACAACTCACCATGACCCGCACCGCACCCTCCACACGGACCGGTCGAACTGGCCAAAGCGCAGACCCACGGGTGCTCGCCCACTTCCAGGCGAGCGCAGCGCTCTACCGGCTGTGGAGCCGCCAAGGCCACCTGCACTTCGGCTACTGGCGCTGGCCCATGTCACCGCTGGACCGCGCGGCCATGCTGGAAGAGCTCGTCCACCAGGTGGTGCGCACCCTGAAGCCCATGCCCGGTGAGCGTCTCGCCGACCTCGGTTGCGGCTATGGCGCATCGGCGCGCCTGGTGGCCGGCACCTATGCCACCTCCGTGGATGCCTTCACTGTGGTGGAACAGCAGGTGTTGGAGGGCCAGCGCGAAGCGGATCGGGAACGTGTGGATGTGACCATGCATCTGCGGGATTTCCGGCACACCGGTCTTCCTGCCGCCAGCATGGACGGCGTCTATGCCTTGGAGAGCCTGTGCTACGGCAGGGGTCGCGGAAAGGAGGATGTCCTGGCCGAGGCCGCACGCGTGCTGAGACCGGGAGGCCGCATCGCCTTGGTGGACGGCTTCATCGGCAAGGAGCCAACGGGTCTACGCCGTCGGATGGTCCGCACCGTGGAGGAGGGCTGGGCGGTGCCCTGCTTTCCCCGGGAACAGCACTTTCTGGCGGCCCTGACCAGGGCCGGATTCACCGATATCGCCGTGCAGGACCTCAGCTGGCACGTGGCCCCTTCGGCACTTCATGGCCTGCCGCTGATGGCCTGGACCGAGCTGAAAAGCTTGTTCACAGGCCTGAAGCTCGACCCCTTGGAACGCGCCCACCTGCGCAGCTGCCTCTTCGGCATCGCACTCGGCACCCAGCGCGACCTGTTCCGCTATTTGCTGATCACCGGTCGAAAACGCTGAGGTCACCGATCACATCGATGAAGAACCCCTTCAGCATCCTGCGGCCATGAACCTCAACCTCCTCAGCTACCTGATCTTCCTGCCGGCCATGATGGCCATAGCAGTATGGACGGCACGCTCCTGCCACCGCAACGGCCGGGTGTGGATGCTGGGGATCTTCGACGGTGATACGCCCTTCGTGGACGCCATCAACAACGTGCTCCTGGTGGGCTGCTACACCCTCAACCTGGGTTACGTGGCCATGGTGATGAGCCTGTGGGAACCCATCACCGGCTGGGAGCACATGCTGGCCACGCTGGTGCACCGCATCGCGCTGATCCTGCTCAGCCTGGCCGCCATCCACTTCACCAACATCGCCGTGCTCCTGGTCTGGAGCCGCGTAAGGGCGCGAGATCTCGCGCCCCAACAACCAACCCTTACCAACACTTCACTACCATGACCAACCTCACCGTCCTCACCTACTTCATCTACCTGCCCATCGTCCTCGCGCTCACCCTGTACGTGGCCCGCATCCTGTTCCGCAACGCGCGGGTGTTCATGCTGGACATCTTCAACGGCCGCGCTGAGATCGCCGACAGCACCAACCGGCTCTTCGAGGTGGGCTTCTACCTGCTGAACATCGGCTTTGCCTTGTGGATCATGGAGATCTATGGACAGTTGAACGGCACCCAGGAGGTGGTGGAAAAGCTGGCCGGCAAGGTGGGCGGCTTCGCGATCTACCTGGGCATCGTGCTCTTCGCGCACCTCTGGCTCTTCTTCCGCGGCAAGCGCAAGGCCAGCGAAGCGCGCCGTCATGCCATTCCTACCGTAGCACCCCTCCAAGCCTGAGCCCCATGAACAAGCACATCGTCCTCGCCGGTGGAAGCGGCCTCATGGGCCGGATACTCGCACGGCACTTCCTGCAACGGAACATCCCTGTCACCGTCCTCACCCGGGGGAAGGGCGGTGAGCGGGACGGGGTGAGCCATGTGCGTTGGGACCCCGAGCATCCCCGCGATCTGGAGCAGCACCTGAACGGTTCACTGGCCGTGATCGGCCTGGCCGGCGCCTCCGTTGACCGGCGTTACAATGCCAAGGGCCGGTGGAACATCCTGCACAGCCGGATCGGCAGCACGCTGGCCATCGGCGATGCCATCGCTCGGTGTTCCGAAGCACCCGAGGCCTGGCTGCAGCTCAGCACCGCCACCATCTACCGGCACGCCGAGGACCGCGCCATGGACCAGTACACCGGCGAGCTGGGCGAAGGCTTCAGTGTGGAAGTGGCCCGCACCTGGGAGGCCGTGGCCAACAGTTTCACACTGCCACATACACGGACCGCACTGCTACGCAGTGCCATGGTCCTGAGCCCCTGGGGTGGCGTTCTCCCACGGCTGGTGCAGCTCACCCGCGCGGGTCTGGGCGGTAAGCATGCGAGCGGTGAACAGTACGTCAGCTGGATCCATGCCGTGGACCTCTGTCGCGCGGTGGACCACATCCTTGCACGGCCCGAAGCCCGAGGGGTCTACGACCTAGCGTCGCCGCAACCTGCACGCGATGGCTACCTGATGGGCCAACTGGTCGCCCGGTACCGGCCGCTCATCGCACTGCCGCAGCCCCGGTGGATGCTGACGCTGGGCGCCTTCCTGCTGGGCACCGAGACCGAGCTGATCCTGAAGAGCCGAAGGGTGGTGCCCACACGGCTGCTGCGCGAGGGCTTCCAGTTTGCACACCCGGGCATCACGGAAGCCCTCCTGGACCTGCTCGGAGAGCGCAGTGCAGCGCAGTGGGTATCAGCCACACGCTGAACCGCCTGGACATCCTTCCGCCACCCCCGACCACTCCTCCCCGCCCCTCACCGTTCGTG
>CAMCAZ010000079.1 GCA_945872795.1 Chryseobacterium gleum
GGATGACATGGGTGGCCTGAAACATCGGATACCCTCGTTCCTACTTCGATCGTTGCTCTTGGCGGTGGTCGTTCCGATGATCCTGGGCATGTCCTTGCCGGAAGGTTCGGGGACCGCCTTCCTGACGGGCCGTTCCGCTTCCGGCAGGACCGTGTTCAAAGCGGAGCTGCAGGACATCTCCGGGCTGTTCGAAGGAGGTTCGATCACCATCGATGAGCATGTCCTGGAGTTCCCGGCTGAAGCGGAAGGTGTCCAGCACCATTCCATCTGGGACCCGCGGAACGGGGTCTTCACACTATCTTACTTGCGCCCAGGCATGGACGACTTCCTGTTCTTCCGGATCTGGGCCGTGCCCAGCACCTTCAAGATCGTCTCCGGAGATCGGAACGCAGGGGCGGTCTATGCGTTCGAAGCCCTTTTCGAAGGGACCGAGCCACGTCCCGACAAGGGGAACGCCACCCCGTCGGTCCGGCTCACCTGCCGCCTTGAATACCGCATCTGATGGCAGCTCCCTTCTCCACCTGGCTTCAGGCCTTCCGTATGCGTACCCTGCCCCTGGCGGTGAGCAGCATCATTGTGGGCAGCGCGCTGGCGGTGCCTTACAGTAGGATCAGTGCCGAGAGCACGTTCAGCCTGGAGGTCATGTTGCTTGCCTTGCTCACCGCCATCCTGCTGCAGATCCTGAGCAACCTGGCCAATGACCTGGGAGACCACCTGCACGGCACGGACAACGAAGCACGTGTGGGGCCGCAACGGGCCGTGCAGAGCGGAAGCATACCTCCGGCAGCGATGAAACGCGCCATGCTTCTTTGCGGGGTCCTCGCCTTCGGCTCGGGTGTGGCCTTGATCGTATCGGCCCTGGGCATTCGCCTGATGACGCTGGTCTTCCTGCTCGTTGGCCTATTGGCCATCGGCGCCGCCGTGAAGTACACCTTCGGCCGCAACCCCTACGGATATGCCGGCCTGGGCGATGTGAGCGTGTTCCTCTTCTTCGGCATCGTGGGGGTGATGGGCACGCACTTCCTCCATGCCCGGACCATCGACTGGATGCACCTACTGCCCGCCGCAGGGTTCGGCCTGCTCAGTGCCGGTGTGCTGAACGTGAACAACATGCGCGACATCCGGAACGACAAGGCAAGCGGCAAGATCACGCTCGCTGTCCGCCTGGGCCCTGATGCCGCGAAGAGCTACCACGGTTTCCTCATCATCGGAGGCCTCACCTGCCTGATGCTCTTCACCGCACTGAACTTCCGCGGGATGCCCCAGTGGGGTTTTCTGGTCACCACGTCCGTGCTGGCCAGCCACCTGCGTGTGGTGTTGCGCAACCACGACCCTGCTGCGCTGGACCCCGAACTGAAACGCCTGGCCCTGGCTACTTTCGCCACGGCGATCGCGTTCGCGGTGGGCCTCTGGCTGGTCTGATGCACGGACCATATAAGGCACACGATGCGAGGAGGAAACACGAATCCTGAAGACCTCAGAGCGACATGATCCGCGCCCGCTGGATGGAACATACCCTGGTGCCCCACTTTGAGCTGGGGACGAGCAAGGGCCCGATCGCGGAACGCACGATCTGGTACCTCATCGCCTGGGATAGCGAACGGCCCGAGGTGCGCGGTATCGGTGAGGCGGCGCTGTTCCCCGGCCATAGCAAGGAGTTCCCGGCTGACGTCCGGACCAAGCTGCTGGAACTCTGTGCGGATACCAGCAATTGGGCTCACCGCATGAGCAGCGACCTGTTGGAGGTGCCCAGTGTGCTCTTTGCCGTGGAGCAGTGCATCCGCGATCTGGCCGTGAGCGGCACCAAGGAGCTCTTCCCCTCGTCATTCACCCTGGGCAGGACCGGCATCCCCATCAACGGACTGGTGTGGATGGGCGACAAGGCCACCATGCGCCAACGCATCCGGGAGCAGATCGAGGCGGGGAACAGTTGCGTGAAGATGAAGATCGGGGCCATCGGCATCGAGGATGAACTGGAGCTACTGGCGGCCGTGCGACGTGAGTTCAGCACAAGGGACCTCACCCTGCGCGTGGATGCCAATGGTGCATTCAATGCCCGGACCGCCATGGAGGTGCTGGAGCGCCTAGCGGAATTGGAGGTTCACAGCATCGAGCAACCGGTGCCGGCCGGGCTTTACGAGGTCATGGAAGAGCTCTGTGATCGATCACCGATTCCGATCGCCTTGGATGAGGACCTGATCGGCCTGAACCAGAGCGACAGCAAGACGGACCTTCTCGACCACGTGAAGCCGCAGTACATCGTGATCAAACCCAGCCTCGTGGGTGGATGGGCCGCGACGCGGGAATGGATCGAACTGGCCGAGGGAAGAGGCATCGGGTGGTGGATCACCTCGGCGTTGGAGAGCAGCATCGGACTGAACGCCATCGCGCAGTTCACCGCCACACTGAACGTGGAACTTCCCCAGGGATTGGGTACCGGCAAGGTCTACGCGAACAATATCCCATCGCCCCTGCTGGCCGAACGCGGCTACCTTCATTACCGGCCGGAGGTGGCCTGGGACCTCTCCGCCTTGGACCTGCCCGCATGATGCAGTTGTTCTCGGTCCACCTTGCGTCGGGCGTCATCCGCTAGATGGCCAAGCGACCCTCATACCCCACCACCATGGACACCGCCTTCCAGCGGCTGACCGTGGACGGTGTGACCATGAGCGCCCTGGATGCAGAGCGCACCTTTGCAAAGGCGATGAGCAAGGGCGGACGTTCGGGGCGGGAATGGCAACAGGACCTGCATTCGACCATCTTTCACCTGACCCTGATGGCCAGTGGCCTGCCAGCGACCACCAGCGGCACCACTGGACCTCCCAAGCAATACCGCATACCGCGTCGCGACCTGGTGAACAGTGCACGCCTTACCGGTGACACCTTCGGACTGAAGGCCGGTGATCGCGTACTGCATTGCCTGCCCTGCGACTTCATCGCCGGGAAGATGATGGTGGTGCGCGCCTTCGTCCTCGCGCTCGACATCCACTTCATCGATCCCAGAGGCAGCATCCTGGGGAACCTGAAGGTGAACGACCGCTTCCGCTTCACCGCCATGGTGCCTTTGCAGCTCCACCGTATCATCCAGGAGGACAGGGAACGTGTGGAGCGCCAGTTCGACACGATCCTCCTGGGTGGTGGTCCGGTGAGCGATGCGCTGCGGGAGGACATCCGGGACCTGGACGTGAAGGTGTACCAGAGCTACGGCAGCACGGAGACCGTGACCCATGTGGCACTGCGGCACCTCAACGCGCCGGACGGGGAGGACAGCTTCACGGCGATCGGCAGGGTGCACTTCGGACGCGACCCTAGGGGATGCCTCGTGGTTTACACCCCGCACCTCAGCATCAAACAACACGTGACGAACGACCTGGTGGAACTGGTGGACGACACCCGTTTCAAGTGGCTGGGACGCTATGACAATGTGATCCTGACCGGCGGGAAGAAGATATTCCCCGAGCAATTGGAGGCCCGTACCGCCGGCATCCTCCCCTATCCCCATTACTTCACTTCCGTGCCGGATGACTTGCTGGGACAGGCCATCATGCTGGTCCTGGAGACCGATCGGCCGGAAGATGAGGTTCTGCCTGAGGTGCTGAACAAGCTTATGGTGACCCTGCATCCACATGAACTGCCACGCAGGGTGCAGGCCTTGCGGCGCATCAAGCGTACCAGTGGTGGAAAGCTGATCCGGTGAGCGCCTATCGGGTCATTGTGCGTTGGCTGGTCCACCCCGATAGATCAAGCCCTGTCATGGCTGCAAGCTGCGCGTCATGGTCCTTGTAGAACCGCCCCCATTCCTGTTGCACTGCAGGGTCCATGGAGGGGAACGGTTTGTCCGAACGATTCAGATCCCGAACAGCATCCGCCAAACCCAAATAAATTCGGTACGGTAGTACCGCTCTGACAGCGCGTTTTATCGGATTGGTTTCCGATCGCACCCAATTGATCATGGCCGCGACCTTACCGGAACGCGCCTGAACCGTCTCATTATGGACCTTCTCCTTTCCCTTCAGAACATGGGGGGCTAGCCCTAAACACGCAAAAAGGGGGTCGCAGACACGTTGAGGGTCCCGTTTCAAGTCCTCAAATCGAAATACATGTATTTGCTCACGTGGAAAGATGCTCCAAATGCACTCCAATGCTTCTGCATAGATACCGTAACCCACAAATAGATCATACAATTCTTCACCCGATCGACCTGTGCGGATCAATTCCGTCATGTATCCAGGATCAAAAGTCATCCACCCATCATAACAGGCCATCCTGTAAGCGGAGTAGGCCCTTTGCACTGGATCGCGCACAACAAAAGCCAGATGGCAATTCGGAAAATGCTCATGAAGTGCGATCAACGCTGAACGATAGCGGTACAGGTTCGACATCTTGGCGATATATCGTACCGACCCAGATGATGCTGGAGGGAAATAGCGGGCCATGAACTCGCCCAATCCCTCTGATGTCTCTCCTGACTGGTTGAACCAGGTGAACTCCATGCACAGGGGATTCAGAAGTGATGGATGCTCACCCAAATAGTTGGATAGCGAAGTGGTGCCCGCCTTTTGGGCACCGATCACCATGAGCTCGATGTTACGCATAGTACCGGCTGGACCCGTTGAACGCTGATCGGGCGAATTTATGGCCCCCACCCACAGAAGGGCTCATTTCATGTTGTTCAGGGCCTGCTTGTCCAAAGGCTCCTCCGCATCGTCCTCCATCGGCTTGGCCGCGGTGTAGATCCGCCATTTCGCCAGCACGGCCTCCATGTCCCCGGGCAGCGCACTTTCGAAGTGCATGCGCTTGCCGGTGATGGGGTGGTCGATATCCAAGGTCCGGGCGTGCAGCGCCTGGCGTGGAAGCAGGTGGAAGCAGTTCTCCACAAATTGCTTGTACTTCGTAAAGGTGGTGCCCTTCAAAACCCGGTCGCCACCATAGGCGGAGTCGTTGAACAGCGGGTGCCCCGTGTACTGCATGTGCACCCGGATCTGGTGGGTACGGCCCGTTTCCAGCTTGCACTCCACCAGGGTGATGTAACGAAAGCGTTCGAGCACCTTCCACCGGGTGGTGGCGGAACGGCCCTGATCACCCTCGGGATAGACATGCTGCACCGTGCGGTCCTTGGGACTGCGACCGATGTGCCCCTCAATGACCCCCTCCTCCTCCTCGAAGTCGCCCCAGACGAGCGCGTTGTAACGACGATCACTGGTGCGATCGAAGAACTGGCGGGCCAGGTGGGTCAGGGCCTCCTCGGTCTTGCCTACGACCATCACCCCACTGGTATCCTTATCCAACCGGTGGACCAATCCGGGCCGGGGTTCCTGCGCGCCTGGCGTGGACGGAAGCTTTCCGAAGTGGAACAGCAGCGCGTTCACCAGCGTCCCCGTCCAGTTGCCATGCCCGGGATGAACGACCAGACCGGCCTGCTTGTCGATGACCAGGATGTGCTCATCCTCATACAGCACGGTCAAGGGAATGTCCTCCGGCGCCAGTTCCACTTCGCGCTGTGGGTAGGGCAGCACGATGCTGATCTCATCCCCCGGCTTGACCTTCTGACTGGGCTTGGCGGACCTGCCGTTCACCAGCACATTGCCCGCCTTGGCCGCCACTTGGATGCGGTTCCGGGAAGTATGTGCCAGACGATCGAAGAGGAACTTATCCAGCCGCACGAGCGATTGGCCCGGATCACAAACGATCCGATGATGTTCATAGAGCTCCTGCTCCTCCCCTGTTTCCACCTCTTCGTTCTCCATCAGTGCTGTATGATCAATCGTTCCGCTCCCAGCAGTTGTCCCTGCCCATCGGTCACCCGCACCACATACAGGCCGTTGGGCCACTGCAGCGTACCGATCTCCTCCAGCGGACCGACCTGTCGTTCAATTACGGTGCGCCCCAAGGCATCGGTGACCTGCAAACCGAGCGGAACTCCCATGGCGCTCTCATGGGCCACACGGAATGCTGAGGCCGCCGGATTGGGGAACAGACGGAGCTGACCAGGGACCTCGGGCTCCTCCAGACCTACAAAGGGATCCACAGCGGCCACGAACACGGGGCGCATCATCAGGGAACCCTCGAAACTCGTCTGCTGCCAGTTGATCCCCGTCTTGAAGGAGATCTTGTTCTGGTTGTTCCGGTTGCGATCGAAACCAAGGTTCATGCTGGCCGCGTTGGTCTGGGCCCAACCGATGTAGAATGTGCCTTCCACGAAAATGGTGGAATCCAAGGGGTACTCCACGAACCTGTTCAGGCCATCCTGCTTGTACTCCGGTGTGGAGAAAGAGAAGTTCTGGTGCTGGATCAACTCGGGTTCAAGGCTCTTCCAGATGGTGATGAGGAATGAGCCCTGCTGTGGCTGAACCGCAGGAGGAGGGTTCGCCATCGGGTTGAAGTACATCCGGATCGCGCGCAAGGAATCGCCTCCCACGATATCGAAACGATAAGCCAGTTTTGCGCCTGTGGCATCGAGACCATAGCCCATCTCCGCAGAGCCATCGTCATAAGCATAGTAGTTGCTGATCTCCTGGACGAAGGTGATCGTATCGTTGTAGCGGTTGATGTCCGGAGTGGCGTTCGTCAGGAACCGTACGCGCCAGAACGCGGCATCCTCACTGAGCGTGGCGTCGTAGACGAAGTTGTTCGGCGCGCTGTTGATGGGATGCAGACTGTTGAAGACGCTGGAGGCATTGCCCGAAGTGTTGTTGCCGTATGCCGCAGGATCAAAGGAGACGGCCTCCCCATCGATACCGGCCTGCATGCGCCAGGTGATGAAGCGGTCATTATCATCCAAGTTGCGAATGGGGATCGACAGCGATTGCACCATGTAGGACGCAGGCGACTCCTCGAACTTGTTGAACGGCATCGAAGTGTAGGTCTGGAGCAGGGTGCTTTCCGGATGGACGTAGGCCACGTCCACGAGCTCCACGTCATTGAACGTTCGCTGCGCGCCCAGCCTGACGTAATCCAGATGCCAGTGGTCAAAGGAACCGCTGAGCGTGGCGTAGTTCAGGAAGCGCATGCGGAAACCCTCCTGCAGGAAGCGATCCTCCTTGATGGGGACCAGCACCTGCTGAAAGGGGGCCAAGGCGGTATAGGGCGTGCGCCAGACCCGGAACCAATCATCCTCAGTTGGTGAATAGAACTCAAGGACCAGGCTGTCCTGAGGCTGAGCCTGCGCATCGCCGCTGAGGCCCCGGGGTTGATAGAAGAAACTGAGATAGATGGAATCCACAGGTGGAAGATCCAGATCGATGGGCACGGACGTGAGGTGATCCGCGATGCCGTAGGAACTGAACTGGGCGAAATTGTAGGGATACCCGGTGCGTGCCAGACCGTCGAATGTGGCCACACCCACCGTGGGAGGGTCGACCGGATAGGTGCCATTGATGTACACATCGTCATCCTCCCAAAGGATCAGAGGCGTGGTGATGTTGTTCATCACATAGGTGCGGGGGTCGGGCGCCACCGAATAGACCAGCAGGGAATCCTGCACCAGACCCGGCGTCAGCAGCCACAAGGTATCCTCCGGAGGGGTCAGCAGGGTGTCGAAGATGTTGTACGGCGGCCAGGCATCCTCCGTGCTTACCGCCGGGGGATAGGCGGTGACATCGCGAACGGTCACCACGACCATGGGCAGGGCCTCACGAGTGGTCACGGGCAGGTCCGGGTCCGACATGTCGATCAGGTAACGGAAGGTGGTATCCGTGGCGTAGGCCATGTCCGGCTCGGAAACACCCGATACCTCCAAGGCATAGATCGTCTGATTCAGGGTCACATCCGGGTCACCAGGCTGCGCCCACCTTTTGCGGGTGCGATCGATGGAGAAATCATCCATGATCGGAATGGAAAGGGACTCGTAACTATAGATGAAATGGGTGTTCAGGCCGGACTTCATCCCCTCGGTGGGGGCATGATCAGCGGGCCTGGCGGACAGTGCCCGCAGGTGCTCACCCTGTCCGTGAACAAGGCCGCACAGGAGGAACATCACCGTGGCGGCAAGGGACCTAAGGCTCAACATCGGTGGAGTCATTGCTCATGTATCTCGCAGGGTCATTCCAATCACTGGCAGGCTGGAGACCGGCGGTATCTGCGGTGAGCCAGATATCAATGGTGCTACCCAAGGCTATCCGGTCATTGCGATCGGCCGGCGGCGATTGGCGATGCACCCTCGCCAACGTTGAATCAGCAGCGGTATTGCACCCCTCGCAGGCCACCACCAGTCCCAGGTTGAGCGAGGCCATGTTCAACACCAGGGACACCTCGGCATTGGTGAGACCGCGCAGGTCCGGGACAGGCACCCGTTCGCCACGTTCGCCGCTACCCAGCACCAGGGTCACCGAACGCCCACGACGGATACGGGTGCCGGGGGGCGCGGAGAGACCATCGACCAGTTGACCGATCACACAATCCACACAGGGATCGGGCTTATACTGAAGCTCCTGCACCTTCAACCCAAGGATCTCGAGCACGGACAATGCCTGACGCTTGGAGAGGTCCACCAGGGTGGGCATGTCGATCATTTGTGGCTGCTGGGCGTTGAGGACGAGATAGACCTTCCTGCCCGGCTTCACTTCGGCTCCCGGCCCCGGGTCCTGGTCCACCACCCCGCCCTTGGGGGCATCCTCGGTATGAACGGAATCGATCACCAAGGCTACCATGTTGCGACCGGCGAGCATGGCCTCGGCATCGGAAAAGGACAGGCCGCGCAGATCGGGCACGCTGGAAACGGTCCCGTGACGGGTGTAGTGACGCAACCACAGCCAGCCCAGGAACAGCAGGACCACTAGGGTGACCAGAGGAAGAAGGAAGCGCAGTCTGCTCATGCTACCGACGCCGCATGCCGCGGCAGAACAACAAAGGTAGCCGACCTCACCTCAGCGAGCATCCATGCAACGGCCGGCCTTGCATAGGACGCCGATCTGCCCCGGCTCCACCACCCTGAACGGAGGACGGCGGAACTTGTGCACCTTCGCCTTTCGAAACGCACCCAGTACCATGTCCACCGAACGACCCCTCATCGCCGTGTTCCGCGGCGGCTATTCGGGCGAATCCGTCATCAGCCACCAAAGTGCTGCGCGAATGATGGCCGCCATCGATCGGGAGCGCTTTGACCCGCTGTTCGTCACCATCGAAAAGGACCGCTGGAGCTGTTCCACCTCCGAAGAGACCACCGTCGAATTTGACCGTGGTCGATTTTCCGTGACCACCGCTGCCGGCGAGCGACGCTTCCAAGCAGCGCTGATCGTCATCCATGGCGCGCCCGGTGAGAACGGCCTTTTGCAGGGCTATCTCGATATGCTGGGCATTCCCTACCAGACGGGTGGGGTCCTGAACATGGCGCTGACCTTCAGCAAGTATTCCACCACCGCGCTGCTCCGCGAGATGGGCTTCCCTGTGGCCTCCTCGGTACTGCTCTACCCCGACACGGCAGGTCCGGAGGCCTTGGTGGCCCGCCTGGGCTATCCGTGCTTCGTGAAACCCGACCAGAGCGGAAGCAGTCTCGGCGTCACGAAAGTGAAGCGCGCGGAAGACCTCGGCCCGGCCTTGGCCGCGGCGTTCGAGGAGTGCCCCGCCGTAATGGTCGAAGGCGCGGTCGCTGGACAGGAACTGACCTGCGGGGTACTGCGCATGGATGGCTCCGTCAGGGCCCTGCCCGTATGCGAGATCCGCACCAGCCGCGAGTTCTTCGACTATGAGGCGAAGTACCATTCAACGGATACTCAGGAATTGATACCGGCTCCACTACCGGATGAGGTGACGCGCTTGGTGCAGGAGCGCTCGGCCGCGATCTACCGGGCCTTGGATTGCTCAGGCATGGTGCGGGTGGACCACTTCTGGACCGGTAGCGAACTCTTCACCATCGAGGTGAATACGGTACCCGGTTTCAGTAAAGCCAGTATCTTCCCAAAAATGCTGGAGGTGAGCGGTATTGGTGTGGAAAATGCGGTCAATGCGGCGGTCCA
>CAMCAZ010000080.1 GCA_945872795.1 Chryseobacterium gleum
GAGCGGAAGGCTTTTGTGGAGCTGTGCATGCAGCGGAAGACCTTGGAGCGGTTGCAGTCGATCATTACTTCGGGCAAAGTGCTCAGGAACTAAGCTCTCGAGCGTTCATGGGCATCCTTGACACCCTCTTTGGTAAGCGGACCTCGAAGGAGGAACTGGATCTCCGTGCACTGAACCTCAGCGATCAGGAAGAGAGACACGTCCAGGACTTCCGAAAGAAAGCTGCGCGGGAACGGATGGGCTTGATCATGATGCTTGGTGACAAAGGCGAAGCTGGTCATTGGGGCCTGATGCGATACGCGCTTCTGTTAGACCCGGACAAGGCTGTAACGTTCGCCGCCTTGAAGCGCATCGGGAACTTCCCCGATAAACAGGCTGCCTCGAACGTGTTGCTCGAACTGGACCAACGACGTGGTGGCGATAGCCTTGAGCCCTACCTGTCCATGGCGAAGCACCGGCTCGGTCTAATGACCATCGAAGAGTTTGAGGACCGAATGAACCGAGCAGCGAAATGAATGCGGTGAAGCATAGCGGTGGTTGTTGGGGCGTGCCAGCTCCCAAATGCGTCGCCGTCGCGCTTTCCGCTGCAAGTCCTCGCTCGTTCCTCGCTGTGGGATTTCCGCTGCGATCGCTCACGCGAAGGGCATCAGACCAGGACCAAATTTTTGTCAAACATTTAGGTACTTTTGTTTGACAAAAATGCTTGCCAAAAAATCGGACATATCGATTGACAGTCAGGTAATTAGCCGAGTCTATGGCAAAGGGAGGGGTTCGGTCTTCACCCCGAATGATTTCAGCGACCTGGGAGCCTACACGGCGGTGGCCAAATCCTTGTCCCGTTACGCCAAGGCTGGGACCATTCGAAGGCTGGCTCCAGGGGTCTATGATTATCCTGTCAAGCATACCAAGCTCGGGCTCCTTGCCCCTGCCCCCGAACAGGTTGCCAAAGCGCTTGCCGGGCGGGATGCCACCCTGCTTCAGCCCTCGGGAGCCTATGCTGCCAATCTGCTCGGACTTTCGGAGCAAGTTCCCATGCGCGTGGTGTTCCTTACCAGCGGGCGGTCGCGGAAAGTGCAAGTGGGGAACAGGGAGATCATCCTAAGGCATAGCAGCGCCCGTTTCGTTTCCACAAAGACCCAGACCGGGGGCTTGATCATCCAAGCACTTCGCTACATCGGCAAGCAGCACTTCGGCGACCGGGAATACGCCATCCTGCACGCGCGCATCCCGATCGATAAGCGTAAGGAACTTCTCACCGACATCAGGAGGGCACCTGCCTGGATCGCGGACATCATGAGGCAGCTCGCTGCTGAGAACACCTGATCCATGGAGCAGTACTTCGAACTTCCCGAAAGCGAGCGCAGGACGCTGTTGGAGCAAACCTCCGAGCGTAAGAACCTGCCGGTGCAAAGCATCGAGAAGGACCTTTGGGTCACTTGGTTGCTCCATCAACTGATGATCTTGACCCCATGGGGCGAACACCTCACCTTCAAAGGCGGCACGTCACTGGCGAAGGCATACGGGCTGATCGATCGCTTCTCGGAAGACATCGACCTGGTGGTGGACCGTGTGGCTCTTGAACTGGTTGGCGGTAACGACCCGGCATTGGCAGGCTCACCCCGCCAAGCCAAGGAACGTGCAAAGCGGATCGCGAAGTCGGCCTATGCCTGGGCAGAAGAGGAGTTGACACCCACACTGCATGCACGACTGACCACAGCGCTTCCGAACGAAGGTTGGGAGCTGGAACTCCAGCCGATCAACGAGCACCAGGAAACAAGCCTGCTGTTCCGCTACCCAAAGTTGTTCGAAGACGGCAGCGGGTACCTACGGCCCGAGATCAAGGTGGAACTGGTGGCCAAGGCCGATCCATGGCCGAGCAAACCCATGCCCATCTCCAGTTATGTGCATGAGCAGTTCCCGGAAATGACCGGCGATGGGACCGTTCATGTGAACACCATGCAAGCCGAGCGGACCATGCTCGAAAAGGCTCTGCTGCTGCATGAGACACTGATCACCCGGCCGGATGGGCCGCGTCCAAGGCTTTCACGCCACTACTACGACCTGTTCAAGCTCTACCGCGCTGGCGTCAGTGAGAAGGCCATATCCGACCCCGGACTCTATCCGGCCATCGTGACACACCGACGCAGCTTCTACCGATACACTGCCGTTGACTACGATGGCTTGCTGCGCGACGGATTCCGCATCATTCCCAAAGGCACGGCTCTCAACGAATGGGAGAAGGACTACGCCTCCATGCAGCGCGACATGTTCCACGGTGAAGTGCCCGCCTTCACCGAGGTGATGGACACCACCCACGAATTCGAGACCACATTCCGCGACCACCTGCGGACCAACCTAACTTCAACACCGCCGGAAGTCCGGCCTGAACACCCATGAACGCATACATCATCGCCGGTTTCCGAAGCGCAGTAGGAAAGGCACCTCGAGGCAAATTCCGTTTTACCCGTCCTGACGACCTCGCCGCCGGTGTGGTGAAGCACCTGGTGGCCAGCGTGCCCAACCTGGACATCGACCGCATCGACGATGTGATCGTGGGCAACGCCACGCCCGAGGCCGAGCAGGGCCTGAACATCGGCCGCATGATCAGCCTGATGGGCCTGAACACCGACAAGGTGCCGGGCATGACGGTGAACCGCTACTGCAGCAGCGGCAGCGAGACCATCGCCATTGCGGCGGCCAAGATCAACAGCGGGCAGGCCGACGTGATCGT
The DNA here is from genome assembly GCA_945872795.1 of Chryseobacterium gleum. Classification (GTDB taxonomy): domain Bacteria; phylum Bacteroidota; class Bacteroidia; order Flavobacteriales_F; family PHOS-HE28; genus PHOS-HE28. Next base: position 2,732 of record CAMCAZ010000080.1, read on the forward strand.
GGCGGGCGGCGTGGAGTGCATGAGCCCGATCCCCTTCGGCGGCTGGCGCATTGTGCCGAACGCCAAGGTGGGCAAGGCGAACCCCACGTACTACTGGGGCATGGGCCTCACCGCCGAGGCCGTGGCGCGCGACTTCAAGGTGAGCCGCGAGGACCAGGACGCCTTCAGCCTGCGCAGCCACGAGAAGGCGCTGGCCGCCATCGCCGCCGGGCGCTTCACCGACGACATCGTGCCCTACACCGTGGAGCGCGTGTACCTGGACGCGAAGGAGAAGCGCCAGGTGGAGAAGTACGTGGTGGACACCGATGAAGGTCCGCGCGCGAGCACCCTGGAGGCACTGGCGAAGCTGAAGCCCGTGTTCGATGCGAAGGGCAGTGTGACGGCCGGCAACAGCAGCCAGACCAGCGACGGCGCGGCCTTCGTGCTGGTGGTGAGCGAGCGCATGCTGAAGCAGTTGAACGTGAAACCGATCGCGCGCCTCCTCTCCTACCACGTGGCCGGCGTGGAGCCGCGCATCATGGGCATCGGTCCGGTGGCCGCGGTGCCGAAGGCGCTGGAGAAGGCCGGTCTGAAACTGAGCGACATCGGGCTGTTCGAGCTGAACGAGGCCTTCGCGAGCCAATCGCTGGCGGTGGTACGCGAACTGGGCATCGACCCGGAGCTGGTGAACGTGAACGGCGGCGCCATCGCACTGGGACATCCGCTGGGGTGCACGGGCGCGAAGCTGAGCGTGCAGTTGTTCAATGAGATGCGGCGGAGGAAGCAGAAGTACGGGGTGGTGACGATGTGCGTGGGGACGGGGCAGGGAGCGGCAAGCGTGTTTGAGTTGTTGAATTGAGCGAAGATGGGTCCCTACACATTTATGACCGTTACGCTGAAGATCGAGGATCAGACATCCTTGGCCATCCTCATGCACAAAGACGGCACCATCAACCGGAAGGGCGACGGCTCATACAACATCGACCGGAACATGTTCATGGGCATCACCAAGGAGCCCTTGTTCGAGAGATTCATTGCGACTCTCCATCCTGACCTTGACCAGTTCCTTGGTAAGTCTGGCGAGATGCCTGACCAGAAGGGCAAGAAGTGCAGTGTGGAGATCGCGCTTGGGGATGGGAAGGAAGGAACCGGTTCACTGATCACCTATGGCTCCGACTCAATGGGGCCGCCGCTACCGATCGTCGAGTTCGTGAACAACGCGGTGCGGGTCACTGATCCGTGGTACCATGAGCAACAGCGAGTCATAAGGAAACGCGAGAAGAAGTGGTGGCAATTCTGGAAATGAACATGAAGCTCGCAGCTTCCTTGGTTCTTCTCACCGGCCTCGCTGCATGCAGTGCGCCAAGCACGAGCGATCGAGCGACCATGGAGGAACCAGCACCCCGCGAGATCCACACCCCCACCTACGACCTCCTCCTCCCCACCGAGCAGGACCTGTCCCGCCCCAGCGGGAAAGCCCTGCTGATACTCTTCCCCTGCTTCCCCTGCGATGCGGCGAACACCCGGGCGGAGTCGCGCATCGCGGACACGGCAGCGGCGAACGGCATCGCGGTGCTGATGCTGAACTTCAACCGGCACATCCTGATGAGCGAGGCCGAGCAGCAGCAGGTGATCGGCACGATCGCGGGCGCGGTGAAGGAGCACGGCGTGGATGCCTCGAACACGGTCATCGGCGGCTTCTCCTCCGGCGGCAACGTGAGCGTGCTGCTGGCGAAGGCACTGCGGCGGTCGTCCGAGCCTCCGGTACAGTTGAAAGGCGTGTTCGCCGTGGACAGTCCGCTGGACCTGGTGCACCTGTATGAATGCTCGAAGCGCGACCTGGCGAAGACCAGCTTCCCCGAATACAAGGACGAGGCGCGTTATGTGATCGCGTTCCTGGACAGCGCCCTCGGCTCGCCCACGGACAGCTTGCCCAACTACGAACGCGCCGCTCCCCTGCTCAACTCGTCCGCGAGCGTGGCGCCGATGTAGGACCTGCCCATCCGCTTCTACACCGAGCCGGACACGGCCTGGTGGCGCACCAACCGCGATGATGGCTATGAGGAGCTGAACGCCTACGGTCTGAAGCGGATCCACGACACCTTGGTGGCTGCTGGGAATACCCGGGCGGAGTACCTCACTACCGAAGGGCACGGCGTGCAGCATGGCAACGGGCACCCGCACGCGTGGAGCATCGTGGATGAGCGGGAGCTGGTGCGGTGGATCAGGGACCTCTCCCTGTAACGAACCACCCCGTTTGGAAATTTATTATGCGTGCATAACTTTATCCCTGACATGCCGTAGCACGTTCAGCGACGGCAGCAGATCTCCGATCACCCGATCCACAGCCATGAGCACCGACACCAAGACCAAGGCCCTGCAGGGCGGCGAATTCCTGATCCGCGAGAGCAACGCGCAGGACATCTTCATTCCCGAGGAGTTCAACGAGGAGCAGCGGATGATCGCGCAGAGCTCACTGGAGTTCCTGGAACAGAACGTCTGGCCCCACCTGGACCGCATCGATGCACTGGAGGAAGGGCTGATGCCCAGCCTGCTGGAGAAGGCGGGCAATCTGGGACTGCTGGGGATCAGCATTCCGGAGGAATACGGCGGCTTCGGGAAGGACTTCCTCACCGGCATGCTGGTGACGGAGATCACCGGCGCGGGGCACAGCTTCAGCGTGGCGATCGCGGCACACACAGGCATCGGTACGCTGCCCACCCTGTACTACGGCACTCCCGAGCAGAAGCAGAAGTACATGCCCAAGCTGGCCACCGGCGAGTGGAAGGCCTGCTACTGCCTGACCGAGCCGGGCAGCGGGAGCGACGCCAACAGCGGCAAGACCAAGGCCACGCTGACGCCCGATGGCAACCATTACCTGATCAATGGGCAGAAAATGTGGATCACCAACGGTGGTTTCGCGGACATCTTCACCGTCTTCGCCAAGATCGATGACGACAAGAACCTGACGGCCTTCATCGTGGAGAAGGACTTCGGCGGCATCACATTGAACCCCGAGGAGAAGAAGATGGGCATCAAGGGCAGCAGCACGCGCCAGGTGTTCTTCAACGACTGCAAGGTGCCGGTGGAGAACCTGCTGGGCGGTCGCGAGAACGGCTTCAAGATCGCGGTGAACATCCTGAACGTGGGCCGCATCAAGCTGGCCGGCGCGGCACTGGGCGGTGCCAAGAAGAGCGTGGACATCGCGGTGAACTACGCCAATGAGCGCATCCAGTTCGGCAAGCCGATCAGCAGTTTCGGTGCGATCCAACAGAAGCTGGCCGACATGGCCACCTACTGCTACGCCACCGAGAGCGCGACCTACCGCTGCAGCAACGACATGGAAAAGGCCATCGAGCAGCTGAAGTCCGAAGGCGCCGACCACGCCTCCGCGCTGTTGAAAGGCGTGGAACAGTACGCGGTGGAAGCGGCCATCCTGAAGGTGGTGGGCAGCGAGTGCCTGGACTTCGTGGTGGACGAGGCCGTGCAGATCCACGGTGGCATGGGGTACAGTGCAGAGAGCGCCATCGAACGTGCGTACCGCGACAGCCGGATCAACCGGATCTTCGAGGGCACGAACGAGATCAACCGCCTGCTGACGGTGGACATGCTGCTGAAGCGCGCCATGAAGGGCCAGCTGGACCTGATGGGGCCTGCGATGCAGGTGGCCTCCGAACTGATGGGCATCCCTGACTTTGCGGAACCGGACGAGAGCCTGCTGGGATTGGAGAAGGGCTACGTGGCCAACTTCAAGAAGGCGGTGCTGATGGCCGCAGGTGGTGCCGCGCAGAAGCTTGGCCTAGCGCTCGGTGACGAACAGGAGATCGTGATGCACATCGCCGACATGGTGATCGACACCTACATGGCGGAGAGCGTGCTGCTGCGCACACAGAAGCTGGTGAGCATGAGGGGCGAGGCCGCCTGCGCAGAGCAGATCGCGATGACGCAGCTCTACATCCACGACGCCGCCGACCGCATCGCGAAGAACGCCCGCGAGGCCGTGAACGCCTTCGCCGAAGGCGATGAGCGCCAGGCCATGCTGATGGGTGCGAAGCGCTTTACCAAGACCCAGCCGCTGAACACGAAGGACCTGCGGCGCGTAGTGGCGAAGAAGATGATCGAGGCGGGGAAGCTGCCGTACTGAACGGCACCGCAGGGAGACCGCAGTGCAGGAGATGCACATCTGCAAGGATGCGAAGGGCGCAACGGGAAGACCGCTGCGCCCTTTGTGTTCAATGTGGCACGCAGTGGACCTTGCGTAGCTTCGGGCATGCGTTCACTGGTTCCTGCGCTGCTCCTGTGTGGGCTTCATGTCCATGCCCAGCAATGGGTTCAGCTCCCCGACTTTCCCGGGACGGCACGCGATGATGCGGCATCGTTCACGTGGAACGACAAGGTGTTCGTGGGCACGGGGCTCGACGCCGGCTTCCTGCTGACCAACGACTGGTACGCCTTCGATGTGGGCACGATGAGCTGGGACACCATCGCACCCTTGCCTGCCAGCGGTCGCCAGTATGCCAGTGGATTTTCCCTGAACGGGCGCGGATCTCTCTTCGGCGGCCTGGATGCCAGCGGACCGCTGAACGAACTGTGGAGCTACGATCCGACGACGGACACGTGGGACCAACGGGCATCACTACCTGCACCGGGACGTTATGCCTGCGCGGCGATGACCACCTCGCAGTATGCGTACATCTGCACCGGCATGATGGCGGATGGCGTGCCCACGAACGAGGTCTGGCGTTATGATCCGGCCACGGACACCTGGGCGGCGCGTGCTGCGGTACCCGGTCCGGCGCGCCATCGGGCCACGGCGCAATGGAACGTGCTGATGGGCGGTGCCGATGTGGAGTACGAGGCACTGGCCGACGTGCTTGAGTATGACGAAGGCGCCGACAGCTGGACCATCCGGGAGGACATGCCCGATGGGCGCTACGCGGCGGACATCGTGGACAACATCCACATCGGTGGTGTGGGGTCCGATGGTGCTATCCAGAGCGCAGCGTGGCGCTACAGCTGGGCGGACGACACTTGGAACACCACGGAACTGCCGCCCTTCGCAGGTGGGCCTCGCCGGGGCGGCGTGATCGCCCCCAACACCTACCTGCTGGATGTGGGCATCATCTACTACGGCACAGGCAGCGACAATGTGCAGCGCCACAATGATTGGTGGATGTTGAACTATGGCGTGGGCATTGCGGAGCATCGCACCCAAGGCCTCAGCGTTCATCCGAATCCGGTCCGTGATAGGGTGTCGATCGGTTATCCCGAAGGAAGTGGTCCGGTGCGCCTGAGCTTGGTGGACATGAGCGGCCGAGTGCTGGGCAATTGGTCGGACCGTCCAGCGTCGATCGACCTATCCGCGATCGCCACCGGCCACTACCTGTTGCGCCTGGACACTGAGGGCACGAGCACCATCACCAAGCTCCTGAAACTTCCCTGATGCACTTCCTCTCCCCTGACCTGGAACAGTACGCCGAGCTGCACACCGCGCCGGAGCCTGCCTACCTGCGCGAACTGGCCGAAGTGACCCGCACTTCCATCGACATGCCGATGATGCTGAGCGGTCATGTACAGGGCCGCTTCCTCAGCCTGATGAGCAAGTTGCTCGCTCCGAAGTTGATCCTGGACATCGGCACCTTCACGGGTTACAGTGCGCTGTGCATGGCGGAAGGACTTGCCCCGAACGGGGTGCTGCACACCATCGACATCAAGACCCCACTGGCATCGCTGGTGGACCGAACTGTTCGCCAGGCGGGTTTTCATGAGCGCATCCATCAGCACCTGGCGCCGGCACTTGACGTGATCCCGCGCATCGAAGGACACTTCGACCTCGTGTTCATCGACGCCGACAAGCAGAACTACGTGAACTACTTCGACCTGGTGGTGGACCGGGTTCGTCCGGGAGGCTTGATCATCGCGGACAATGTGTTGTGGAGCGGCAAAGTGCTGGCACCTCTTGCGGACCAGGACGGGGAGACCCGGGGGTTGGCGGCCTATGCGGCGAAAGTGAGGTCCGATGCGCGGGTGGAGAACATCCTTCTCCCCTTGCGCGACGGACTGCTGGTGAGCCGCAGGAAGTGACGTCCATCAGGTACGCCGGGCTGTGGTGCGACGAACTTCACCCCATCATGGAAGCACAACTGTTCTACAAAGAGCTCGGCCGTCTGTTATATGCCATCGCGGCGGTTGATGGAGGTGTCACGGAAAAGGAGGTCGCCGAGCTGAAGCGCATCGTCAAGGAGGAGCTTGTGCCGCAGGAGGCGAGCACCGATCATTTCGGCACGGACCAGGCCTACATCACGGAATTCGAGTTCGAGGTACTGGCCGACCGCGTGGCGACGGTTGAAGGGGCCTTTGACTCGTTCGTGGCGTACATGGCCCGACATAGGAACGACCTGAGCCCTGAACGCCGGGAGTTGATCTATCGCGCGGCGGATGCCGTGGCACACGCCTTCCATGGAGTGGGCCGCAAGGAGCTTCCGCTCCTCATTAAGCTGCATCGCCATCTGGAGCCCGCGGTCTGATCGATCCCGTCATCGCGCTATCTTGGGCCTTCCGTAGAAGGCTCCATGATCGATCTCCGTTCCGACACCGGCACGCGCCCCACCCCGGCCATGCGCGCGGCCATGATGCACGCCGAAGTGGGCGATGATGTCTTCGGCGAGGACCCCACCGTGAACGCGCTGGAGGAGCGCATGGCGGCCTTGTTCGGGCACGAGGCCAGCGTGTTCTGTCCCAGTGGCACCATGACGAACCAGATCGCGGTGAACATCCACACGCGGCCGGGTGACGAGGTGATCTGCGATGAAGGGGCCCACATCTACCGGTATGAAGGCGGAGGCGTGATGGCGACCAGTGGGAGCTCTGTAAAGCTGATCCAAGGCGACCATGGCCGCTTCACCGCCGAACAGGTGGAGGCCTCCATCAATGACCGCAAGGCGCATTGGCTGGCGCACACCAGCCTGGTGAACATTGAGAACACGTGCAACCGCGGAGGTGGCGCGGTGTGGGACCTCCGGGAGGTGGACCGCATCCGCAACGTCTGCGACGCACATGGGCTGGGACTGCACCTTGATGGTGCCCGCATCTTCAATGCCCTCACTGTGAC
>CAMCAZ010000081.1 GCA_945872795.1 Chryseobacterium gleum
CGAAAAAGACCACGAGCGAAGCGAGAAGGGCTTTCCTTGAAGCCTCCCCTCCGGGGAAAGCGCGTCCTCGCGCAATCCCGAACTTCCAGTTCTCTCCGCAGCTTGACCAAAGGTTGAACGCGTAAAAGACCACGAGCGAAGCGAGAAGGGCTTTCCTTGAAGCCTCCCCTCCGGGGAAAGCGCGTCCTCGCGCAATCCCGAACTTCCAGTTCTCTCAGGAGCCTGACCATAGGTTGAACGCAAAAAGACCACGAGCGAAGCGAGATAGGCTTTCCTTGAAGCCTCTCCGCCGTGCGGCGGAAAAGCGCGTCCTCGCGCAATCCCGAACTTCCAGTTCTCACTACTTGCTTGAGCGGAATACGAATGGTAAATGCCCTTCTCGTTCCAATGCATCGGGACGAAAAGGGATTTCCTTGAAGCCTTCCGGACGGAAGGAAGGCTCAGCCAGCAATGGTGCTTCAGCGAGTTCGACAGTACTCTTCCGACCGGGCCTAGTGTAGCAACACGGAAGTTCCTTAACCAACTTACGGGTTGCGACACTAGTGCCACATGAACCAGAAGGTGAGGATCCCACCGAAATATCCCAGCGCAGCGGGAAATGCCATGCGACGCACGTACCAGAGGAAGTCGATGCCCAGGATGCCCATGGCGGCCACACCGGCCGCCGAACCGATGATCAGGATGCTGCCTCCCGTTCCGGCACAGTAGGCCAGGAGCTCCCAGAACGGGTGATCGGGAACGAACTGGGTCAACGGGTACATTCCCATGGCCGCGGCCACCAAGGGAACGTTATCCACTACGGAGCTAAGCAATCCGATCACCGTGTTCACGGCATAGATGTTACCGAGCTTTTCATCCAGCAAGTGAGCGGCATCGGTGAGGTGACCGGCCACCTGGAGGCCAGCCACGGCCGTGAGGATCCCCAGAAAGAAGAGCACGCTGGGCACATCGATCCTGCGCAGCACGGAGGTCACCATCAAGTGCCCCTTGTCGGTCTCGATAGTGTTCTTGTGCATGAGCTCGGTCACGATCCACATGATACCCAGTCCGAGCAGGATCCCCATGTACGGGGGCAGGTGAGTATAGGTCTTGAAAAGCGGCACCCCGAGCAAAGCGATCAATCCCATGATCAGGACCAACTGCTGCTGGCCTGCAGAAACGGCCTTGTGCCCAATGTTCTCTTCGGCGATGACGTCCGGGCGTTGGATGGTCCCTTTGAAGGTGAAGGTGAACCAGACCAAGGGCAGCACCAAACACACCAGGCTGGGGAGGAAGAGCCTGGCCACGATGTTTCCGGCCGTGACCTGTCCGCCGATCCAGAGCATGATGGTGGTGACATCACCGATGGGGCTCCACGCACCACCGGCATTGGCAGCGATGATCACCATGCCCGCAAATGTCCACAGGTCGTTCTTGTCGCGGATGATCTTGCGAAGCAGGGCGCACATCACGATGGCCGTCGTCATGTTGTCCAGTGCGGCGCTCAGGAAGAAGGTGATGATGCTCAACACCCAGATCAACGTCACCTTGTTGGTACCCTTGATGCGGTCCGTGATGACCCGGAATCCTTCATGCGCATCAATGAGCTCGACGATGGTCATGGCCCCCATGAGGAAGAAGAGGATGCTGGCGATATCACCCAGATGCTCCAGCAGATGGCCTGTGATGGCGGCATGCCCGCCATGATCGCCACCGGGGAAGAGCTCATGTTGGCCGACCATGATCATCACCCAGATCAACACGCCGGTGACCAGGGCTGAGGCGGCCTTGTTGATGTGGAGCGGATGCTCCAAGGCAATGGCGAGGTACCCGATCACAAAAACCAAGGCAATGAGCGTGTACATGGATGGGTTGGGGTTTGGTGGCCCAAATGTTCACGCGGTCAGCCTTCGGCCGACGCCACCACCCTGGAATAGTTACGAACCGGTGTTGGTGCGCTCCAGCGACACGCTCAATGCCACATCAACCAGAACGTGATGATGCCTCCGAAATAGCCCAGAGCGGCGGGGAAGGTCATCTTCTTCACATACCACACGAAGTCGATGTGCATGATGCCCATGGCCGCCACACCGGCCGCCGAGCCGATGATGAGCAAACTGCCCCCCGTGCCCGCGCACAGAGCGAGGAGTTCCCAGAACAGGTGGTCCGCAGGGAACTGGGTCATGGGGTACATGCCCATGGCGGCTGCCACCAGCGGCACGTTGTCCACGATGGAGGACAGGATCCCGATGGCCCCGTTAATAAGGAAGATGTTGCCCAAGGTCTTGTCGAGGGTCTGGGCCATCAACGTAAGGTGCCCGGCCACCTGCAGGCCTGCAACGGCCACCAGGATGCCCAGGAAGAACAGTACGCTGGGCAGGTCGATGCGGCGCAGCACGGCCGTCACCATCAGATCACCTCGCTGATCGACGCCATGCTTCATATGGATGACCTCGGTCACGATCCACAGCACGCCCAGGCCGAGCATCACCCCCATGAAGGGAGGCAGATGCGTGACGGCCTTGAAGATGGGGACAAAGAGCAGGGCGCCCACCCCCAGGATGAACACGAGGTTGCGCTCACCGGGCGTAACGCTGCCACCATGGTGCCCGGCAGGCTTCACGGTATCGGGGCGTTCCACGTTGCCCTTCATGGTGAAGGAGAACCAGATGAGGGGAAGTATCATGGCGACCAGGCTGGGCGCGATGAGCTTCACGATGATGTTGACCGTGGTGACCTGACCACCCACCCACAGCATGATGGTGGTGACATCGCCGATGGGGCTCCATGCACCACCCGCATTGGCCGCAATGACCACCACACCGGCAAAAAGCCAAAGTGTTTCCTTGTCCTTGATGAGCTTGCGGAGCAATGCGCACATCACGATGGCCGTGGTGAGGTTGTCCAGCACCGAGCTGAGGAAGAAAGTGATGAGCCCCACCACCCAGAGCAGGGAGGTCTTCTTGGTGGAGGAAATGCGGTCGGTGATCACTCGGAAGCCTTCGTGCACATCGATGAGCTCCACGATGGTCATGGCCCCCATGAGGAAGAAGAGGATACTGGCGATATCACCCAAGTGCTCGAGAAGGTGGTGGATGAGCCCTTCATACCCGTGGGCCTCAGCCTCCGGAAAGATGCTGTCCCGCCCGAGCATGAGGATGGTCCAGACCACGGCACCGGTAAGGATCGCCGAAGCGGCCTTGTTGACCCGCAAAGAATGTTCGAGGGCGATGGCCAGGTAGCCCAGGACGAATACGACGGCCATAAGAATGAACATGCGGGACGGTCTTTTCTGAAACGGCGCAAGGATACGTGATCCGGGCGGTGCTTGCTCCTCTCACGCACAAGGCCACACCCTTACGGATGTGGCCTCGCACCTCAGATCTGATCGGCGATCAGGCCTTCTTCACCGGACAGGTACTGATCCCCACCATGCTGTACAGCGGACAGGTGCCCATCAGTGAGGTGAGCAGGAACACGCCGCCCAAGATCAGCAGGATGATGCCCAGGGTCCCGGAGACCGTTCCGGTGAAATACAGCACCGCGAAGACGATCGCCAGGGCGATGCGGATCACTTTGTCGATGGTACCTACGTTGGTTTTCATGTGTTGAAGGATGTCAGGTTGATCGGAAACGTTCAATGATCACGGCGATCAGGGTGGCGAAGCTGATGCACAGTGCACAGACAAGTGCAAGCTTCAACCACTTGGGCGCCTTGTTCATGGGCCAAATGTTGTGATGACCTTGCCCGTGACGTGGTGACCGATGTACACACGCACCAAGCCTTCAAGGACCACGGGAAGCTCCTTGACATAGGCTCGCTCGCGCAGCAGTTCGGTCCCGCCGGGAACCTCCACCACCCGTCCCTTGGCCAGCATGGCCTCGATCAGTTCACCATCCAGGCCTCCGAGGGCCCTGCGGACCAGCACATCATCCTCCATGGTCCGAAGGTAATCGGCGTGGGCTGCCTAAACTTGAGGCCCCATGGCCATGCAACGCAACATCCGACTTCAGGCACTCGTGCTCTGCGCCGGTGTGGTGCTGATGGCGGTGAAGTTCCTGGCATGGCGCCTCACGCACAGCAACACCATCCTGAGCGATGCGCTGGAGAGCATCGTGAACGTGGTGGCCGGCGCCTTTGCGCTCTACAGCCTGATCCTCGCGGCCAAACCAAGGGACCGCGGGCACCCCTATGGCCATGGCAAGGTGGAGTTCATCAGTGCAGGGATCGAAGGCGGGTTGGTGGTGCTGGCCGGCGGGGCGATCATCTGGCGGGCCGTCCAGGCGCTCCTTTCGGACCAGCAGTTGCACGACCTGGACACCGGCATCCTGCTCACCGGTGGCGCCGGCGCCCTCAATCTCCTCATGGGCCTCACCCTGAGGAGCCGGGGGAAAAAGGCCCGTTCCATCACCATGGAGGCCAGTGGTGCGCACCTGCTCAGCGATGCGTGGAGCACCGTGGCCATGGTCATCGGCCTGTTGCTGATCAGGATCACCGGGCTGCTGTGGCTGGATCAGCTGTTCGCCATCGCCTTCGCCGTGTACATCATCATCACCGGTCTGCGCATCTTCCGTCGTTCGGTGGCGGGCATCATGGACGAGGCCGACCTTGAACTGGCTGCGACGGTCATCGCCATGCTGGAACAGAACCGTCGCCAGCAATGGGTGGACGTCCACAATTTCCGGATGATCAAGTACGGATCCGTGCTGCACATCGATTGCCACGTGACGCTGCCATGGTACTACTCCCTGGAGCAGGCCCACCAGGAGATCACGGCCGTGGAGGAGCTCGTCAATGCCCGGCATGACCAGGACGTGGAGCTCTTCATCCACATGGACCCCTGCATCCCCCGCTCCTGCTCCATCTGCCAACTGGCCGACTGCCCCGTACGCAAAGCTCCCTTCAAGGACCGCATCACCTGGACACTGGACAGCGTGCTGGGCAACGCGAAACATGGCAGTCCCTTGGAATAGGGTGCCCCATGGGTGACGATCGTCACGGCGATCGCCTGTGACAGGCCGGACCTTTGTCCCCTCAACACAGACAAGATGATGGAGAACAACCAAATGCCCCGCATCGGGGACAATGCACCCGACTTCGAGGCCACCACCACACATGGCCCCTTGAAGTTCAGCGACTATGCCAAAGACCATTGGGTGATCCTGTTCAGTCATCCGGCCGACTTCACCCCGGTGTGCACCACGGAGCTTTCTGAATTCGCCAAGGAAGGCGCTTGGTTCGCTACGCGCAAGACCAAGCTGATGGGCGAGAGCATCGACAGCATCCACAGCCACATCGCCTGGGTGCAGAACGTCCGGGAGAAGACCGACGTGTACCTCGACTTCCCGATCATCGCCGATATCGACATGAAAGTGGCGAAGCTCTACGGCATGTTGCACGAGAACACGAGTGCCACGGCCGCGGTGCGCGCGGTCTTCTTCATCGACCCGAAGGGCATCATCCGCCTGATCATGTACTACCCACTGAACGTGGGGCGCAACATGGACGAGATCAAGCGCGTGTTGGAGGCCATGCAGACGGCCGATGCCAACGGCTGTGCGCTGCCCGTGAACTGGAAGAAGGGCGATAGCGTGATCGTTCCCGCACCCAAGACCCTGAAGGAACTGGATGCCCGCCTGGCCGACAAAGCCTTGGAGCAGGTGGATTTCTACCTCGCCAAAAAACAACTGGCCTGAGCAGGCAAGCGTTCATCGGAACGAGAGGACCATCCCGACCTGGGGTGGCCTTTTCATTTCCGCTCAGCAACGAACGGCTTTGTCTTGTAAACTTCGGCCGGTCGACGGGCACCTGACCACCACCTCGGTTCATGTAAAAAGCCCCTTTCGGGGCTTCCTACCGGGTGGTAGACCGGGCTTGAACCGGCGACCTCCGGAATCACAATCCGGCGCTCTAACCAACTGAGCTACAACCACCATTTCCGTTCACCGGGGCGAACGGGGTTGCAAATATAGAGTGCCCCAGCGAACAATTCTTTTTCATGGGGAGCGTTCGACGCCAAGGAGCGGAAACCCAGGGACCAGGCTGTGGAGATGACCGATCAGGATGAACTCTGTGTACCGCTCCAGGTCCCGCGCAGAAGGCGGTCCGTTACTTTGCGCCCCGCGATGCACGTGCTCTTCCTCCCGAAATGGTACCCCGGCCGCCATGACCCGCAGTTGGGCGACTTCCTGCGGAAACAAGCGATGGGCGTGGCCCGTGTGGCCCAGGTGAGCGTACTCTACATCTGCGGAACCAAGGGGGCACAGGCCTTGGACCTGGACGAGCTGCACCAGGAGGATGGCCTTTGGGAGCTTCGTTGCTACTACCCGGCCAGTGAGCATTCGTTCACGCCTTGGCGCGTGGTGATCAACGCCATGCGACATGCCCGGAGGGCACACCGTGTTTGGCGCAGGGTCAGGGCGGAACGGGGCACACCCGACCTGGTGCATGTGCACATCCTGAACCGTCCCGCTTTGCTCGGGCTTTGGTTGAAATGGCGGTACGATATCCCCTACCTGGTCAGTGAGCAGAGCAGTGAGTACATGGATGGCACCTTTTCCCGGAAGAACGGGGCATCCCGCTGGATCAGCCGATGGCTCATCGCCAGATCGGCCGGGATGACCGCCGTGTCCGCGCATCTGGGAGAACAACTGAAGGCCCTCGGGCTGGTCCAACGCTTCGATGTGGTGCCCAATGTGATCCCCGGCACTGACCGTCCCCTGCCGCCCAAGGGCACCGCCGGCCACTTCCTGGTGGTGGCCGATCTGGTGGACCGCACGAAGAACGTGAGCGGGGTCCTGCGCGCACTGGCCATCCTTCGCGATCAACATCCCACAGCACGCCTGAGCATCATCGGTGATGGTCCGGACCGCGCCTTATTGGAGCAGCTCTGTTCCGGCCTGGACCTCACCGCACGCGTTGAATTCCTGGGCAGACTGGCCAACTCCAAGGTCCTCGACCATATGGCCCGCGCCGGTGCGGTGATCATCAACAGCAATGTGGAGACCTTCAGCGTGGTGACCGGCGAGGCCCTGGCCCAAGGGAAACCGGTGATCGCCACCCGCTGCGGTGGGCCGGCGGCCTTTGTCAATGCTCACAACGGCCTGCTGATCCCCGTGGGCGATGATCAGGCATTGGCCAACGCGATGGACCAACTGATCCGATCCTGGGCCGACGTTGAGCCTGTGACCATCCGGGCCAGCGTGCACGACCGTTTCAGTCCCCAGGCCGTGGGCAGTGCTTTCCTGAAGATCTACACCCGTGTGATCCATGACCACAGGTAGCCCCTTGCGTATCGGCATCGTGGCTTCGGGCACGGTTGTTCCGGCCTGGCAGGCTGAGGTCCTTCGCAACCTGACCAAAGGCCTGGAGGTACACCTCGCCGTGTTCGTCGCCACCGGCGCGCCCGCGTCACAGCCCTCTGCCCCATGGCCGGGTTCCCTGGTGATCGAACGCCATTTTCGCAAGGCAACGTACGCCCACCTGAACCCCACGGATATCGCACCCTTCCTGGTGGGGACCGTGCTGGTGCAGGATGGCGATGAGCGCGTACAAGACCGCGCCCTGCGCCAGGCCGACCTAGATGTGCTGCTGCTGTTGGACGGAACTGCGGTACGCCATCGGACAGGTGTCGCAGCACAGGGGACCTGGTGGTTCCGCCACCCCTCGGCTCCGCAGTGGACAGGCCTGCCGGCGGGCCTCTTGGAGCGGATCCTTGGGCTTCCGCTCAGCCATGTGCAACTGGTGCGCAGCGGAAGTGCGACCAACGGAACAGAAGTGGAGGTCCTCCAGGAGTGCGCGTTCCGCAGCCAGGACAACGATCCCGAGATCAAGGCCGATGCCATCTTCTCCGGTGTCGCGGCATGGCCGGCCCAACTGTTCCATCGCCACGGGGCAATACCTCCGGCGTTGAGCGATGACCAGCAGGGATCCATCACCATGGAACTGCCCGCCCCCGGTACGTGGGAAACGCTTCGGGCCTTGTTCCAAGGTCTCGGCCCACATTCAGCCAAGGCTACCGGGCAGAGCGAATGGAACATCGGCGTTCTTCCCCAAGGTGCGGACAATCTTCTGGAGGACCGGCCCAGCCTGAACGTGCGTTGGTTGCCTCCACCCAATACCGGAAGCCACCGGTCGGAGCCCTTCGGTTACATCGACCGATCGGGAGAGCTCAATGTCATCTACCGCAAGGACGTGCCCGACGGTCCCTCGCGTTTCGCACGGGTGCGGCCCAAGGCCGACAACATCCTGAAACGATCACGGGAATTCCTCCAACTGGGCTCCTCGCTGAGCTACCCCTACGTAGTGGAGCATGAAGGCGAGGTCTACGTGGTGGTCTCGAGAACGGATGATCGGGTCACCGAACTGCACCGTTTGGAGGAGACCAACACAGGCCTGACCCCGGACCGCATCCTGCTCCACGAGGCACTGGAGGCACCCACCCTGTACATGCATGATGGCCGGTGGTGGTTGATGGGAAGCAGAGCGCCGCTCGGATCGGAAAGCCTGTACCTCTACTCATCCGATCGCTTGGGCGGGCCCTACCTGCCCCACCCCATGAACCCGGTGCGGACGGATGCACGGGGCGCGCGACCGGCCGGTACACCCTTCGTGCATAACGGAGTGTTGTGGCGACCCGGACTGGACTGCACAGATGTGGCCCATCCGCGGGTGGTCCTGCACGAAGTGCTTCAGCTCGATGGGAAGGACTTCCTGGAGCGCCCCCGCAAAGTGATCGGACCGTTCAAGGGCAGCGTCTACCCGGAAGGGATCCGGACCATCTGTTCGATGGGCGAGATCACCCTGGTGGATGGACTCCGGACGTTGTCATCAGATCAGCTGGCCGCCTCGGACCGCCGGAAACGCGAACGCAGCAAGGAACGATCCCGCAAACGATGATCCGCTCCATTGTCGGTACGGTCGGAACACGGGTCGCCGTGACCCTGCTCAACCTGGGCGTGGTCATGGCGGCGGGCCATGCCTTGGGCGCTGCTGGCGTGGGCACCATCAGCCTGATCGTGCTGGGGGCCGCCTTCATCCTGCTCGTGAACAACGTGGTGGGCGGAGGTGGTTTGGTCTACCTCACACCCCGCTATGGCCCGGGTCCCCTACGGTGGCTGGCCTACGGCTGGACCCTGATCACCGGTCTCTTGGCTTGGTGGGTCTTGCAGTTCCTG
>CAMCAZ010000082.1 GCA_945872795.1 Chryseobacterium gleum
TCCCTGCAGATCGGTATCGGTCTGGTTGGCCAGGCAGAGCACGACGAAAAGCACGTCAGCCAGCTCCTCGCCGAGGTCCTTGGAACGGTCGCTCTCCTTTTCGCTCTGCTCACCATAGCGGCGGGCCATGATCCGGGCCACCTCTCCCACTTCCTCCGTGAGCATGGCCATGTTCGTCAAGGGGTCGAAGTAGCGCACGCCGTGGCGTTCGATCCAGGTATCCACTTCGGTTGCCAGCTTAGTTATCGGGGAGTTGCTCATGTGCGGGGTCCCTCGTATTATTGGGTTGTGCAACAAGAAAAGGGCTTTTGCAAAGTTGGTTCACCCTGGCGGATGCGGGTGCTCGCTCTGTGCTTGGCCATGGTGACCTTCTCCGCTGTGATGAGCGGTCAGGACCTTGTGCAGGGCGCTCTGGATGGGTTGAACGACCCGCAGACGGCACGTGCCGCCACCATTTTGGTCCAAGAGCAGCCCGGTGTGATGATGGCACGCTTCGATGTGCCCACGAAGAACATGATGCTTCATGTCGCCCCCGATTGTGCGATCGACAGGGCGGCACTGAACGCCTGGTTGGCACCGCTCGGGATCACTGTTCGATGCTATGCGCGGCGTGATGTGCGCGAAGCCCCTTTCCGCCATATCGACCCCCTTCGCTGCGGCCAGGTCCAACTGCAGGTCCGATGATCGGCATCCGCTCCACGGCCGTATGGATCACCGCGCTGCTCATGGGCGTGGCCCCTGCCATGGTGGCACATGCGCAATGCACCAACACCTTTGCCTTTGGCACGGCGGTCGCTCCGACCAGCAACACGCCATTGACCATCAGCACCTGTACGGTCCAGGACGAATACAATACCATCACCGGTGTGGTGGCCGGGCAGACCTACTCCGTTGGCAGTTCGTGCGGCGGGTACGTCACGGTGCGACGGAACACCTACAACGGTGTGTTGGTGGCCAACGGCACGGCACCGCTCACCTTCACGGCGCCGGCGGCGGGCACCTACTTCCTGCATTTCAATACGAATGCTGCGTGCGGCACGGGGTCCACCTGCTGCACCACCACCATCACCTGCACTTCATGCACGGGGCCTTCGGGATGCGTGAACACGGTGGCGTTCGGCACGCTGGCCGCGCCACTTACCCCAGCGGCCCAGACCATCAGCACTTGCACGTTCCAGAACGAGTACAACACCATCACGGGCGTGGTGTCAGGCCAGACCTATACGATCGGCAGCACGTGCGGGGGGTACGTCACCGTGCGGCACACCACGTACAATGGGACCGTGGTGGCGGAGGGCAACGCGCCGCTCACCTTCACCGCAACGGTCGCGGGCACCTATCACATCCACTACAATACGGGCGCGGCGTGCGGCACGGCCAGTATCTGCTGCACAACCACCATCAGCTGCACCAGCTGCAACATCACACCACCGGCCGGATCATGCACGGCCATCAACATACCTGGCCTTCCGGTCACCGGCCAAGCAGTGAGCTGCCATGCCTCGAACCTGATCACAAGCGCTAATGTCACCAGCCTTTGCGGCACTGCCAGCACGTTCTACCTGGAAGGAAATGAAGCCCTCTATACGGTCACACCCACCACCTCGGGCAGCTACGCCATCAACTACGGTGGGCAGACCTGGAGCTCGATCTGGGTATTCAGCGGGGCGTGCCCGGCGGCCGGGGGCATCTGCGTGGGCTCCGTAAGCAACACCACCGCCTCGCAAACGCTGATCGTGACGATGACCGCCGGTGTGCAGTACTGGATCCTCTTCGACACCTTCCCGTCTCCGCCGAGTCCCTGCCCTGGCTCGTTCAGTATCGCCAATGTGCCGGCCCCCGTGGTGGCCAGTGATTGCAACCAGGCGGTGAACGTGTGCACCAACATCAATTTCCAGATCGACCCGAACGGATCCGGTAGCACGAACGAGATCCCACCACTGGGCTCGCTGGGAAATCCTGACTATGGCCCACTCTCCCTGATCCCACCGTACTACAATACGTGGGGCACCACCAATGAAGGCTGCCTGCGCGGCGGAGAGCTCAACAGTACCTGGATGGTGGTGAACGTGCTCACCGGTGGCACCCTTGAGTTCAACTTCGGCGGCTTAGGCACTCAGACCGGATTCTACGATTGGATCATGTATCCGTTCTCGACCACGAGCTGCGCGCAGGTGTCCAGCGGTCTGGTCGCCCCGGTGCGCTGCAACTGGAACGGTGTGTCGTTCGGGGGGACCGGCCTGGCAGCTGCGCCCCCCACCGGTGGTGATGCCTCCAATTTCGAGCCTCCCATCAACGTGGTCGCGGGGTCGCGCTGGCTGATCTGCTTCAGCAATTGGAGCTCGGTGACCACCGCTGTGCCCTTGCAATTCGGCGGTACGGCCGTGGTGAGCTGCTCACCGTTACCGCTGGAGCTCCTCGCTTTTGAGGCGACATCGCGGACCGGACACGTGGAGCTGGAGTGGCTCACCGGAAGTGAGACCGGCTCCTCGCATTTCATCGTGGAACGCTCACGTGATGCCGTGAACTGGAACGACCTGTTCACGGTTGCCGCTGCCGGCTCATCACAGGAGCTGATGGCATACAACAGAGTGGATGCGGCACCGCTGATCGGCACAGCGTTCTACCGCCTGCGCATGGTGGACATCGATGAAAGCTTCTCTTACAGCGAGGTGCGCCAGGTGGAAAGCCACACCAGCCTGCATGTGGCACCCAACCCGGCGAAGGGAGCGTTCACCGTGTTCGATGCGCCGGACGGCGCCACTGTGCGATTGCTGGATATCATGGGGCGCGAGCACCCGGTGAGCATGGCTCGTACCGGTTCGTCCGGAACCCTGTCCATTGATCCACACTCGGCTCCTGCCGGCGTTTACACGCTCAGCATCAGCGTTGGCCAGGGGGCATCGATCGCGCGCGTGGTCCTGGAGAACCCATAGACGCTCACTCCCTGTTCCTGCTGTCGATCATGATCGTGACGGGGCCGTCGTTCACGAGGTGGACCTGCATGTCCGCACCGAATTCGCCGGTGCGCACCGGGCGGCCCAGGAGTTCGCCGATCCGCTGCTTGGCGCGGAGGTACAGGGGTACCGCCTCCTCGGGACGCGCGGCCCTGATGTAGCTGGGGCGGTTACCCTTCGTGGTGCTGGCATGCAGGGTGAACTGGCTCACCAGCAGGACCTCGCCATGCACCTGCGTGACGTCGAGGTTCATCACCCCGTCGACATCGGGAAAGATGCGCAGCCTGATCAGCTTGCCTGCCAGCCATTCCAGGTCGGCCTCGTCGTCGCCCACCTCGATGCCCAGCAGGACCAACATTCCCTTCCCGATGTGCGCATGGGTCGCCCCCTCGATCTGCACGGAGGCCTCGCTGACCCGTTGGACCAGGGCACGCATCTCAGTAGCTGTTCTGTTCAAACCACGTCCGCATGCGCTCGTACTTCTCGGCATCGCTGCCCTTGCCCTGCACCGCATCGCGGTAGGTGCCGTACATGGGGTTGGGCAACAGGATGAAGTACTGCATGAGGGTGTCGCCCAGGGCATCCACACGGTCCCTGCCCATGTTCACCGACCGGTCCTTGAAGCGTTCATCGAAATCGCGGAGCTGGTCGCCCACCAGCAGCACGATGCGATGGGTCGATGCCACCTTGGCCCGTCGCTCGGTCTTGTCACTGGTGCCTTCCATCAGCAGCAGGTGGGTCTCGTCCGCGAAGGGGAAGCCCAGGTCGTTGAGGTTCTTCAGCGTACTGGCCCGTTCACGCACATCGCGATTGGTGATGTAGAACACCTCGCAACCGCTTTGCTGCACATGCTGCAGGAAGGCCAGCGCGCCCGGGGTGGGTCTGGCCGAGGCCCGGTCGGTCCACTCCTTCCACTCCGCCTGATCGAAGGTGCGACCGCCTAGAATGGCCTTCACCTGATATGGACTGTTGTCCAGCACGGTCTCGTCGATATCCACGATCACCGCCTTGGGCCGGGCATCGGTCACGCGCAGGTTCTCAGCGAGGCGGATCCGCGCCAGTTCGTAGCCCTGCAGCGAGATGCGGTATGCCTCGGCGGATGCGGACTGCCAGAGAACGGCATCCGCTCCCTGGGCGGAGAGCAACGCGCTGTGATCGACCGCCGGGACCACCACTTCGGGCGGAGCGGGTGCCGGCAAGGGTGCGTTCGTGCGGCATCCGGCAATGAGCAGGGCACCTGTGGTAACGATGATCCACTTCTTCATGATCATGGAATTATTCAGTCCACGCGGTACGGGCTTTCCTCATCGATCCCTTCCAGGATATCGAGGTAGCTGCGGTAGCGGCTTTCGGCGACGGTGCCCTCTTCCACCGCTTTGCGAACGGCACATCCGGGTTCGTCCTTGTGCAGGCAGTTGTTGAAACGGCATCCGCCCTTCAGGCGGAACATCTCGGGGAATTGATCGCCGATGTGCGGTGGCTCGAGGTCCACCAGACCGAAGCCCTTGATCCCCGGGGTGTCGATGATGAACGTGGGAGCGGCGTCGTGACCCTCGAGCTTGAGCTCATACATCTCGGCGTTGGTGGTGGTGTGCTGGCCTTTGCCACTGGATTCGCTGATCTCCAGGGTCCAAAGGTCCAGTGAGGGATCGATGGCGTTGATCAGGGTGCTCTTCCCCACCCCGCTATGCCCGGCCACCAGGGTGACCTTGCCGGCCAGCAGGTCCCTGACCTCCTTCACGCCCACGCCATTCACAGCGGCTGTGATCAACGTGCGGTAGCCGGCTTCCTCGTAGATCTCCTGATACTCCGCCAGCATGCCCAGTTCGTCCTCATCCAGGTCGTCCACCTTGTTGAACACGATGATGGCGGGCACCTCATAGGTCTCGGTGGTCACCAGGAACCGATCGATGAAGCCGAAGGAGGTACGCGGGCGGGCCACGGTGACCATCAGCAGGGCCTGGTCCAGGTTGGCGGCCAGCACGTGCTTGTGGTGGCTCAGATTCACGCTGCGGCGCACCACATAGTTGGTCCGTTCATGCAGTTCCATGATCGAGCCCACCGCCTCGGCGCTGAGCTGCGGCAGATAGGCGACACGATCGCCCACCGCCACCGGATTGGTGCTCTTCCAGCCCTTGATGCGCAGGTTGCCGCGGGCCACACACTCGTGGAGGACACCGTCCTCCCCCCGCACCAGGTAGCGGCTTCCGGTACTTCGCATGACCACTCCGTTGAGCATTCCCCTGGCGCCTTTGGTCGTGATGCAGCGCGGGGCAAATGTCGGTACCCTTGGCCCGTTCTACCTTCGCCCTCGTTGGGAAAACACGTTCCCTTCCTCCAGCCATGTCCATCCAGGTCGATCATATCTCCAAGCTCTACGGTGCCCAAAAGGCCCTGGACGATGTCTCCTTCAGTGTGGGAAGCAGCGAGGTGGTCGGCTTCCTGGGCCCCAACGGTGCGGGCAAGAGCACCATGATGAAGATCCTCACCTGCTTCCTTCCACCATCCAGCGGGCGTGCGACGGTGTGCGGTTTCGACACCAACAACGCCAGCATGGACGTGCGGCGCAACGTGGGCTATCTGCCCGAGCACAATCCGCTCTACCTGGACCTGTATGTGCGTGAATACCTTGCGTTCATGGCCGGGATCCATGGCCTCCGGAACAAGGACGCCCGCGTCAGGGAGATGATCGACATGGTGGGCCTGGGTCGTGAGCAGCACAAGCGGATCGGGCAGTTGAGCAAGGGCTATCGGCAGCGTGTAGGACTGGCACAGGCCATGATCCACGACCCCAAGGTGCTGATCCTGGATGAACCCACCAGCGGACTGGACCCCAACCAGCTGGTGGAGGTGCGCGCGCTGATCAAGGACATCGGACGTGCGAAGACGGTTATGCTCAGCACCCACATCATGCAGGAGGTGGAGGCCATCTGCGACCGTGTGATCATCATCGATCGCGGCAAGCTGGTCGCGGACGACAAGGCCAGCACCCTGCGCAGCCGCAGTGAGCATCTGCAGGTGCTGGAGGTGGAGTTCGATGTGGCCCTGGAGGCCAACGTCCTGCTGAACATCGAAGGCGTCACCCAGGCCCGCCGGGGGACGGGCAACACCTGGATGCTGGCCCACCATGCCGGGGTGGATATCCGCGCCGCCGTGTTCCAGTTCGCCGTGGAACAGGACCACAAAGTGCTGGGCATGCAGAAGAGCGAACGGGCGCTGGAGGATGTGTTCAAGGAATTGACCCGGCATTGACCCTCCGTATTTGCGACGAACCATTTCCTTTGCGGTCCCCCGCTAAAACAAAACAGCCCGTTCATGCCCTATCTCTTCACTTCTGAGTCCGTCAGCGAAGGCCACCCCGACAAAGTCGCCGACCAGATCAGCGATGCCCTCATCGACCACTTCCTGGCCTTCGACCCTGCCAGCAAAGTAGCGTGCGAGACCCTGGTGACCACGGGTCAGGTGATCCTGGCCGGTGAGGTGAAGAGCAAGGCCTATCTCGACGTGCAGCAGATCGCCCGCGACGTGATCGAGCGCATCGGCTACACCAAGAGCGAGTACATGTTCGAGGCCCACAGCTGCGGGGTGCTCAGCGCCATCCACGAGCAGAGCCCGGACATCAATCAGGGTGTGGAACGGAAGAAGCCCGAGGAGCAGGGTGCCGGTGACCAGGGCATGATGTTCGGCTATGCCTGCCGCGATACCGACAACTACATGCCCCTGCCGCTGGAGATCAGCCACATGCTCCTGCGTGAACTGGCCGCCATCCGCCGGGAGAACACGGTGATGAACTACCTGCGCCCCGATGCCAAGAGCCAGGTGACCATCGAGTACAATGACGACAACACACCCCGCCGGATCGATGCCATCGTGGTGAGCACGCAGCACGACGACTTCGTGAAGCCCAAGGACGCCAGCAAGGCGGCCAAGCAGGCGGCGGATGAAGTGATGCTGGCCCGGATCAAGAAGGACATCATCACGATCCTCATCCCCCGGGTGATGAAGAAGCTGCCCAAGCGTACGCAGGAGCTCTTCGGCAAGTCCATCAAGTACCACATCAACCCCACCGGCACCTTCGTGATCGGCGGACCGCACGGCGATACGGGCCTGACCGGACGCAAGATCATTGTGGACACCTATGGTGGCAAGGGAGCCCACGGTGGTGGTGCCTTCAGTGGCAAGGACCCCAGCAAGGTGGACCGCAGTGCAGCATATGCCGCACGCCACGTGGCGAAGCACCTGGTCGCGGCCGGCGTGTGCGATGAGGTGCTGGTGCAAGTGGCCTACGCCATCGGTGTGGCACAGCCGGTGGGCTTCTACGTGAACACCTACGGGACCAGCAAGGTGAAGATGACCGATGGCAAGATCGCCGACACCATCAGCGGCCTGCAGGAGTTCGACATGCGCCCCTATTTCATCGAGCAACGGTTCGCCCTGCGCACCCCCATCTACAGCGAGACGGCCGCCTACGGCCACATGGGCCGCAAGTCCGTGACCGTGACCAAGAAGTTCGAGAACGCTGGACAGAAGGCCACGGTGAAGGTGAAGCTATTCCCCTGGGAGGAACTGAACGCCGTGGACGTGGTCAAGAAGGCCTTCAAGCTCTGAACCGAATGAGGTGATGCCTGACCACCCGGTACGGCACCTTTTGAACCGCTGTTTGTGGGATCCACCTGATCCGTTACATTTGCAGCCCATTTCCTGGAAAGACCATGTACGCCATTGTCGATATCGCCGGCCAGCAATACAAAGTGAAGCAGGCCCAAAAGCTGAAAGTGCACCGCCTCGAAGCCGAGGAGGGCAAGCACGTGGAGCTGGATAAAGTGTTGCTGGTGAGCGACGGAAAGACCATCAACGTGGGTACTCCCATGGTGGACGGCGTCCGTATCGCTGTGAAGGTGCTGAACCACGGCAAGGGCGATAAGGTCCTGGTCTTCAAGAAGAAGCGCCGCAAGGGATACCAGAAGATGAACGGCCACCGCCAGTACCTCACGGAGCTGTGGGTGGAAGCCATCCTGGGCAAGGGCGAGAAGTTCGACGCCTCCAAGAGCACGGCTCCTGCTCCCAAAGTGGAGAAGGTGGTCGAGCCCAAGGTGAAGAAAGGTGCGGTGAGCACCGGCACGGCCGCCCCCAAGAAGGCCGCAGCCAAGAAAGCCGCCCCCGCCAAGAAGGCCGCAGCGCCCAAGAAGGCCGCAGCCAAGAAGGCTGCACCGAAAAAGGACGACAAGAAGTAATTCCCGGTTCCGCCCGGTGTGACGAACCCCGGGCTACCAAAAAGATCCCATAAGCCATGGCACACAAGAAAGGTGAAGGCAGTACCCAGAACGGTCGCGAATCACACTCGAAACGACTCGGTGTGAAATTGTTCGGCGGCCAAGCCGCGATCGCAGGCAACATCATCGTGCGCCAGCGCGGTACCAAGCACCACCCCGGCAAGAACGTCGGCATCGGTCTGGACCACACGCTGTTCGCCCTGACCGATGGAGTGGTGAAGTTCGAGAAGAAGCGCGGCGACCGCAGCTTCGTGAGCATCGTCCCTGCCGAGCAGAACTGATCGGTCCCGCAACGTCCTTGAAAGCCCCCGACCATCGGGGGCTTTTTCATTGGGGGCCACCCCCGGGAACTACCTTTGCCGACCAAGAGAATCACGATCCATGCTGGAATTGCCGTT
>CAMCAZ010000083.1 GCA_945872795.1 Chryseobacterium gleum
TTCTTCAAGAAGTTGCGCGAAGGGGTTTGCGAGAGCATGTTCTGCTCGTAGGGCAGCCGGTGTGTGTTGATGTTCGTCGACGAGTTGGGGTTGGCGTAGTGGAAATCGCCCGTGGCCATGTGGAACAAGGGTGCCTTGTTGGCCATCGCCGTGTACGCCTGGTGGTTGGAGCTCACCGCGCAGGAGCCCACCGTGAAGGAGTAGGAGAAGGGCCCTGCGGCCGGTGTCGTGAACTTGCCGATGTCATCCGACGAGGCATCGGTGACCCCGTTGGAAGCCACCGCATAGAAGTAGGTGGTACCGGGGCTCAGGCCCGTCACGGTCATCTTCGCCATGAAGTTGTTCGATGTAGAGGCCGTGGCATTGGGCGAGAAGATCGGGTTCGTGAGCGAGGCGGATGTGCTTACCACCAGGCGGCACGTGGTGGATGCCGTGGTCACCTTCGCCACCACCGTGGCTTGTTGTGGCTGCATGGCACCGCTCCACTGGTAGATCACCTCGTTCACCGCGGCCCCGCCGGTGGTGGTGAAGGTGGTCGGGCCGGAGAACGCACCGGTGCTGCCGCTGCAGGTGGCCTGTACTTGAAATTCGTAGGCCGTACCAGCGGCCAGTCCGCTCAGGGCAGTGCTGGTGCCGGTCAGGTTGGGCACGGTGCTCCAAGTGGCAGCACCGACCGCTCTCCATTGCACGGTGTAGGCGGATGCGCCGCTCACGCTGCCCCAGGCCAGGGTGGCGCTGGTGTTGGTGAGCGAGGACGTGCTCAGCGTACCGGGTGTTCCGCATGCACTGGTGGACCCCAACGCGATCAGCTCCAGGTCGAAGCTGATGTCCGAGCTTGAAGAGCTGCGCTGGTGGATCTCCACGGCGATCACATTGCTGCCTGCGATGAACGCACTGGCCGGCAGGGTCTCCGTGAGGAACGTGCCACCGTCATTACTGGCGTTGGCACTGGCACGGGTGGTGTAACTGATGGTGCCGGTAGGCATGTTGTTCCGGTATCGCTCGGTACCGTTCACGTAAACCACGATCCCATCGTCGCGCTTCACGCGCAGGGTGTAGCCCGTGAAACCCGAAACGCTCGCGATCGGGACCGCCCGCCGGAAATACGTGGTGATGTAGCGGCTGCCCGAGGGTCCGCCGTTCACCACCGTGGCCTCATCGCCATCGCCGTAGCCCAGCACGGCCGCGCCACTGGCCCAGGCCGCATCATTGAAGGCGGTGCCGCGCCAGGTGGTCCCCTGGTTGGAACCGTTGTCCAAGTACTTCCACACCGAACCGGCCGGTACGATGGTGGTCTGCGCCAGGGCGAATAGCGTATGGCAGAGAGCGAACAACGCAAGTGTATGTTTCATGGTATCCATGGTTTGGAGTATACAAACCTCAGTCGCTGGATCAAGGCTGCCGTTAAGTGCCCGTGACCTTTGCGGATGTTATGCACAAGGTGGTGCACACAAGGCGGGCGGCCCAATACAGGGTCCCACGCAGTCGGCTCAGTATTCGGACCCGAACGCAGAACGCCCCGCACGTTTCCGTGCGGGGCGTTCCCTATCGTGGTCATTGAACCTTACGGCTGGATCACCAGTCGCTCGGTGTACACCGTCTCACCGGCGGTGATGTTCACCAGGTACATCCCCGTGGCCAGTTCGCCGTTCAGGTCAAGTACCGTGTTCACATTTTCACCGGATACGGCGATTGTGCGTGCGCTCAAGCGTTTGCCGGTAAGGTCGTAGATATCGACGCTCACGCTGTACACTGCCTCTTCGATGGCGCTGATGCTGAAGTTCAGCAGATCACCACGGTTCGGGTTGGGGAACATGCGCATTTCAGCGGAAGCAGCTTCGCTCGCGAAGTTCTGGTTACCCGTGTTGGCGGGCGTGTTGTCCATGGTCAACTGGCACACAGGGCCCCAAGGATCGCTGGTGGAGCACCAGGTGGCACCGCCGTTCTTGCTCACGCGCACATCCACATCGTAGGTCTGGCCGTTCTGCAGGGGCAGGCCGGTGGCGGCGCTCCAGTTGAGCGGCAGGGTGTAGGTGGTACGGGTGATCACCACCTCGAAGCCCTCGGCAGGCAAGCGGAAGCGGAATTGGTAGCGGTTGGCACCGGTCACAGGACGTGCAGCGATGATGCTGTTGCTCAGACCCCACTGACGGATCACGCCGCAGCTGAAGTATTGGTTGCCGGGGATGTTCATCAACTGGGTCTGCGGGCAGGCGGCCAGTGCAGGGTTCAGCTCCAGGCGGCAGGCGGGGCCGAAGGCAGCGTTCACACCGTTGATGCGGGCACGGACGCGCACGTTCATCAGGGTGTTTGCGGGTACCTGGCTTGCCACGGCCCAGTTGTTGAGCTTCATGTGGCAGGCACGGGTGGCGCTGGCCGGTCCGAAACCGTCGCTGACGTTGTGGCTGCGGAACCTGCGGAAGCTGTAGCCTCCGTTGGGGTCGAAGATCCAGAACTCGTAGCCGCTGTTGTTGTCCTGCACGCTGTTGGCACCGCCCACGATCCACTCGGCACTCACAGCCGGGTTGGGTGATGCGACCACGTACTGGCCGTTGGTCCAGTCCAGCTTGTCACAGCTGCTGAAGATCACCTTGTCGTTGCTCAATGGCAGGCAGAAGCCCTGACCACCACTGATGGCGCTGACGCTGCCGCTGCTGAAGTTGCTGCGGTTGTCGATGATGCGCTCACCGTTCACGGTGCGCAGGATGTAACCACCGCTGGTCATGCCGTCACCGGCACTATCCAGCACACGGAGGGTGTAGCAGCCGTTGGCCAGGCAGGCGAACTGGGTCTCAATGCCGCCCGGAGCGCTCAAGGGACCTCCGCTGCTGACCACTACGGTACCCGCTTCGTTGCGGATCTCCCACGTGGTCTGCTCAGGGTTGCCGTCGGTCTGGAACTCCAGCACCAGGTCATTGGTGCAGGGCAGGCCGGTATCCAGGATGTCGTCCACCCGATCGTTCACCTCTTCGATACGGGTATCAAGCGATGCAGGGGTTTCAGCCAGGGCGTAGGCAGTGGTGCTGTGGAAGCTCTTCATGTACTCTGCAAAGGCATCCTGCTCACTTGCAGCAGCCGCGAAGGAGGCCAGACCGGGGCCCGCTGCAGGCAGCGTGTTCAGGTCCACGCGGTTTGTTGCGAGCGCAGGGAAGGGATAGGTATCGCCGCCGCCAGCGAGGAAGTTCAACGTTACCACGCGGAACGTGCGCGCAGGGTTGCCGAAGAGCGTACCGTTCACCACGAGCGTGTCCACGGTGATACCGGCGCTGTCTGTGATCACCGCGTTGAGGATGCGCGCGTTGGCAGGAAGGTTCTCATTGTAGCTGAAACGCACACCGCTCACCTGAGGGAAACGGCCCTGCGTCTGGCCTGGTCCACTGGCCGAAACACCGTGCTCCAGGATGGTGCGCAGGTTGGCGGCGGTTAGGGTCAGTGCGCTGAGTGAGTTGTTGAAGCGGAGCGAGTTCTCGATATCCAGCTGGCTGATATCCCCTTGCTGCTTGCCGGCCAGGGGGTTGGCTGCGGGGGGATCGAGGCTCACGTTGCCGCCCACGGCGTTCACTACACCGATGGCGCTTCGTACGGCGCCACCGTTCTTGATACTGATGGTGACCGTGGGATCATAGCGGCGTGCCATCCACTTGTTGGCGTCGGCAGTGACGTTGCCCAGGTTGGTCTCCTCGGTGCGCACGAAATTGCGGCGACCCTCTAGGAACACGTTGGTCTTGCCGAACAGGTTTCCATCCTTGGCGACGATCACGCTCTTCACTGCATCGCAGAGGTTCTTCACCTCCTGGCCCTTGCTGCCCGGCGTGAACCCTGCGGCAAAGCTGCCCCAAGCCTCCACCACACCGATGCTGTCGGCGGCGTAGGCACCGCTGATGGCCGGGTTGATGCTGGCCGGGAGGATGTCACCGTTGGCGTCGAAGTCCACCACCAGGCGGCCCACGTACTTGTAGTTGCCGTCCGTATTGATGATGGCCACAGGTTTGCCGTCAAGACCGTTGGTGAGGAAGGGATAGCCTTCCGCGGCTACGTCACCACTACGCAGGCGATCACCCGCGTCAGCCATGAGGGTGTTGCTTCCGCCGCCGATGATCACGTCCACACCATTGAGCAGCGGCGCCAGTTGCTTCTCCAGGGTCAACTGCTGCAGGTGGCTCAGGAGGATGATCTTGTTGATGCCCTCCAGGTTGCGCAGGTCATCGATCACGGGTTGCACGATGGCGGCCAGTGCCGGCATGTCATTGGTGGTGGGGCCGATGATGGTAGTGGCACCCGGTGATGAGATGCTGGCGAGGATCTGGGTGGTCACACCCACCACACCGATCTTCTCCCCGTTCACCGTGATGATGGTGCTGGGGGCGAGCTTCTTGGTGCTGTTGATGACCGATGCCGCCTGCGAGGGGTTGCTCTTGAAGAACGTGTATTCCTCACGCGTGTTGGTGAACAGGCTGCTCAGGTTGGCATCGCCGCTGAAGTTGAGGTTGCTGCTCAGGTAGGGGAACTGTGCACCGAACCAGCGGATGTTCGTGCCACTGTTCAGGCCGCCGATGATGTTGCGCAGTTCGCTCGTGCCCAGATCGAATTCGTGGTTACCCAGCACGCTCGCCTGGATACCCAGGATGTTCATGATGGAGATGTCCACCCGCCCGATCCCGGCACGCAGGTCGTTATTTGCAAAGGGGGTACCGCCGTAGTAGTTGATGTAGGCGTTCTTCAAGGGGGTCACCAGACTCGGATCCTCACCAGCGCTCATGAAGGGACCGGGCAGGAAGTTGTCACCGCTGCTGAGGGTGATGGAATTGGCGTGATCGCCTTCCAGCTTGTCCACGATGGCAGCGAAGCGGGGCGCGTCATCAGCTGCTTCAACGCCGGCCTCGAAGTCACTGGCGTGCAGGATCTGCAGCGTGTATGGCGGCGGTATGACATCCCCGGTGAAGCTCACGTTGTCAAAGCGCCAAGTGCCACCGGTGGCGATGCCGGTCACCGTGTTAGCAGAGCGGAACTCGCCGGTGTTGCTGTAGTGCGCGGCCAGGACGCGGATACCGAAGTTCGGATTGTTGTTCACGCCGCTGATGCCGGAGAGGTCGATCACACGACGGCCCCAGGAGTCGGAGACGTTGGTGCCCACGGGATCGGAAGCATCGATGCGACCACCGTCCAGACCGCCGCGGTTGGCGCAGGCGCTGTTGTCGTAGTTGTTGCCATCGAGGGTGAGGTTGGTCCACGTGCTGCCATCCAGGGTGTACTGGATGCGGGCCGTGCGCGTGGCGGAGTTCGAGAGGCGGTGGTCGTAGGACAAGATGATGTTCTCATGCCCCACAGTGGAGGTGCGGAACTCGACGCCCGATGACTCGTTGGTGGCACCGGGGCTGGCCGTGCCGATGGCCCAGGCCGTGGTGCCCGTGACCTGTGCGCAACCCGTGGTGCTGCCGCTGGAAGTGCCGGCGCCGCTCATGCTGCCCACGATGGCGGAGGAACCACTACCGATGTTGGGCGTGGGTGCAGTGGCCGCGCCTTGCAGCGGCTCGTAGGTCCAACGCGCCAGCAAGCCTGGAACCGGTGGGGCGATGGTCGTTCCATCCACGCTCACGGTCTGTCCCGTGGCACCGGTGCTCGCGATGGTCACGTTGCCCGTATACGTTCCTGCCGTGGTACCGTCGAGGCGCACCTCGATGGTGGCGTTCACCGCAGGTCCGCTAAGGTTCAAGCTGGTGCCGTAGCTGCCCACGCCTTGCGCACGCAGTTCGAAGCCCGCAGGGGCGGTGAACACCAGGTCTGCAGTGAGGTCGCTGGCGGTGACCGTGAAGGTCTGTGCTGTGCTGGGGGTGCCCTCGTTGGTGCTGAAGCCGGTGAGGCTGGTGGGCACGGGGGTGGCGATCGTGGCGGTGCTCACGCTCTGCTCGACCCCTGCGAAGGTCACGTTGTCCAAGCGCCACGTACCACCGGTGGCGGCCGTGTTCACGTTGTTGGCCTGGCGGAACTGGCCGGTGGCCGCATAGTGTGCAGCGAGCACCCGCACCCCGAAAGTGGGGTTGTTGTCAGCACCGGCGATCGCGGAGAAGTTGATGGTGCGACGGCCCCAAGAGTCGGAGACGTTGGTGCCCACCGGATCACCGGCATCCACGCGGCCGTTGTCGATCGCACCGCGGCTGGCGCAGGCGCTGCTGTAGTTGCTACCGTTCAGGACCAGGTTGGTCCACGTGGTGCCATCCAAGGTGTACTGGATCCGCGCGGTGCGGGTAGCGGTGTTGGAGAGGCGATGATCGTAGGAGAAGGTGATGTCCGAATAACCCACGGTGGACGTACGGTACTCCACACCCGAGGATTCGTTCGTGGTACCGGGGTTGGCGGTGCCGATGGCCCAGGCCGTGTTGCCCGTGGTCTGCGCGCAGCCCGCAGAGCTACCGGTGGCCGTGGCGGCTCCGGTCATGCTGCCCACCACAGCGGAAGAGCCCGTACCGATGTTCGGCGTGGGCGCAGCGGCTGTGCCTTGCAGGGGCTCGTAGGTCCATACGGCGATGTTCTCCGGTGTGGGCGGTGCGTTGATGCGGAAGGTGCTCACCGTACCGCTGATCTCGTTACCGACGATCAGGAAGGGCAGGCCATCGGGGCTGTCGGCGGCGCTCACGAACTTGATGTCCTCGGGACCCAGATCGAGCGCGGTGCCTGCAGCGGCATCACCGGCGAAGTTGCGGTTGTTCAGGTACTGGATGAAGACCGGTGCGGTGGGCACGCTCACATCGTAGACCATGATGCCACCGATGCGCTCGAGGCCGATGAAGGCGTAGGTGCTGCCGTAGACGTTGGCCACCACCACGGCCTCGGGCTCGGGGCCCTTGTCGTCGCTGCGGTTGTCGAAGCTGTTGTTCGCGCTGTTGGTGCTGTTGAAGTTGGTGGGGTAGGCTGCGGAGGTGATCTGCTCCAGCTGATCACCGCTGTCCCATACGATGGCGCCGTTGGCGTTGCGGATGGTGAAGGAGCGTGAACCGAAGACGTGGATCTCCTCGAACTCGGGATCGGCATCCAGGTTACCGGAGTAAATGGTGGCGTTGAGGCGACCGAGGTTGGCGTTCTGCTTCAGCGTAGCTGCGTTGGGGAATACGACGGGATCCAACACGTAGGCCGCGTTGCCGATCCGGCGGGGCTCCACGAAGGTGCCCCACTCGCGGGCGTCCCCTTCGTTGGCATAGGCCACGTAGGTCTGACCACCGATGGTGAAGGCATCGATGGCATCAGGCATGTAGAGGCCCTTCACCGGCCAGTTGGCGATGTTGATGCCGGTGGGGCTGTCGCTGGCGTCGAGACCGTTGCCGGGCAGGCTGTGGTCCTTCATGCCGAGCGCGGTGATCTGCTCGATGGTGTTCGTGGCGAGATCGATGCGCACCACGGCGTTGTTCTCCTGGCAGGCCACGAAGGCCTTCTGGGAGTCATCGCTCACGGTGATGTACTCGGGCTCCATGTCCTGGGCCACGGTGGCACCGGGTCCGAAGATGCGCACACCAGGCAGCATCATGGGCGTGTAGGCGGTGAAGTCGATGGAGGTGACGTTGGCACCGGTCACCGAGGCTATACCACCGGTGATATCGATCACGCTGATGGTCCCTTGTGGATCGATGGTGTACGTATCGTTCGGTTCACCCTCGTTGGCCACGAGCACCTTTTGACCATTGGGGGTCACGGTCACGTGATCGGGCTGTGCGCCCACGGTCACCTGGCTTTGCAGTATCCCATTGGCATTGAAGAAGACCACCTTTCCGGGGTCGGTCTTCGGGCTGGCCTCTGCGACCACAGCGATGCCGCCGGGTACCACACAAAGGCTGTTCGCCACAGCCCCATAGGTGGCCATATCAATGGTGAACGCCAACGTCAGCGAGGCCGGGTTGCTGGCGTTCAAGGCCACCACCTGGTTGAGCTGTGCGTTCACGAAGAAGATGCGATCACTGACCGGATCGAAGCTCACGATCTCCGCAGCGGCCGTATTGTAACTGCCAGTGGCGTAGGTGCCGAGGTGGCTGATGTTGATCTGCCCGAACGCCAGACCGGCCAGGCCCATGAGGCCGGCGGCCAGGGCCACGCCCAGCCCGGACTCCGGGTTGCGCAAGGTGAAGTCCTGCGCACCCGGATGGGCTCGCAAGGAGGGTGCCGTCCAGGCACGGAAGCGTTCAAGTATGCTCATCGTCAGTAGGGGGTTTGTGACGGGACGAAAGTCCCCACGGCCCATTACCACAAGGATCCTCGCAGGCTATCATTTCACCAACAGATCCTGAAGTGCAGTGCACCGTTATGTGAAGCGATCC
>CAMCAZ010000084.1 GCA_945872795.1 Chryseobacterium gleum
CTTCAGCAATGCCACCGGATGCGAGAGCGTGGCCCAGTTCACGGCCACCGTGAACGCCTTGCCTGTGTTGAACGTGGGAGGCGATGTCACGCTGTGCGATCAACCCATCCCCTACACGCTGGGCGGCGTTCCGGCAGGAGGGACCTGGATCGGCACCTGGATCACGGTGGCCGCAGACGGAACGATCACGCCGGCAGGGATCGGGACCGATGTGCTGACCTACGCCTACACCGATGCCAACGGCTGCTCGAACAGTGCGTCCATCACGGTGGACATTATTCCGGTGGCGGTTCCTGCGTTCGCCGGCAACGACACGTCCGTCTGCATCGGCAGTGGCATCCTGCCCTTGGTGGGGCAACCCGCTGGCGGTGCATGGTCAGGTGCCCAGGTGGCGCCGGATGGTTCCTTCGATACCAGTGTGCCCGGCACGTACACGCTCACCTACACCGTGGGCGGAGGGACCTGTCTGCTGGTGGACCAGGTGGTGGTGCTGGTGAACGATCTGCCCGTGGTGAGCACCGGCGGTGATCTCGCGGTTTGCCTCGATGCCGGTGTGCAGGTCCTCACCGCCACCCCGGCCGGTGGCGTGTGGAACGGCATCGGTGTGGATCCGATCACGGGTGAGTTCGACCCCGCCACCGCGTTGCCCGGTGGCCAGCAGGTCACCTATTCCTACACCGATCCCGCGACCGAATGTTCCAACAGCGTGACCGCGCAGCTCACCGTGAACCCCCTGCCCGTGGCGGCCTTCACACAGGACCCCATCGCTTGTGCCGGTGTGGGCTACACCTTCGTGAACACCAGCACGGATGCCAGTTCGGCACAGTGGGACTTCGGTGACGGCAACACCTCGACCGTGATCTCCCCATCACACAGTTATGCGAGTACTGGTACTTACACGGTCCAGCTGATCGCCGGAACGGGTGCAGGCTGTACGGATACCATCACCAGCACGGTGACCGTATGGGACGTGCCGGTGGCCGATCCGGTGCTGGACATCGTCAGCGGCTGCGGACCGCTGGAGGTGGTCTTCGCGAACGGCTCGCTGGGCGATGGCCTGAGCTATTTCTGGGACCTGGGTGGTCTGTCCACCTCCACGGACGCGGTGCCGGGGCCCTTCGTCTTCCCCATGGACCCCACGGACGCCATCATCTATCCCGTGACGCTGACGGCCACGAATGTTTGCGGAGCAGATGCCGTGACCGTTGATGTGACCGTGCTCCCCGCGCCAACGGCCGAGTTCGGCCCCAATGTCGACCTGCATTGCGCCTACGCCGATGTGCCCTTCGGCAATGCCAGTTATGGCCTGCCTGACAGTTTCGAATGGGATTTCGGGGATGGGAATACCTCCACACTTCCAGGTCCCGTGGTAACGCATGCCTATGCAGTGGATGAGCCAGCCACCGTCTATTATACGGTTACCCTGATCGCGACCAACAGCTGCGGAAGCGATACCGCCACGCAGGTCGTGGGCATCGTGCCGAACGAGGTCACGGCCTTCTTCAACACCGATCCCATCATCGGCTGCGGGCCGCTCACGGTGGAACTGACCAACTTCAGTTCAGGCGATACCGCGCTCTTCTGGGACCTGGGTGACGGCAACTCCAGCATCGCCGAAAACCCTACGCACACCTTTGTGGATGCCGGTACCTACACGGTGGAGCTGAGCGCTTACGGCTGTGGATTCGACCTCTACAGCACCGAGGTCACCGTGCTGCCCTATCCGGCGGTGGCCTTCACCACCACGCCCGAGAACGCCTGTGCGGGCGAGGTCTTCACCTTCACCAACCTCACGCCGGGCAGCAATGGCCTGCAGTGGGACTTCGGTGATGGGAGCACATCCTCCCTCTCGTCACCCGGGCACGCCTATGCGACCGGGGGGACCTATGCGGTGACGCTTTCGGCCACCAATGCCCTCAATGGTTGCAGCGCTTCGATCACCCAGAACGTGGTGGTGAACACGACCCCCGTGGCCAGCTTCGTACCCGATCCCGGAGATGGCTGCATCGACCTCACCGTCACCTTTGACAATAGCAGCCAGGGCGCGCAGTTCCACCAATGGAGCTTTGGTGATGGAAATACCTCCGGCCTCGCGGAACCCACACACACGTACACACAGGCCGGCACCTACACGGTGACCCTGGTGGCGGAGAACGTGAACGGCTGTACGGATACCTTGAGCCTGCCCGTGGTGGCCCATCCGATCCCCAGCAGCGCCTTCACGCTCAGCCAATCCGAGAGCTGCTATTCACCAGTGACGATCGGAACCACCAACCTTTCACAAGGCGCCATCGGATACGCCTGGGACCTCGGGAACGGCGCCACGTCCACGCTGAACCAGCCCACCATCACCTTTGACCAGCCGGGCACATATACGGTCCAATTGGTGTCCACGAACCAGTACGGCTGCACCGATCTGGCCACGGCGCAGTTCGTGGTGCATCCCACGCCGGTGGCGGGCTTCACGGTGGAACCGGTCCCCGGTTGCGTGGGCTATCCCATCACCTTCGCGAACACCGCCCAGGGGGCTGAGGAAGTGATCTGGAGTTTTGGTGATGGCAGCGGAAGCACGGAGGATTCACCGCTGCACAGCTATGCGCTCCCCGGCAACTACACCATCACACAGATCGCGAACGCTGGTACAGGCTGCTCGGACACCTTGGTGGTGACGGCTGGTGCCGTGATACGACCTTCACCGGTCGCGGGCTTTTCCACGGATACGCTCGTCAGCATCCGGAACGCGATCCGCTTCAGCAACCTGAGCACGGGCGCCGTGAGCTATGTGTGGGATTTCGATGATGGCGAGGGCACCAGCAATGAGGTGGATCCCGTGCACGTGTTCCCCGCGGATGGAGGCAGCTACTCCGTGTGCCTCGTGGCACTGAACCAGTTCGGGTGCCCCGATACCCTCTGCAGCTTCGTGGGTGTGGGTGCCGATCCGCTGGTCTTCGCTCCCAACGCCTTCACCCCGAACGAGGACGGACGCAACGACTCGTTCTACCCGGTGCTCAACGGCTTCGTGGGGTGGAACTACAAGCTCCTGATCTTCGATCGGTGGGGCGAGGTGATCTACGAGACCAAGGAACGCCTCCAAGGCTGGGACGGACGGAGCAACGGCCGCGAGGCGCAGATTGATGTGTACGTCTGGAAGGTGATCGTGGAGCGTGATGGCGATGCCCGGGACTTCGTCGGCCACGTCTCCTTGATCCGCTAGTGTCGCAACCCGTAAGTTGGTTAACTGAAGGTCTGCCACTATTTCGCCTTCATGCAAGGCGGAACATGTACGGCGTAGCGGGCGCTACGGCGAAATGGTCCAACGCGGCAGGAAGGTGAAAGAGGGGCGGAGATGGTTAAGGAACTTACGGGTTGCGACACTAGATCTGCGGCGGGACGGGCAGGTGGTTTCCGCACTGGTGGCAGTAACGCGCATCGGCCAGATGGTCCGGCTGTCCGCAACGCTCACACACCTGTTCAGTGGCCTTGCGTGAGCGGCGCGCCACTTCCACGCTCACGATACCGGTGGGGATGGCGATGATGGCGTAACCCAGGATCATGATCGCCGAGGCGATGACCTGTCGCAGGGTGGTGACCGGGGCGATGTCGCCATAGCCCACCGTGGTGAGCGTCACGATGGCCCAGTAGATGCTCCGCGGGATGCTGGTGAAGCCCGCCTCGGGAGGCTCCACCACGAACATGATGGCGCCGAACACAGTGACCATCGCCAGCACGGCCAGCATGAAGACGATGATGCGGTGACGGCTCGCGAGCAAGGCCATCAGCAGCAGCCTTGCCTCCCGCACGTAATCCAGTAGGTTCAGAATGCGGAACACGCGGGTGAGCCGCAGGGCCCTGACCACAGCGAGCGAGCCAAGGCCGGGTACCAACAGGTTCAGGAAACTGGGCAGGATGGCCAGGAGGTCGATGATGCCATAGAAGCCACTGACGTAGCGCATGGGTTGTGGTGAGCACCAGATCCGCACCAAGTACTCGATGCTGAACAGACCGGTGATGACCCATTCCGCCCCGCGCAGCCAGTTGCCCCATTCGGCCTCCACCTCCTGCACACTTTCCAGCATGACCAGCGCCACGCTCAGTAGAATGACATATAGCAGTGCCACATCGAAGCGACGCCCGGCAGGTGTGTCGGAATTGAAGATGACCCGATGGACCTTGGACTTCAGGCTATGTGGATCGGCATGTGAAGAGCTCATGGGCGCGTCCGGTCCACCGGTCAGGCGGGGTGATGGACCTGAACAAAGGTGGTGACAACGCAGGGTCATCGGTGATCGGGATGCGCCGGCATCCATGCGCGTGGGTCCCGTACTGGCAGTGTGCAGTGTGTTCCTCATCGATCACTGGAACGGTGATCCCGCACCGGATTACCTTCGTGCCATGGTCCATCAAACGGTGAACGAGCAGTTCCTGAACGCCCTGAGGGCAGCCGTACCACAGGGCGATGTGTGGACCTCAGAGGAGCAGCGCAGGGACTATGGCCACGACGAGACCGAGGACCTGAGCCATCCGCCAGAAGTGGTGGTGCGCGCCCGGAACACCGCCGAGGTGAGCGCCGTGGTGAAGCTTTGCGCACAGCACCACATCCCAGTGACGCCCATCGGTGGCCGCACAGGGCTCAGCGGAGGTGCCCTAAGTATCCACGGTGGCGTGGGGCTCGCATTGGACCGCATGGACCGTATCGTGGACATCGATGAACGCAATCTGCAGGTGACCGTGGAACCCGGCGTCATCACCCAGGTGCTGCAGGATGCGGTGGCGGCGAAGGGCCTGTATTATCCGCCCGATCCATCCAGCAAAGGCAGCTGCACCATCGGCGGCAACCTCGCTGAGAATGCCGGCGGTCCGCGCGCTGTGAAGTACGGCGTGACCCGCGATTTCGTGTTGAACCTGGAAGTGGTGCTCCCCAATGGCGCCGTGATCTGGACCGGTGCCAACACCCTCAAGAACTCCACCGGCTATGACCTCACGCGGCTGCTGGTGGGCAGCGAAGGCACCCTCGGGATCATCACCAGGGCCGTGCTGCGTCTGGTCCCACTACCCAAAGCGACCCGACTCATGCTCGTGCCCTTTGCCAGTGCCATCAAGGCCTGCGAAGCCGTGAGCGCGGTGTTCCGTGCGGGTATCATCCCGAGCGCACTGGAGTTCATGGAGCGCGATGCCATCGCTTGGACCATGCGCTTCACCGATGGATTGCCCGCGCAGCTGTCCACCGACCCCGAGGCCTACCTGCTGGTGGAGGTGGACGGCAACCACGACGATGTACTGATGCAGGATTGTGAGACGATCCTGGGTGTGGTGGAAGCGCATGGCGCCGGTGAGGTGCTCTTCGCCGAGAACAGTGCCGAGAAGGATGCCCTTTGGCGCCTGCGTCGCAGCGTGCCCGTCAGCGTGAAGGCGCATAGCGTCTACAAGGAGGAGGATACCGTGGTGCCCCGCTTCGAGCTGCCCCGTCTGTTGCAGGGGGTGAAGGAGATCGGTGAGAGCTACGGCTTCAATACCGTGTGCTATGGCCATGCCGGGGATGGCAACCTGCATGTCAACATCATCAAAGGGGACCTGTCGGACGCATTCTGGACCAACGGACTGCCCCTGGCCATCCGCGAGATCTTTGAGCTCGTCGTCTCACTGGGAGGCACCCTCAGCGGGGAACATGGCATCGGACTGGTGCAGAAGGACTACATGGACATCGCCTTCAACGCTGACCAGCTGTCGATCATGCGCGCCATCAAGACGGCCTTCGATCCGCAGGGGATCATGAACCCAGGTAAGGTGCTGCCCTAGGCCGCCTCCGCTGCCGCGTCCATGGCGGCGATCACTCCGCGCATGCTGGGGTACAGGAACATGCCGGGCGGTGTATCCATGGCCTCCACTCGCGCCAACTGGCTGCCGGTGATCCAGAAGGTGACCCGCTCATCGGGGATCAGCGCCCGTAACTTCTGCAAGTGCTCGGGCACATCGGCCGGTGCCGGATTGGCCATCAATACCGTCACGAACACCAGGGGCCCGTGGTGCAGGGAGGCCACCTGCCTCAGGTCCTCCATGGGCACGCTCTGGCCCAGGTAGATGGTGCGTTCACCCTTGTTCCGCAGGACGTGGTTCAGGTACAACAGGCCCAGTTCATGGATCTCATCCAAGGGCAGGTACAGCACATGTGTGGACTGCTTCGATGAGGCGGCCGGTGGCAGTGCATGGGTGGCCACGATGAGCTTGTGGCGGATGATGTTGCTTACGAAATGCTCCTGGGCCGGGCAGATGGCATTGGTCTGCCACAGCACACCGATGGTCTCGAGCAGGGGCACGAAGATGGACTCCACCAAGGAGCGGAACCCATGCTTCTGTTCGTAGGCCGTGGACGTCCGTTCGAACAGTTCCTCATCAAAACTGAGCATGGCCAGTTTCAAGGTGTTCAGCACATCGCCGCCCGTCCCGTGCTGGCCAGCCAGTTCCTGCACTTTGCGCTCGCGCTCCTCGGACGTCATCGCCGCGATGATGGAGATCTTCAGACCGTGCTGGTTGAGGTAGGAGACGTTCAGGATGGTCTTCAGTTCGTCCATCCCATAGTACCGGATGTTCGTATCCGAACGCTCGGGTTCCAGGAGGCCGTAACGCTTCTCCCAGATGCGGATGGTGTGGGCCTTGACGCCGGAGAACTCCTCCAGGTCGCGGATCTGGAAATGTGATAGAAAGGGGCCCATGAGCTGGCGAAAGTAAACCTCTATTGATGGCGTGTAGCTTTTTATAACATTCGGGTCCCCGTTGTGTTCACGGCCCGAAGCAAGGAAGCCGCCCCCCCAAAGGGAGGCGGCTTCCAGCTGAGATATGTTCGCTTAGCGAACGATCTGTACGGGCAGGGTGCGGTTGGTGCCCTGACCCTGGATGGCGAGGATGTAGCTGCCTGCGCTGAGGTCGCTCACATCCAACGTCAGACGGCTGTCACCAGCGGCCAGTGAGCTGGCGCTCAGGCTGCGGACATCGCGGCCCATCAGGTCGAGCAGACGCACATCGGCCTGGAGGCTTTCGGTGGTCTGGAGATCGATGAACAGCTGCTCAGTGGCAGGGTTCGGCCATGCCGATACCAAGGTGATGAGGTCCTGCTCTTCCAGACCCGTGGTGATGGGCAGGGGGACCAGGTCACCGCCGGAAGGCAGTGCCACCCACAGGCCGAAGCCGGGGCCGTTGCTGTTCGTAGCCGTGCTCAGGAAACCGCTCGCCAGTACGGTGAGGGCGGTGTTCTCCAGACCCAGGGTCTGCAAGGGGGCCAGATAGTTCAGCAGGGGCGTTCCATCGGCGGTCTGCACCTGCAAGGTGAAGTCCAGCGTGGGTACTTCGAGGTAACCCTGGAACTCTCCGTAGGACAGGTCGTCCACGATGGTGGCACCCGCCAGAATGGCGGTCTCGGCCACATCCACGGTGGGAGCATCGGTGGCACCATGGAACACGAGGATGTCGGTGTTACCGTCACCGCTGGTGGCGCTTTCACGCGCAGCGGCCTGCACGTAAAGGTCGAAGGGAATGGCGGGGTTGTAACCGGTGGCGCTCACAATGCCATTGGCGACGATCACGTAGGTCTCACCATCGGCCAGGTTGTAGGTGAAGGTCAGGCCGGGGATGATGTCCTGGGGACCGGTGCTGGTGCCGGGGGCAATGCCGATCTCCAGGTCAACGCCTGCAGGCAGGTCGATGAAGGGGGTGGCGGTGCGGAAGGCGAAGTCGTTGATGGCTGGTGCTGCGCCACCGTTGATGTACACGTCGACCACGGCAGCGGCTGCATCAGCGCTGTTGTGGATGACTTGAACGCGGGCACTGGGCTCGGTGGCGATGGGCAAGGGGATCAGGTCGCCGCCCGAAGGCAGGGCCACCCAGATGCCGAAGGCTGGACCGTTGCTGTTGTTGGCAGGGGACAGGAAGCCGGAAGCCACGGCCACCAAGGCGGCGTCAGCCAG
>CAMCAZ010000085.1 GCA_945872795.1 Chryseobacterium gleum
CCCGATGACGCCCATGTTCATGGTCACCATCAGGACCTTGGAGCCCAGGTTGGCGGCTGCGGCTGCGGCCTCGCAACCAGCATGGCCACCGCCCACCACTACTACGTCATAGGTCTCCTGTGTGCTCATCTGTAGCGGTGCGATCAAAAACGCTGCGTTCCACGTGGAACAAGCGGCCAT
This sequence comes from Chryseobacterium gleum, assembly GCA_945872795.1. Classification (GTDB taxonomy): domain Bacteria; phylum Bacteroidota; class Bacteroidia; order Flavobacteriales_F; family PHOS-HE28; genus PHOS-HE28. Next base: position 181 of record CAMCAZ010000085.1, read on the forward strand.
GATCCCTGATCTTCAGTGCATTACGTGCCGTGGGATAGGTATAGGTCCCATGGACGCAGCAAAGGTAGATCGATCACCGGTTGCAGCGCTTTCCGCCACCATTGCCGCATGGCTGGGTCGGTCGGTTTACATCCGCCAGACCACCTGTGCCTGAGGCTTGCACCTGCGATTCACAGTTACGGATGCCGCACAGGGGAGAGGGCTCTGACCCCTGGCTGCAGGACCGCATGCCAGCAACCTTCAAAGCGTCCGGCTCACAGGAGAAGCAAGGGCGCTCAGAGGCACTGACGTAGTGCGGGTGGTGGAGAGCGAGCTTGCCAGCCCAATGGGGCGTCCTAGTCCGTTTTCTGCTGCTCCTGCATCTTGCCCACGAAGAAGTCCACCCCACTTCCGAGAGCGCTCATGGAGCGGTCGAAGACATCCTTGAAGTCCGTCGCTTCGGGCAGAAAGAGCTCGATGCCCACCCACACATCGTCCTTCACCAGGAAGGCCTTGGCCACCTTCGTCTGGGCGTTGGAGTGGTCCACAGCAATGAAGACCTGGGTCCGTTCCACCTCGCTCTCGATGGGCCAGATGTTGGCCAGCACCAAGCGGAAGAAGGTGGGGTCATCGTCGTTCACGCTCATGAAATAGGTCTTGCCCTCGCTCTTGAACTGCACGTCCCCGTCGGCGTCGATCTCGGGCCGGTAGCCCTCTTCGGCCAGGAAATCCATGTACATCTTCTGGATGGTCTTCTTGTCCAGTTCACCTGCGCCCTTGTCTTTTTTCTGGGCGGTGGCGGTGAGGCTGAAGGCGATCAACAGCAGGAGCAGGAGGGGGCGGATGGTCCGGTACATGGTTCGGGGTTTCAGTGGCAAAGGTGTAAGATCCGGGTGGTTCCGCACGCTGGTCCGCGGCACCGACCGGTGATCATTTGTACTGCTTGGCGGCGGCCTTGTGGGCCTTGGCGATGGTCTTCACCAGGGCGGCGGGTTCCAGCACCCGGAGCGCAGCGCCGTGGCCCATGAGCGTCCGGGTGAGGGCCTCATCCAGCGGGCAGGTGAGCTCGAAGAGCCAGCCGTCCTTGGCGCTTTTCAGCAGCTTCTGGCTGCCGTGCAAGGGGGCCGCTACCCATGCGGGACCTTGTTCAGCGCTGGTACGCAGCACCACCCGTGTGCCCTTTGTGCTCATGGCGGTGCCTTTTCCGTTCAACCGGGCCAGCAGGGTGCTCTGCTCGGCGGCGGTGAAGCGCTGGTTGGTGGCGCTCAGGCCGGTGATCCCGGCAAGGGGCACGGCGGTGGGAGCGGAGCCCGTCCCCTGTCCCCAGAAGGTCCATTGGCCGCCCTGTTCGCGCAGCATCAGCGCACGCACCTTCAGGGTGGACGGTGCGCCCTTCGCCAGGGGTCGCAGCTGCACGTTCACCCAGCGCCGTTCCTGGGCCGCCTTCGCCAGCGCCGCCCAGTGCACCAGTCCCTGCAGCGCGTCCTGGTCCTGCAGCTGCACTACGTTCACCAGTTGGCGCAGGTCGCCGGTGTTGGCCACCAGCAGTTCGCCCAGGGTGGCCCGTTCCAGCAGGCCCAGCAGGCGGTCGCGACCGGCCTCCTGGCCGGCCAGTTGATAGGTGTTCTTCTCCCGGTCATAGCGCACGTCCAGGCCCAGCACGGAGCGCATCAGTTCCACATCACGCTGCAGGGTGCGGCTGCTCAGTAGGTGTCCGTTGCGCTCCAGGTGCTGCTGCAGTTGTGCAAAGGAGGGGGCCTGGCGCACCTGGTCCAAGATCAGGAGCAGGCGCTGGAGCTTTCCGGTGGCGATCATGGTGCGAAGATCGCGCACGTCGGTGGAACGTGGGCCTTCCGTTGTCAGCAGCCCCGCCTCAGAGTCTGTTCGGGATCTCTTGGACGAAGGAGACCGGGGACGGGTTTGAAGAGATCCTGAACAGGCTCTCAGGCCTCCTGGTCGTAGTAGATCTTGTAGAACTTCCGCCCCTTCTCGTCCACACCCTGCTCGATCTTGGTGCGGTCGCCGTGGATGTAGATGTGGAAGTTCTTGTCCAGCTTCAGCACGCTCTTGAAGATGCGTGCCTGGCGTTTCACGGCGTGGGCGGAGATCTCGAAATGGTCCTGCAGTTCCACCTCGTGGCTCTCTTCATAGCGCTGGCCGAAGCGCTGGAAGGACCCGATCACGCCCTCTTCCTGGAACACCTCCTGTGCGAAGGCCTCGCGGTCGAACTCCGTGTGGTCCTTGAAGTACTGCACCGAGCGGTTCAGCAGGTCGATCTGGTCGGCCTTGGGGATCTCGTAGTCCTGTGGCAGCTGCTGGGTGATGAACGCCCGGGTGAGCTCCAGCACATTGCTGGTGCTGTTCACATGGTCGTTCTTCGGGCGGTGGTCGATGAAGGCCTTCTGCCAGTAGTCGGTGTGGGCGTTGTCATCGATCACGAACAGGGTGAAGGCCCCTTCGGTGAAGAGCACCAGCACGGCCTTGTTGGGCTTGTTGTTCCCCAGCCCGCGTTTCAGCTGCATGCCGATGGTGCCGCCGTTCACATGGCTCTCGATGAACACCTCCTTGTCGTCGAACTTGTAGATGCCCACCGCGTCGTGGAGCGCCCCGCCCAGTTCCACCGCGCTGAAGCGGGCCACGAAGAGGTCGCCGCCCTTGATGTTGTGGTGCTGCGACGCGTCGATGAGGTGCTTGGCGATGGCGCGTGAACGGCCCACCAGGTCCTTGCCCGCCTGGATCTCACTGCACAGCCCGTGGAGCACGTTGTATTCCAGGCCCACCGCATGGGTGAACTCGCTGGTCTGCGCCATGGTGGCGAAGGGCTTCAGGAAGAGCCTGCGCAGGAACTCCTGTTCCTCCATGCCCTGAAGCACCGCGCTGAAGTCGCTGTACACGCTCTCCATGCCGTCGGTGCCCACGCGGTGCAGCACGAACTCCTCCACCATCGCCGCTTTTCCGTTCACCATGGGCCTGCTTGTTGGTGCCCGTCGCCGGGCCGTCCACCACCGGGCAAAGGGCCGGTGTGGTGGGCGGCGAAAGTACCGCGATCGCACACACCGCTGGCGCCGTTCACGCCCCTCCCTGCGCATCCCGTGGAACGTCCTCCACGGATCTTCGCGAAGCTTCCAGGCTGCGGTTCCGGAGCTTCGTTCGCAGGGCAGGCCCCGGCTTCATGTGCCCATGAAATGCGCTGTGCCCGATAAGGCTGCACAGTGCTGCGATCGAAGCGCTCTTCCATGCCCACATGAGCACATGCCCACATGCCCACGACCTGTCCCGCCTTAGCGGGATGCTCACATGCTCTTCCCCCTTCCTGACCCCCGTCATTCCCCCCGGCCGCCTTCTTGTGTAAGCTCGCAGTGCGCAGGCATCCATCCTGCACAAACCCTACCCATCATGGCGACCAAGAACAGCCGTACAGCACCCCGGAAGGCCACCGCGAAAAAGGCCACGGAGAAGAAGGCTCCCGTGAAGAAGGCCCCTGCCAAGGCCCCGATGAAGGTGGTGGCAACGGTCCCGGCGAAGAAGGTGGCGGCCCCGCTCACCACCGTGGAACGGTTGGTGGCAAAGCGTGCAGTGAGCCCGATCGTTCACGAACCCCGCGCCATCGCCGCGCGCATGCCCGGCGAGCAGCACCCCGGACAGACCGCCAGCGAAGGGAAGATGCACGACCGCATCGGTTCGCAGATCGAGCGCGAACGCCACCAGTACCCCGGTAGCTCCAACCCCAAGAGCGGCTCGGGCCGCAGCAACAAGCGCCCGAAGGGAAAGAAGTAGTCCCTTGCTCCGTTCACGGAGAAAGCCCGGTCCTTGGTGGCCGGGCTTTCTGTTGGTGCTCATCGATCACGCGTTCGGGCGTGTTCGGCGGCGCGTCCGGTCCCTACGGCAAACTGCCCTCCTTCACGTTGGTGGGCACACTGCCGCCCACGGCCTGCAGGATGGGGTCGCGGTCGTTGTTCTCGCCGGTGTACTTCACGGTGCCGTCCAGGTTCACGTCCTCGCTCCGGTAGCCGCCCACCGTGTTGGTGGGCACCGTGCCGCCGATGGCGAAGAGCACCGGGTCGCGGTCATTGAACGCGCCGGTGTAGAGGATGGCATTGTCGCCGTTCACATCACCCATCCAAAGGGCCTGCGTGGGGAATGCACCGGTGATGGATCTGCGCGCGTTCGTACCGAAGGTTGTGGTCGTTCCAAGGCTGAAGTCCACGGAGCTGCCTGCCGGACCCAGCGCCAACGGCGCGTCCGTCATACACCCCAAGTGGTTGCGGTGACGCACGGCCACATGGTAGCTGCCCGCCCCGATGGGCATGGTCACGGGACCGGTCCCGAGCACATCCACCACCTGGCCATCGCGCCGGAGCAGTGCGCTCCGCGAGGCCACGATCACGGATGGCTGCTCCGGCGCGCGCAGTTCGAGCAATACCCAGTCCACAATGGCGTCCGCACCGCCGGTGGCCAGCAGGGCGGGCGAGGTGGACTCACCGCCGCCGCCCACATGCCCATAGCCGAGGCCTGTGTACGGTTCGGTCGTTGGCACAAGACCCAGGGCGCGCATACCATCGCTCATCGATCCAGCACCGGGGTCATACGGGCCCTCGAGCAGCACCTTCACGCTGATGCGAACGTTGCAACCCTCGTCAACGGATCCGTCGCAGTCGTTGTCCAACCCATCGCACAGTTCGGGTGCGTCCGGATGCACGACCGCATTCGCATCGTTGCAATCAAAGGGCACGAAATAGTCGTCATCATCCGCATCCTCCAGTCCCGAGCAGGCCGTGAACGCCTCTTTGCAGCCGTTGTTCTCCTGGCAGGCGATGCACGCGGGACTTTGCGGCTGCTCCAGGCAGATGGGGCAGGTGGCCGCCTGGCAGAACACATACGCAGCGAAGCAATCCGCGCAGGGGTCGCTGAGCCCGTTGCCAGCAAGGCATGCGGACAGGCATTGCTGTTGGTCCGGGACGGATGCGCAGCTGAACGAGCAGAACTGCGATGGACTGATCACGCCGGGGTCGCTGGCCATGAGGGCCAGGTCTGCCGGGGAGCACTCCACACAGCCTTGGCCCGGGAACACCTGCGGGTCGTTGTCATCGCAGTCGAAGCTGTTGCCGGCATAGCCCGTGGGTTGCGTACAGGCACTGATCGTCGTGCCGGACACCCCGTATCCATCCCCGTCCGCATCAGGATACCAGCTCGGGCTCAACGTGACAAGCGGATCGCTGTCGTCGCAATCAAGCTGGTTGGGCGAACCGGGTGTCCCGCAGGGTACGGGGATGCCGGCGGCGCCGAATCCATCCGCGTCCAGATCCGCGAACAGGGTCGGCTCAATGGCGCCGTTGCAGTCATTGTCGATGCCATCGCAGAGCTCGGGGGCTCCGGGGAATACGTTGGCGTTGTTGTCATCGCAGTCCCCGGTGCAGGGTGTGAACCCATCGTTGTCCAGGTCTTCGATCGGGTTGTCGTCCACCGCCCCGTTGCAGTCGTTGTCAAGTTCGTCGCACAGCTCGGGTGCGCCGGGGTACACGGTGGCGGCCGCATCGTCGCAATCAAGGTTGTTCGGTACGCTGCCGGGGGCTCCGCAGGCACCTGCGATGACAGGGTCGCCGAAGCCATCGCCGTCGTTGTCCACGAAGTAGGCGGGGAAGCCCTCGTCCGTGGTGCCGTTGCAGTTGTTGTCGATGCCATCACAGACCTCTGCGGCCACCGGTGTCACGTCCGCGTTCATGTCGTTGCAGTCGCCATCGCACAGGCTGAATCCATCCCCATCGGCGTCCACCAGTGCATCCTCGTCCACCTGCCCGTCGCAATCGTTGTCCAGTCCATCGACCGTGCACCCCTCAACCCTGTTGGGATGGACGGCGGCGTTCGCGTCGTCGCAGTCGATCGGGGCGAAGTAGCCATCCCCATCGGCATCCTGTAGTCCGGAACAGGCCGTGAAGGTCGAGTCGCACCCTGCGTTCTGCCTGCATTGGATGCACGCGGCGCTGTTGGGGTCCTGCTCGCATTCGGGGCAGGAAACGGCCGTACAGAATTGGAAGTCCACGATGCAGCTTGCGCAGGTGTTGGAGAATCCGGCCTGTACGTAGCAGTTCGCAAGGCAGGTGAGCAGGTCGTTCGGTGCACCGCCGTAGCAGGACTGGATGCAGCCCTGTGAAGGTGAGGTGTTCGACACCACCAGGGCGATGTCCGCTGGTGAGCAACCACCGCAACCCTGACCTGGGAAGATGGCCGCGTTCGTATCGTCACAATCGTCCGGGTTGGCCACGCCGGGCGTGTCGCAGGAAAGGGGTTGGAGCGCGTTGCCGAAGCCATCGCCATCGTTGTCCGCGTACTCCTGGGGGAAGCCCTCATCCACCTGCCCATCGCAGTCGTTGTCCAGGCCATCGCAGACCTCTGCGCTGCCGCCACCAACGTAGGTCTCCAGGACAGATATGGGCAACGGTTCGTCGGGTGCGCTGGCAAAGGTCAGGTAGGCCTCCTGGAAGAGGAGCACATCGTTCTGGGTGATGGTGATGGTGTAGCAGCCGCTGCCGATGCATACGGGCAGTTCGCCGATGCCCTCGGTCTCCGCGGTGAGGTCCAGGTCGCCCTCGATGATGGTGCCGCCCTGCTGGATCAGGTAGTGCGCCGTGCCGAAGTCGCCAGGGTCGTTGGTGAGGATGGACAAGGTGAAGCCCACTTGCGCGCTGGCGTTGTTGTCGTCGCAATCACCGCTGATGGCGGCCGAGTTGGCCGGCTGCGTGCATTGCGTACCGAGCGAGGTCGTACCAGCGCCATCCCCATCGTTGTCCACGAACCACTCCTGGGCCTGTGCGCAGGGGCCGGGGCAGGTGGCCGTGGGGTCGTAGTCGCAGGCGTTCACGTCCATGCAGCCGATGTTCGTCAGGCAGGCATTGCGGCAGGCACAGCGTTCGTTCAGCAACAGAGCGGCCGCCGGTGCATCATACTGGAAGAGGCCCGTGTAGGGCAGTTCATCCGGTCCGCCGTAGAGCATCGTCACCGAACGGTCGGGGCAGATCATCAACAGGGTGGGCACGAAGTTGTTGTACATGCCGATGGCATTGTACAGCGGACCAAAGGACTCCCCGCCATCCACGATCACCGGCCATTGCGCCGAGCTGATGAAGGGGTTCACGTTCCCCGCGCTTTGGTCCACCGCAATGGCCACGATGCGGATCTGGTCCGTCCCATTCGGCCCCATGTGCGCGTTCCAGTCCTGCAGGAAGTTGGCGCTGAGCATCTGCTGGCTCGGCACGCACCAGGCGGCGAAGAGGTCCAGCACCACGGTCTTGCCTTGGGCCAGCAGGGCGAAGAGATCCACCGTTTCCCCGGTGGTGGCCGTGGCCGTCCAGTTGGGGCTGTACACCTCGGTGCCGTTGGTGCCCGGGATCACCCCGTCGCAGTTGCGGTCCACGCCGTCGCAGCCCTCGGTGGCACCGGGATTGATGCTCGCATCGCCGTCATCGCAGTCGCCGCTCACCTGCACCCGTCCGGCAGGGGGCGCGCAGAACACCTGCGCCGTGGGCTCAAGGCCGAAGCCATCGCCGTCCGCATCCACGTACCAGGTGAAGTCCTCGTCCACCTCGCCATCGCAGTCGTTGTCGAGTCCATCGCAGAGCTCGGGTGCGCAGGGCGTTCCGCAGTCGCCGCCGTCGTTGCCGAGGGTGCCACAGTCGAAGAAGATGGGGATGCCGTTGTGCTCGAAGGCGCCATCGTCGCAGGTGCCATCACCCACCCATTCGGCGGGCGCGCAGTTGCCGTTGC
>CAMCAZ010000086.1 GCA_945872795.1 Chryseobacterium gleum
TGGATCGCTGCCCTGATCATCCCCTTCCGTTTCGCCATCCTCGACACCGACCAGGTGGTGCTGGAGGACGGTCGGGCCGATAACGTGATGGGCCTCATCAGTTTCGTGGCCATGTTGACCCTGTTCTTCATGGGCTATGCCTTGGTGGATTCAGCGAAGAACACCACCGAAGGACACCACGGCCACTGAGCCGTACCCCCATACGCACCAAGAACATGGCACACATCCTGATACCCACCGACTTCAGTGCCAATTCCCTGAACGCAGCACGCTATGCCGTGCAACTGTTCGGGGCGGAAGGGAACACCTTCACGGTGCTGAACACCTACATGATGCCGCGCGGATCCGCCAGCACCATGTGGAGCATCGATGACCTGTTGGCCAAGGAGGCTCGGGAAGGCCTGAACGATTTCACCGCGAGGCTGAAGGAGGACCTGGGCAGCCTCAAGCCGGTGATCAACACCGTTTGCGAGCATGGCGACCTGCCCAACGTGGTGGCCCGTTTCGCCCGTGATGCAGATGCGCCGGACGTGGTGGTGATGGGTACCCAGGGGGCCACCGGGTTGAAGGAGGTGCTGCTGGGCAGCAACACGGCCGACGTGATCAAGCGGGGAGACCTGCATGTCCTGGCCGTCCCCGAACAGAACACCTATCGTTCGCCCAAGCGCATCGTGCTGGCGGACGATGGAGGTCCGGTGAACAAGGAGGTGGTGCGACTGATGCTCGACATCGCCCGTTGGTCGCAGGCCGAAGTGATGATCGTGCGCGTGGTGAACGAGGAGACCACGGTGGAGGAAGGTGGCAACACCATCTTCGACACCCTGCTGGGTGCCATCCCCCATTCCTTCCACTACACCTCCAGTGAGAACGTGATCAAGGCGCTGCACGAGCTGGCGGACCAGAGCGATGCGGACATGGTGGTGGTTATCCACCGTCACCGCGGCCTCTTCGACCAGCTTTTTCACCGCAGCACGGCAACCAAGCTGGCCATGCACACGCACATCCCGATGTTGGTGCTGCAACAAGCAGCGGTCTGATGGCCGCCTCCTTCCGGGGTGGTCTGCCACTGTTCTCCTTCAAGGGCATCAAGGTGCTCGTGCATTGGTCCTTCCTGGCACTGCCGGCGTTCATCGCGTTCAGCGGCTTCAGCGATGGCCTTGGACTTCGGGAGATCTTGATGCAACTCGCTCTGGTTCTCATTGTGTTTGCCTGCGTGGTGCTGCATGAGTTCGGTCACGCGCTCACCGCACTTCATTACGGCGTGCGCACCCGCGATATCACCCTGCTCCCCATCGGTGGTGTGGCCAGCCTGGAACGTATTCCGGAGGATCCCCGTCAGGAGTTCTGGATCACGGCAGCCGGCCCGTTGGTGAACCTGGTGATCGCCGGCCTGGCCTTCGGGCTCGTAGCCCTGCTGGGGCTTTCGTGGCTCATCACCGACCTGGACTTCGGAGTGGCCTCCTGGACGGCCGTGTTGGGCTTCATCCTCAGCGCGAACCTGATGCTGTTCCTGTTCAACCTCATTCCAGCCTTCCCCATGGACGGCGGGCGGATCCTGCGATCGCTACTGAGCATGCGCATGCCACGGGAACGTGCCACGCGCATCGCAGCCGGACTGGGCCGCATCCTGGCCGTGGGGTTCGTGGTCTATGGTCTTTACGCCGGACTTCCGTTCACCGCGCTTATCGGCTTCTTCATCTACATGGCGGCCGGGGCCGAGGCGCGCCAGGTGGTGCAACAGTCCGCACTGGGCGGCGTGACCGTGCGGGAGGTGATGCGCACACGCTTCTGGACCATCCCCGCCCCCACCCCGGTGCACGAGGCGGTGAACGGCCTGCTGGCCGGCGGCGACCATGTGGCCGTGGTCGTGGACGTCATGGGTTATGTGGGCGTGATCGAGCGCAAGGAACTGTGGACAGCCGTGGGCGAAGGGAAGAAAGACCACACCCTGAGGCAGTTCACCCTCCGCGTGCCTCCAACGGTATCCCCTGATGCCGATGCGCAGGCCACGTACCAGCAACTGGTCGCCGGAGGGCATCCCCTGCTTCCTGTGATGGATCAGGGCGTGCTGGTGGGGATCTTTGAGGCGGACAACCTCAACGAGTACATCCGGGTCCGGCAGGCGACCGCACAAGCTGCGAAGGCCTGATCGTCAGATCGTTTTCTTCTTGGGCTCGTGCACGGTGAAGACCCGGGAGATGTTGAACCCGAAGTGGATCCCCCCGTCACCCCAGTTCTCCGTGGTCTCCGTGATGAAACCCCGCTCGAACATGGGCAACGAATTGGTCATGTGCAGTTGGAACACGTGACCACCGGTCTCGATGTCGAAGCCGAAGGAAAGTGAGTTCCGGGTGCGCAGGGCGCCCGCCGCTTCCTCCTCTGCCGTGGGCTGCGTGATCTGGCCGGGCAGCACGTAGAAGTACTCGCCGTTCAGCGCGATGCGTTTGGTGAGCTTCATGCGGGCGGCACCGCTGATGTGGATGATGTCATTGGCGTCCTCGGCGTTCTCCACAAGGTTCACATGCACAACGCCGGGGTTCAGCTGCATGCTGAAGGACTCGTTGAACTTGCGGCCCAGGATCATCTGGAACGAATAGGCCATGCGGTGCGAGAAGTAGTAGGCTCGTTCGTCCTCCGGATAGGGCCAGAAATCGGAACGCTTGACCGTGTTGATGGAGGACGAGGCCACCAGCGCCAGGGTGAAGGGCATATCGCAACCGGAATCACATTGGCGCAAAAGCTTGTACTTCACGAAACCGTCCACCGTCTTCTCGAAACTGCTGCGGCCGATGCCGATCATCAGGCGGTCCGTCACCCCATAATCCAAGCCCAGCCGGATGGTCGCGCCATCCAGCCCGAAGAACTCGTTCGCACCACCGTTCACTGGCCCGAAGCGGTGTCCGATCTTGAAGTCGAGGACGCCGTGCGCCGTGTTCTCCAGGCTATGCCCATTGATGACCCGCGTGGTCTTGAAGGCCGCATTCGTGTGCATGGGCCCCTCCTCCTCATCCTCCCCGAGCAATTTGAGAAGGTCCTCTTCCTGGGCGAAGGCGGCGGAAGAGGCGATCAGGATGGAGAGCAGCAGAAGGCAACGTCGCAGCATCGGTCAGTGATCGGTACGTGGGAGGGTGTTCGGGCAGGTCGGCGGATCACATCTTCGCGTAATCCAGGCGCACCTTCACGGTGATCTCCTGGGCGATGTTCTGGCGCACCACACCGGGGATCTTGATGCCGTGGTCCTCGGGCTTCACGGCGAAGTCACTGGAGGCCTTGATGGCACCGGCGGCATCCACCGTCACTGTGCCTTTCGCGGTCACGGGCTTGGTCATACCGTGGATAGTCAGGTCACCGGTCACGACGGCATCATAGGTGCCTGCCTTCTTCAGCTGATCGGCGGATACACCGGTGAGCTTCCCTTTGAACTCGGCCTTGGGGAAAGTGTTGCTCTCCATGTAGTTCTCATTGAAGTGCTCCTGCATGAGGGCCTTTTCGAACTCGAAGGCTTTGATGAGCACGGCGAACTGCAATGCACCGGTGGTCACGTCCCACACGCTGGTGACCTTGTGGTTGTTGGCCTCGATGCTCTCCATGGGGGTTGCGGAGAAGAAGGCGATGTGCCCGTTGCGGGTCATGTAGCGCTCTTGGGCGGAGGTCACGAGCGGCAGCAGAGCGGCTGCGATGAGGATGGTCTTCAGGGAGTTCATGGTGTTTCGTTGTTCGGTTCGTGTGATGGGCCCTTGTTCGGGTCCATCGCTAAGGTTCGTCGTCGGGGCCGGAGCTCCGTTCCCCTGCATGTGTGCATGGCAATGTTCATTCCACAGCGGCGCAGCGCACCAGCACCACATCCATCAGGATGCCGGTGCAGATGCCCTTCACGGTCACGTCCGCTCCAGAGCGCCATGTTCCGGGCACGTCGGCTTCCGCGAATTCGCAGGTGACACCGGCCAGCGGATCACCGGTCTCCAGGATCACGGTCACCTTGCCGTCGCCGGTGGGTTCCATGGCCCTGATGGTGCCGCTCACCTGCACGGCCTGTTCGGCAGTCCCCACATAGGTGGCCGTCGCTGCAGCCTCATCGGCGTTGAAAGCGGCCAGCAGGTCGGTGGCGGAAACGGTGGCTGCGGCCTCCATGCTCGCGGCACCTTCCACACCTCGGTTGTATTCCTTGAGAGCGTAGCCTCCAGCCACTGCGGCGATGGTGGCCCCGACGATGATCATGGTCCTGGGTTTCATGGCTTAGTTGTTCGGGGCACCGGCCTGCAGCCAGATGTCCAGTTTTTGGATCTCACAGGCGGGTAATTTCCCGGACTGGGGCATGATGGAGGGCGAACCGATGATGGCACGCGCCCTGATCCGCCCATTATCAGCTTGCGCCCTTACACCGGCATAGGTGGAAAGGTCCGGCAACTGGGCACCGCTCACATGGCAGCCCGGAGTGGCACAGCGCGAGGTGATGAGGGGTTGGATGGTACCGGACCAGGTCACGATCGAAGTGTCGCAGAAGTTGTTCGGGTACAGCACCTCTTCGTTATCGTAGTAGCAGCTGTTCATGCCCAAGAGCACGGTCGCGGCAAAGGCCAGGAGCAGGGACGTTCGCATCCGTTGTTCAGTTGTTGGGTGCGCCGGCCTCGATCCACAGCATGAACTGGCGGATGTTGCAATCGGGCAGCTTATTGGCGGCCCCACCGGGAGGCATGGCGATGACCGTGCCTTGGTGGCGTACGGCATCGAGCAGGCGGCCATCGGCGACCACCGCGTTCACCCCCGACCAGGTGGAGAGGTCGATGTTACCCTGTGGTGTGGCACCACTGTGACAGCCTTGGCAGCGCTGTTGGATCAAGGGTCTGATGGTCCCGCTATAGGTCACGTTCAGGGTATCGCAGGAAAGGCTTGCGCAACTGTTGTTCGGGGCGCCCGCGTTGATCCAACTGTTGATGATATTGATCTGCTCGGCCGTCAAGGGGTTCTGTGGCGGGCGGGGCATGATGTTATCCGGATCGGTATCCGTGATCACATCCATCAGATCACCGTCCTGCACGATGCCACTGTTCATCAGGCTGGTGTAGTCGGTGATCTGGATCCAATTGTTATCGTCCGTGGCGGTGTTATGGCAACCCGGCACAGCACAATTACTGATCAGGATGGGCAGCACCTGTTGTTGGAAATAGACCGTGTTCGGGTCGCACGGGATACCTCCGCCGCCATTCCCACCGCCCCCCGGGTCGATGGGACCCTCGAGTGGTTCATGACGGCACCCCAAGACGGTCAGGGAGATCATGGTCAACAGCACGATGACCCTGCTGTTGGCTGATCGGAAGAAGTGCATGGTGGTCATGTGTTCAGGGGGTCCGTGCAACGCCTGTCTCGCTCGTTGCATGGCCATACAAATGTACCCGACCCAGTAGGGCTTGGGACGATCGATCGGACGAAGCGGGAAGGTAAGTTACGACCAAAAACCATGGCACAATGAACCACCGATCGCGTGCCGAAAGTAAAGCCGACGGTCAACGTGCCACAACAAAACGGTCCGTGGTGTGCGTCCCGTCGCGATGGATCAGTTCAACGAAATAGCTACCAACGGACAATGTGCTCACGTCGACCGCAAGCGTGCCGGTCCACGTTCCGAGGTTCCGCACTTCGCGCCCATCAAGATCAAGGATACGGCCACCGATTACGGCCTCGTTCACGCTGATGTGTAGGCGCTGGTCCACTGGAACAGGAAACAGTGCATAGCCGGCATCCGTGTGAGCGGTGACCTGCGTGGAGATGCAATCCACCTGTGCTTCTACGCGCGTGCTAACCGCCGCACTGTCCCGGAAGGCGTCAAAGGCACCGGGCACACCTTTCAGGTGATGGTCCAACCATAGCCCGGCGAAGTCGTTGACCACATCGTGCTGGTCATTACGCGAAATGGTGAGGTCGGGCCCACAGGTCAGCTCGCCGAAGGAGCAATTGAAATTGTCGTTGGCGAAATAGCAATGCCCCCCACCGAGGATGTTCACGAAGGCCTTGCAGTTCGACGCCGTGGCGGCATACATCGGTCCCTGGTGGTCGGGGATGGGCGTCACGCAATCCTCGCTGGCCGCGAAGACCAGGGTGGGGACCGTGACGCTGCCTGCGGCGGCCGTGGACGATGGGTTGGTCTCGGCCGGTGCCAGGTTCACCAAGGCCTGGATATTCTCGTTGCCCCCGGCGCCCAGGAAACTTGCTCCACCACCCATACTGTGTCCCATCAGTGCCGTAGCGGGTGCTACACGACCTTCGAAAGGCGAGCCGGTCTCGGTGTTCGCATTTTGAAGGGCGGTCGCCAGAAAGGCCAGGTCGGCACCGAAGTTCGCATGGTTCGGAGCGAACCCGCCCTCGGTGGTCGGTAGCGCGACGATGTAGCCCTTGGGAACGAAATGCTGCCAGATGTTGCCGTAGGCATTGGGGGTCATCACGAAACCGTGACCGAACACCAGCACGGGGAAGAGACCATCGGCCACAGGAACATCTGCCCCACTGGTCGCCGCCGGATAGTAGAGGTTGGTGGCAACGCTCCGATCCCGGAACGCATCATAGAACGTGATGCTTCGGTTGCCGATGGCAAAGGGCTGGGCGAAAAGTCCGAAGTCCGCAAGAGAAGCCGCGAGGAGCAGGAGGATGCGCATGTGGAGCAAGATAGCGAGAGAGCAATGGACAATGACAACGGTTCAGCCTAGGAGCGCTTCCGCTATATTTGGCGCCCCGAACCGGAGAGGTGCCAGAGTGGTCGATCGGGTCTGTCTCGAAAACAGATGTGCCCGCAAGGGTACCGGGGGTTCGAATCCCTCCCTCTCCGCCAAAGAAGGCCCAGCCACGAAGTGGCCGGGCTTTTTCGTTCCCTGACCGAGCCAAGCTTGCTTGGGCGAGGGAAGGGAGCGAAAAAGCCCACGAGCGAAGCGAGAAGGGCTTTCCTTGAAGCCTCCCCCCCCGGGAAAGCGCGTCCTCGCGCAATCCCTCCCTCTCCGCCAAAGAAGGCCCAGCCACTTCGTGGCTGGGCTTTTTCGTTCCCTGACCGAGCCAAGCTTGCTTGGGCGAGGGAAGGGAGCGAAAAAGACCACGAGCGAAGCGAGAAGGGCTTTCCTTGAAGCCTCCCCTCCGGGGAAAGCGCGTCC
>CAMCAZ010000087.1 GCA_945872795.1 Chryseobacterium gleum
GGCAACATCTGCTCGGTGACCATCGACCAGACCCCTGCCGGCAGCGGCAACCAGAACTTCGCAGCCGCGGGCAGCAATGCCGAACTGCGCATGTTCCCCAACCCGAACCGTGGCGATGTGCTGACCTTCAGCCTCAGCGCCATTGAGGAAGGTGTGAACACGGTGAGCATGGACATCTACGATCTGTTCGGAAAGCGCGTCAGCGCCCGCACCGTCGCAGTGTCCGGTGGCAACGTGAACACCAACATCGCGCTGAACGGTGAACTGGCAGCAGGTATGTACCTGGTGAACATCACCGCCGGTGACAAGACCTACACCGAGCGACTGGTCATCCAGCCGTAAGGAAAACGTTCGCAGGCGCAGCGCCTGGCGATCGCCACGAAAAGGGAAAGCCCCGGACCATTGGTCCGGGGCTTTCTGCGTTCCGGACCTTGATCAGCCCCCAGTATCGCGGCTAGTGTCGCAACCCGTAAGTTCCTTAACCATCTCCGCCCCTCTTTCACCTTCCTGCCGCGTTGGAACATTTCGTCGTTGCGCCCGCTACTCCGTACATGTTCCGCCTTGCATGAAGGCGAAATAGTCGCAGACCTTCAGTGAACCAACTTACGGGTTGCGACACGAGGGACTAAGCCGGGATCGCGGGTCGGTAAATGCCTTCAGCCATGCCCTTCGCCGTTCAGGTCCCTGGGAAACGGTTCACCGGCCGTTCATCAGGGTAGCACCTCAAGAACAAGGCAGGCATTGAGGCGGTCCCGGTGGCTGGATCTACGGTGCGTTCGCGAGCAGGCAAAGCGGGCCTGGTAGCCCAAAGAGCCCATTAGACGTAGCGCACGCACGTTGCCCCGGAGGTCGGATACTCCTTGGATCAACTTTCGTCGACAATAAATCATCGTTCGTGTGGTCATTTTGGGCACCCTGTCGAAGAATGGACTTGACACGGGCCCGGAGACCATTCTACATTCGCTCGACGGATTTCAAAAAACAACGCACCAAGCATCGTTTTGAATCGTCCAAGGAACCGGCAAAACCCAACCTACCTAGACCATGAAGCTATTCAACCCTTTCGGATCAGCCAGTCCCCCAGCCTTTAGAGGGCGGGTGCTGGTCACTGCCATATTGCTTGTGCTGGCCTTTGTCGGGCGGGTGAACGCCCAGGTTGCCACGGCCT
Organism: Chryseobacterium gleum; assembly: GCA_945872795.1. Lineage (GTDB taxonomy): Bacteria > Bacteroidota > Bacteroidia > Flavobacteriales_F > PHOS-HE28 > PHOS-HE28. Next base: position 1,169 of record CAMCAZ010000087.1, read on the forward strand.
ATTTCTTCAGTGCCACCTCGGGGTCGTATTCCGAGATCACGGGAGGTACGCAGCTGTGGAGCAACACGTTCGACGACAATGTATCCGGTGCGCAGACCATCCCTTCGTTCCCCTTCAACGGCACGAACTACACGGGGATGTTCGTGTCGGCCAATGGGTTCATCACGTTCGGCAGCGCGCCGGCGGGGGCCGAGTACGCCCCGCTGAGCAGTACGGCCACCTACGCCCGCTGCATCGCGGCCTTCGCACAGGACCTGGTGAACCAAAGCTCCGGCACGCGCGATGTGCGCTGGCAGGCCGTGGGCAGCGAGACCGTGATCCAATGGCGGGGCATCCGGCGCTATCGGAACACCTTCCAGACCTGGGGCGAGAACTTCAGCTTCCAGATCCGCTTGAACCATGCGAACGGGATCATCCGGGTGGTCTATGGCCCCATCACCCAGGGGCCGGCCAACTCCACCAACATGCCCCAAGTGGGGCTCCGCGGGCCGAACAACACCTTTGCCACGAACGTGAAGAACGTTCGGGTTGAAAGCGGTGCCGAGACCTGGGCCGCTCCCTTGGCGGGCAATGCCAACAACAGCACACTGCGCTTCACCGGTGCCACACCGGCCAAGAACTGGAACAGCGGCCTGACCTATTCCTGGACCCCCTGCGTAACGCCTTCAGCGACCTTCAGCGTGGTGGAGAACTGCGGCGGTGGGACCTTCAACGTTTCGATGAACCTGACGGCCTTCGGGGTCGGCGCAACGGGCACCTTGAGCTACGAGGTGAACGGTGGCAGCACCACCAACCAGGCCGTGAGCGCTCTGGGGACCACGAGCGTTGGTCCTTTCGCGACGACCGATGTGGTGACCGCGCGGTTCACCAATGTGCTGCTCGCTTGCTCAACCGCGGATTTCGTGGGCAGCTCCAGCTGCCCCGTGGACCTGGTCTGTGGCAATACGTTGAACGCCAGCCATTGCTACGGTAATAATGACAACCGCACGTTCACCTATACAGCGCCATCTCCGGAGACCGTGACCATCACCTTCATCGGTGGCACGATCGACCTGAACGACATCATCCGCATCTACGACGGCACGGACAACTCCGGTGCGTTGCTGGCCACCAGCACGGTGTCCAACCTGGCCGGTCTAACGGCCACATCCCAGGGGCAGTCGCTGTTCATGGAGATCGACACGGACCCCAGCAACAGTTGCGCAACAGGGCAGCAGGCCAGCTGGGACTTCGAGGTGAAGTGCACCCCGGCCTGCGTGAGCCCGGATGGTTCTGTGACGGTCATCACCGACTGCAATTCGCTCAGCTACTCCTTGGATGTGGAGGTGCTCTTCACCGGCGATGCCCCCACCACCAACCTGTGGTACAGTGTGAACGGCGGCCCTGCGACCACCGTTCCGGGCCTTGTGGACTTCGATGTACAGACCATCGGCCCCTTCGCACTCACCAGCGTGGTGAACGTGCGTCTGCTGCACGCCGACCAGGCCATCTGCGATCGTAACCTCGGCAACTTCACGCGCAACCAGCTGTGCCCGCCGGCCAATGACCTGTGCGGTGCAGCGGTAACCCTCAATGTGAACACGACGGCCCAGTGCCCGGCCAACGGCACCATCGGCTCCACGCTCGATGCCAACTCCGAGCTAGCGTCTCCCGAATGCGCAGGCAGCGGCACCCTGGCCGATGTGTGGTACCGCTTCAACACCGGGTACAACAACTCCCCCATCCGCGTGAACCTGAGCGCGCTGACCGCCGGCAGCTACGGCGCGTCCATCTACAGCTCCTGCGGCGGCAGCCCCATCAGCTGCAGCGCGAACAACCCCGCCTTCATTGACCTTGTGAACGCCAGCGCCTACACGGACTATTGGGTGCGCGTGTTCACGAACACCTCCATCGGCGCGGCAGGTACCTTCCGCATCTGTGTATCGGCCACCCCCACGCCCAGCGCCTGCGGCCAGGTGGTGCGCGACCCCGGCGGTACGGGCAACTATGCCAATAACCTGAACGTGACCACCACCTACTGCCCCACCACGGCCGGACAGGCGCTCATCATGAGCTTCACCCAGTTCAATACCGAGGCTGACTACGACTTCGTACGGGTCTACAACGGTCCCAGCACGGCTTCTCCCTTGGTGGGCACCTTCAGCGGCACCACCCTCCCGGCAGCCATCACCAGCACCCATCCCACCGGTTGCCTCACGGTGAACTTCACCTCCGATGGTTCCCAAAACGCCTCGGGCTTCGAGGCCAACCTCACCTGCTGCGTGGCGCCGGCTCCCACGCTGAGCCTTACCAACAACGGTCCCGTCTGTGCGGGAAGCAACCTGCAGCTGACCTGCAATGCCGGAAGCGTGTTCTCCTGGACCGGCCCGAACGGCTTCACCAGCTCCGCCCAGAACCCCAGCATCAGCAACGCCACAACGGCCGCCACCGGCACCTATACGGTTACCGCCCGGAACGGGGCCAACGGATGCCCGACCTCCGCTACCACCAGCGCCGTGGTGAACGCTGTACCCGCTACCGTGAGCATCAGCCCGGCCACCCCGAACGCGATCTGTGCCGGAACCGCGGTACAGCTGACCGCAGGTGGTGGCACGACCGCCGGCCAGGTCACCTCCGCCGGCACCGGAAGCACCACTATCGGAAATACCACAGCCAGCACGCTTGGGCCCAACCCGATGCAGAACTATTACGGGGGCACCAAGCAGCAGATGGTATGGCGGGCCAGCGAGTTGAGCGCCTTGGGGCTGACAGCAGGCAGCCAGATCACCAGCATCGCCCTGGACCTGGCAACAGCCAATACCAGCTACGGTTTGAGCAACTTCCGCATCAAGAGCCAATGGAACAGCAGCGTGAACGCACTGACCACCACACCGGTGAGCAGCGGTTGGACGACCGTATTCCCGGCACAGACCGTAACCCCCCAGGTGGGATTCAACACCTTCAGCTTCACCAACCCGATCACCTGGAACGGCACCGACAACCTGCTTGTAGAGTTCAACTACTCCAACAACAACACGGGTACAACGGGAACCTACAACACGGCCAACTTCAGCACCGGGTTGAGCTTCAATGCCACATCGTTCTACCGGGTGGACGGAGCAACGGCCACCGTCATCAACCAAAATGCAATGACGATGACCGCTGTGTACACCGCGCGTAACCACATCCGCTTCGGCGTGGTGCAACCTGCGGTGTGGTCCTGGTCACCTGCAACGGGCCTTACCTCCACCACTGCAGGCCAGGTGAACGCGGGGCCCGCCACCAACACCACCTACACGGCTACCAGCACCAGCGCGGCTGGCTGCACCCGGACCGCCTCGGTAACAGTGAGCGTGAATCCGCTCCCCGTGGTCACCTGTCCCACGAATAGCAGTGTGTGCGTCAGCGCCCCGGCCTTCGCCCTCAGTGGCGGCAGCCCTGCAGGAGGCACCTACAGCGGAACTGGCGTGAGCGCTGGTAACTTCAACCCGGCCGTGGCCGGCGTGGGTCCGCGTACCATCACGTACACCTTCACCAACGGCAACGGTTGCACCAACAGCTGCACCTTCCAGATCACCGTGAACCCCCTGCCCGTGGTGAGCGCCGGCAGCTATGGGCCGGTGTGCATCAACGGTGCGGCCATCACCCTGGGGGGAACCCCTGCGGGCGGCACCTGGAGCGGCACCGGTGTGTCCGGCAACAGCTTCAACCCCGCAGTGGGCACCCAGACCATCACGTACACCTTCACCAACGGCAATGGCTGCACCAACAGCGCCACCACCACCGTTACGGTGAACCCCCTGCCCGTGGTGAGCGCCGGCAGCTATGGTCCGCTGTGCATCAACGGTACGGCCATCACCTTGGGTGGCACCCCTGCGGGCGGCACCTGGAGCGGTACCGGTGTAACGGGCAACAGCTTCGATCCCGGCGTGGGCACGCAGACCCTCACCTACACCTTCACCGATGGCAATGGCTGCACCAGCAGCGCCACCACCACCGTCACGGTGAACGAGGCACCCGTGGTGATTGCAGGCAGCTATGGTCCGGTGTGCATCGACGCTGCTGACATCACCCTGAGCGGTACGCCCAGCGGCGGCACCTGGAGCGGCACGGGTGTGTCCGGCAACAGCTTCGACCCCAGCGTGGGCACCCAGACCATCACGTACACCTTCACCAATGGCAATGGCTGCACCAACAGCGCCGCCACCACCGTTACGGTGAACCCCCTGCCCGTGGTGAGCGCCGGCAGCTATGGTCCGTTGTGCATCGATGGCGCGGCCGTCACCTTGGGCGGCACCCCGGAGGGCGGCACCTGGAGCGGCACCGGTGTGTCCGGCAACAGCTTCGACCCCACCGTGGGCACCCAGGCCATCACGTACACCTTCACCAACGGCAATGGCTGCATCAACAGCGCCACCACCACCGTTACGGTGAACCCCCTGCCCGTGGTGAGCGCCGGCAGCTATGGTCCGCTGTGCATCAACGGTGCGGCCATCACCTTGGGTGGCACCCCTGCGGGCGGCACCTGGAGCGGTACCGGTGTAACGGGCAACAGCTTCGATCCCGGCGTAGGCACGCAGACCCTCACCTATACCTACAGCGATGGCAATGGCTGCACCAGCAGCGCCACCACCACCGTCACGGTGAACGAGGCTCCTGTAGTGAGCGCGGGTGAATACAGCCCATCCCCGCTATGCGTGGCCGGTTCCGATGTGACCCTGAACCTTGGTTCACCTGCGGGTGGAACGTATGCCGGCATCGGCGTGAGCGGGTCCATCGGCGCCCAGGTGTTCGATCCGAGCGTTGGCACACGCATCCTCACGTACACCTACGCCGATGCGAACGGTTGCTCCAACACGGCGCAGACCACCATCAGCGTGAACAGTGCAGACGGGGATAACGATGGCACGCCGGACTGCGTGGACAGCTGCCCCACCCTGCCCTTCCTGGCACCGGGTGATGCCTGCAACGATGGCGACCCGAACACGGTGCTGGACGTGGTGGACGCGAACTGCACCTGCGTGGGCCAGGCCTGTACCACCCAACTCACCGTGCAGTTGAGCACGGATGCCAACAGCTTCGAGACCAGCTGGGAACTCCGCACCGAGGGAACGAACATCCTGGTGCAAAGTGGCGGTGGATGGTACCCCCCCTTCGCCACCCTGGGCGACCAGACCTGCCTGCCCGACGGATGCTATGTGCTGCGCGTGCTTGATGCCGGTGGCGATGGCATGACCACTGGCGGGTATGTGCTGCGCGAGATGACGACCAACCAGCGCATCATCGATAACACCGACAACTTCACCACCGGTAGCAGCAGTGCCATAAGCGGTGGTCAGGGCTTCTGCCTGCCATTGAGCAACGACAAGGTGCTCTTCACGAGCTGTGACAAGCTGGACTGGACCAACGGCCAGTACGTGGTCGCATCAACCAACGCGGCCGTCAGTGCCGAGTGGATCGTGGGCGGTGCCAACAGCGTGCAGGACAACAACAGCGGCTACGAGTTCTGGATCTTCGACCCCAACGGAGGCTACAGCTTCCGCAGGTTCCGCAGCCACAACGTCAGCGACGGCTTCGCCAGCGTGGGCGCCTCCCGTGCCTGCCACATGAAGCTCAACAACTGGGCCGTGGCCAGCCAGGTGCCTGCCTTCGACCTGATGAACGTGCGTGTCCGTGCACGTGTCAACGGTGTGAACGGTGAGTTCGGCCCTGCCTGCCGCCTGATGATCGACCCGGTGCGTGCTGCCTGCCCGCTGACCAAGCTCATCGACGAGCCCGATAACCAGTACTTCAGCTGCGGCGTGATCCGTCAGTGGGGTCT
>CAMCAZ010000088.1 GCA_945872795.1 Chryseobacterium gleum
CTCTCCAGGATGTCGCAGTTCAGGCGGATGGTGTAAGGATTGTCGGGCAGGCCGGGTACCACCGGCTTCAGGGCGCGGAGAGCCAGGTTGCCGTGGCCGATCTCGCGACGACCGGGACCGCGCATGGGGCGGGCCTCACCGGTGCTGAAGCTCGGGAAGTTGTAGTGCAGCATGAAGTTCTCGCTGCCCTTCTTGGTGGCGAGGTCCACGGTCTGCTCGTCCATGGAGCTGCCCAGGGTCACGGCGTTGATGGCCTGGGTCTCACCGCGGGTGAAGATGGCGCTGCCGTGCGTGCCGGGCAGGACGTCCACTTCGCCCCAGATCGGGCGGATCTGATCGGTCTTGCGACCGTCCAGGCGCTTGCCATGGTCGAGCACCACGTTGCGCACGCCCTTCTTCATGGCCTTCTTGAAGTAGCGGGCCAACATCACGTTGTCCGCCTTCTCCTCATCGCTGAGGGTGGTCATGCACTCTTCCTTGATGGCCTTGAACTTGTCGGCGCGCACTTCCTTGGCGCTGGCCTCCATGGCCACATCGTAGTACTTCTGATAGCAGAAGTCCATGATCTTCTTCTCCAGGTCCGCGTTGGCGTTCTCGTGGACGTAGCTCCGCTTCACATGGCTCTTCGCCACGGCCTCTCCCAGTTCCTTGATCACGCGGCACTGGTCCTTGATGGCTTCGTGCGCCAGCTTGATCGCTTCGATCATGTCGGCCTCCTGCACTTCCTTCATCTCGCCCTCCACCATCATGATGTCGCGGGTGGTACCGGCCACGACCATCTCGATGTCGGCACGTTCGATGTCGGCCACCATGGGGTTGATGATGAACTTGCCGTCCACACGGGCCACGCGCACTTCGCTCACGGGACCGTCGAAGGGGATGTCGCTCACGGCGATGCAGGCGGATGCCGCGAGGCAGGCCAGCGAATCTCCGGGGTTCTTCTTGTCACTGCTCATCATGGAGATCACCACCTGGGTGTCGCCATGGAAATCATCGGGGAACAGCGGACGGATGGCGCGGTCCACCAGGCGGCAGGTCAGCGTCTCGTGGTCGCTCATGCGGGCCTCGCGCTTGAAGAAGCCACCGGGGAAACGGCCGGCGGCGCTGAATTTCTCGCGATATTCCACCGTCAGGGGCAGAAAGTCGATGCCGTCGCGGGCCTCCTTGGTGCTCACCACGGTGGCGAGCAGGATGGTGTCGCCCAGGCGCACCGTTACGGCGCCGTCGGCTTGTTTGGCCAGCACCCCGGTCTCGATGGTGATGGTCCGTCCATCACCCATTGTGATGGTCTTGGTTATTCCTTGTGGTTTCATCTTCGTGTCTTCTGTTTACCTCTTGTTGCCTGCATGTGCCGGGCGTTCCGGCGTGACTTAAAACAAAGGGCGACCGTGCATCACGATCGCCCCTTTATCGTTCAGGATGTGGTGACCCCGCCGGCCGTTGACCGGGCCATGGGCGAGGTCTTACTTACGCAGACCAAGCTTCGCGAGGATCGCACGGTAGCGCTCGATGTCGTACATCTTCAGGTAGTTCAGCTGCTGCTTGCGCTTTCCTACCAGGGCCATCAGCGACTTCTCGGTGCCGTGGTCCTTCTTGTTCGTCTTCAGGTGCCCGGTCAGGTGGTTGATGCGCTCGGTGAAGAGTGCGATCTGGCTTTCAGCCCCACCAGTGTTCTTGTCGGAACCGCCGTGCTGCGTGAAAATGGCCTTTTTGGCTTCGCTCGTCAGGTACATGGTCATTCGTTACAGGCGGCAAAGATAGGGATCTTCCCGATCCGATGAACGCTAGCGGCCACTTTTGCTCCCTCAGGCGCGTAATAGCGCAAATGTCCTGGCCAGGAAGGGCTTAAGCTCCTTGCGGTGCACGATCTTGTCCAGGAAGCCATGCTCCAGCACGAACTCGCTGGTCTGGAAGCCCTCGGGCAGGTCGCGACCAATGGTTTCGCGCACCACGCGGGGACCGGCGAAGGCCACCAGGGCCTTGGGTTCGGCGATGTTCAGGTCGCCCAGCATGGCGAAGCTGGCGGTGACGCCCCCGGTGGTGGGGTCGGTGACGATGCTGATGTAGGGCAGTTTCTTTTTGGCCAGCAGGGTGAGCTTGGCGCTGGTCTTGGCCATCTGCATGAGGCTGAATCCGGCCTCCATCATGCGGGCACCGCCGCTCTTGCTGATGATGATCAGCGGGCACTTGCGCTTGATGGCCTGGTCGGCGGCGCGGGCGATCTTCTCGCCCACCACGCTGCCCATGCTGCCACCGATGAAGCGGAAGTCCATGCAGGCGATGACCACCATATGCTTGTCCAACTTGCCCTCGGCCGCCCGTAGGGCATCGTTCAAGCCCGTGTCCTGGCGCGTTTTGGCCAGTCGGTCGGTGTACTTCTTGGTGTCCTCGAACTGCAGCGGATCGCCGGCAATGAGGTCCCCGGCGATCTCCACGTACTTCTGGTCATCGAAGAGCAGGGCGAAGTACTCGGCACTGCCGATCTTCTCGTGGTGATGGCACTTGCTGCAGACCCAGAGGTTGTCCTCGTGGTCCTCCGCGGTCATCACCTCCTTGCACTCGGTGCACTTGTACCAGAGGCCCTCGGGGGTCTCCTTCTTCTCCTCCGTACTGGTGGTGATGCCTTCCTTGACGCGTGTGAACCAACCCATTTCGACTTGTTCTGGGGGGTGAAGTTAGCAGTAGGTGTGGAGTGTGAAGGGTGCGGTGTGCGGTGTGAAGGTTTCGCTAAGGCTACACTTCACACTTCACAGCTCCGCATCCACACTTCACCGTTCTCAGGCGATGGTGATCCCCTTGTCCAGGTAAACGTCCTGGATGGCGTTCAGCAGTTGCACGCCCTCATTCATGGGGCGCTGGAAGGCCTTGCGGCCACTGATCAGGCCCTGCCCACCGGCGCGTTTGTTGATCACGGCGGTCTTCACGGCTTCGGCCATGTCGCTGGCACCACTGCTTGCACCACCGCTATTGATCAGGCCTATGCGGCCCATGTAGCAGTTGGCCACCTGGTAGCGGCACAGGTCGATCGGGTGATCGCTGCTCAGGTCGCTGTACACCTTCTTGTGCGTCTTGCCGTAACCGTTCAGCGCGTTGTAGCCGCCGTTGCTCTCGGGCAGCTTCTGCTTGATGATGTCGGCCTGGATGGTTACGCCCAGGTGGTTGGCCTGTCCGGTGAGGTCGGCGGCGGTGTGGTAGTCCTTGCCATCCACTTTGAAGCCGGGGTTGCGCAGGTAGCACCACAGGATGGTGGCCATGCCCAGTTCATGCGCATGCTGGAAGGCGTCCGCGATCTCCGTGATCTGGCGCGTACTCTCGTCGCTGCCGAAGTAGATGGTGGCACCCACGGCCACGGCACCCATCTCCCACGCGCTCTCCACGGTGCCGAAGAGCACCTGGTCGAACTTGTTGGGATAGGTCATCAGTTCGTTGTGGTTGATCTTCACCACGAAGGGGATCTTGTGGGCGTATTTGCGGGCGCTGGTGGCCAGCACGCCGTAGGTGGAGGCCACCGCATTGCAGCCGCCTTCCAGCGCCAGCTTCACGATGTTCTCGGGGTCGAAGTAGGCGGGGTTGGGGGCAAAGCTGGCACCGGCGCTGTGCTCGATACCCTGGTCCACCGGCAGGATGCTCATGTAACCGGAGTTCGCCAGGCGACCGTTGCCGTACAGCGCCTGGAGGCTGCGCAGGACCTGGGGGCTGCGGTTGCTCTGCAGGAAGCTGCGGTCCACGAAATCGCCACCGGGGAGGTGCAGCATGGACTTGTCGATGGTCTTGCACTGGTGCTCCAGCAGGTTGGTGGCGTCGTTGCCCAGGAGCTCTTCGATGTTGCCGGTCTTCAAGGTCTGCATGCGCGTCGGTCCGTTTTGACAGGCGGCAAAGCTACGGAAAGGGTCCTGCCTTGGCCAGTGCGGATCCCGCTGCGCTATGAACGGAACGCTGTGGGCTGCTGTCCGGCTGGACGATCATGGTCGCGATCGGACATTGCATGTTCCGTGACACCTCGTCGTTCTTCAGACCCCGAGATGTGCGCGTGCTGTTGACCCCAGAGGGATCATCGAACATAGCCCGAACGTTTTTTGCACCGTAGTCGACCCCAGCGGGGTCGCAGAACAACCACTGTTTCCAGCACGGGTATGAACGGACCGCTGTGCGCTGCCCCCGGCTGCCGCGATCAGAAGGGATAGCCGATACCCAGGTTCAGGTTCACGCGGGGCTTGTACACGGCGGATATCCCGGTGGTCTCCGAGACGGCCTCAAAGGTGTCCTTGGGCTGGAACAACCACCGTTCACCCTTGGGCATCGAGGGGTCCTTGGTCTGCAGCCCCAGATCGAAACGCACCACGAAGAACTCGAAGTTCAGGCGTGCGCCCACCCCGGTGCCCACGGCCAGCTCGCTCAGGAAATCCGAGCTGAACTCTGCTCCCGGCCTGCGCGGGTCGGGGGTGCGGTTCCAGATGTTGCCAACGTCTGCGAAGAAGGCGCCCTCCAGGAAGCCGATCAGTTTGAAGCGGTACTCGGCGTTGGCCTCGATCCTGATCTCACCGATGCGATCGAAGGTGGTGAGGGGCGCGGTATAGGAACCGGGACCCAGGGAGCGCGCCAGCCAGGCGCGCACGCCGTTGGCACCGCCCACGAAGAAGCTCGATTCAAAGGGCAGCACGCCCAGGTTGCCGTAGGGCATGCCGATGCCGGCCGCCACCCGGTAGGCCATGCTGCTCTTCTCGTGCAAGGTGAAGAGCCACCGCAAGTCGCTGTCCAGCTTCACGAATTCAGCGTAGCGGATGCCGGCCACGGCGTTGTAGGTATTGCCCGCTGTGTCTGTCACGGAGGAGCTGATCACGCTCAGCGGGATGCCCAATGGATGGCCCGCCCATTCCACGGTGAAGCGGGAATAGAAGGTGTTGCGCTGTCGCTGGGATAGCTGGGTGTTCACCACGAAGTTGCCCCGCATGCCGGTGATCAGGTGGTCGGTATAACTGTCGGTGAGCACCGGGTCATTGGCCTCTTCCAGATACTCCTGGAAGCCCTCGGACCGCACTGGGATCTTGATCACGTTAACCTCCATGGGGAAGAGGCCGAAAGCGCGCGTGGGCGATTCCTGCCATTCGTAACCGAAGGACACTTTTGCCAGGGTCCGAATGAAGTCCGGGCGGCGTTGGTAGTTGTACAGTGTGCTGATCAAGGTGCGCGGTGCGGCGGAACGTGCGAAGCGTTCCCGCTTGATGGGCAGCAGGAAGTGGGGGAAGCGCAGGGTCAGCTCCGGTCCGATGTCCAAGGTGTTGAACAGGCGCGCATTATCTCCCCGGCCCAGGGTCTGGTCGGTGGAGCTGATGTCCTGGCCGGTGATGCTCTTCTGGGCCTCGAAACCCAAGGTCATCTGCACCTGCATGCTGGTCATGTTGTGGAACAGGTTCCGGTGCCGGTACCCAACACTGATCGAGGTGCCCAGCGATCCTCCACGGTTCGTCCCGAAACCCTCCAGTGCCAGGCTCTGTTCCTTCCCCGGATACAGTGCAATGCGGGCGTTCGCCAGATCCTTCCGCTCAGCTCCGGTGGTATCGTAGGTGATCTCCACCCGGTCGAAGACCCGGAGCCCGCTGAGCCGCCGGTAGGTGCGGTCCGAGTTGCTCTGCTGGAAACCCTCACCGGGGTGGATGAAGATCGATTGCAGCAGGGCCTGAGGCTTGTGCGTCACCTTTTCCCCGTAGAGCAGCTCGTAGCCCTCCAGGGAAATGGTGTCGGTGGACAGCGCCTGGCCGCGCTCACTGGTGCGTTGGGTGACGATGGTGACCTGGTCTATGGAGTATACCGTGGCCTCCGGACTTCCGCGCAGTCCCTTGTCCTTGCTGCTGCTGCGCTCCATGCGCAGGGTGAGATCGACCACTTCACCTGCAAGGGCTGTGTCCGCATCGAAACGGATCAGCTCCTTGTTGAAGTAGAGGTAGCCCTGCTCGCGCAACGAACCGGTGATACGCTCGCGTTCCTTGTCCAGCGCATCGGCATCGAATCGGTCCCCGGGCTTGACCAGGCGTCGGTCCTCCTCGCTGGCCATGATCGCCGCGATCGCCGGGTCGTCCACCACCGTGCGGATGTTGCGCACCAGGTAGGGCTTGCCCGGGTTGATGTGATAGACCACCTCTGCCTTCGCCTGCTTGAACGTGTGTTTCCGCTCGCCGCCGAACAGGGGGAGCCGCTTGTAGTGCACGGTATCGCTCACCACGGCATCGAACCAGCCTTCCTTCTGCATGTACAGGCGGATCTGCTGGGTGGAGCGCTCGGTCTGGGCCTCGTCGATGATCACCGGCGGCTCGCCCACCACCTCGCGCAGCCATTCGCCCGTGGTGCGCTTATAGGCCTTGGGCTCCTTACCACGCGCCGCGCGTTCCTCGTTGCGCTCGTCGGTGCGGGCGTCCAGGCGGGCCTTGTTCCGGGCCATGCGCTCGGGGTCCGCCAGGTTGAACATGTTCAGGTAGAAGCGCATGCCCAACACCTTCTTGTTGGGTTTCTGCTTCACGATGGTCTCCAGTTCATCGGTGCTCACGCTCTTGTCCGTGACCACGATCCGGTTCTGTTTCAGCAGGTGTTCGCCCGCCGGCACCCGTTTCGCGGGATCGCAGCCCGCAAGGAGAAGGGCTACGATCAGGAGGGGGGTATGGAACGGACGGGATCTCAAGGAGAGCGTTGGGCTGCCTAATTTGCGCTCCTGCCGAGCTGCCGCTGGAAGGGCAGTGCCAAATATACCCGCCCCTTGACCACCAAAGCCGACCTCAAACGCGTTCGCGACCTTCATCAAAAGAAGTACCG
>CAMCAZ010000089.1 GCA_945872795.1 Chryseobacterium gleum
CATCTCATCAATGCGCTTCGGCGTGCTGTCATGCTTCTCGAACTGCCCCTTGATCAGCTTCAGATTGTCCCAAAGCGGCTGCATGTAAGGGTCCAGCTTGCTCTGGATATCACCGGGCAGGTAACCGATGTCCTTGTTGCTGAGCGGCACCACCGGACGGGTCACATAGATCTGGCGGTACTCCCTTCGCTGTTCCAATGCACAGGCCAGTGCCAGCAAGGTCTTGCCAGTGCCCGCCGCACCCTGCAAGGTCACAAGCTTGATCTCCGGGTCCAGCAGGGCGCTCATCGCCAGGGCCTGCTCGGCATTCCGCGGCCCGATGCCGAACACGTTCTGCTTTTCGACCCGGTCCACATGTCCCGTGCGCGGATCATATTTCGCCAGGATGCTCTTCTTCTTGTGCTTGAGGATGAAGAAGTGATTACCCTTGGGTCGCTCCATGCCCAGTTCCTCCACCGGGATGCTGCCCTCAGAGAAGAGCTTGTCGATGGACTCCTCCGGATGGTCCTCCACCACGGTCCTGCCGGTGTACAGCTTCTCCCGTACATCGCGCACCTTCCCGGTGAGGTAGTCCTCGGAAAGGATGTTCAGGCTTTTGGCCTTCAGGCGAAGGGCGATGTCCTTGGTCACCAGGATCACCTTCCGGTCCTTGTTCTGCCGCTGCATCGTCAGCGTGGCGTTCAGGATCTGGTGGTCGTTCTTGGCATCGGCGAAGACCTTGGTGGCATCCACACCATTGAGGTCATGCTTGGCCACCACCATGAAGCGACCCAAGGAGGGGCCGTCCAAGGGCTGCCAGTCGCTCAATACGTCGCGCTTCGCTATCTGATCGAGGTGGCGGATGAACTCGCGGGCCTCGTAGTTGATCGTGTCGTTGCCTTTTTTGAAGGTATCCAGTTCTTCAAGGACCTGTATCGGGATGGCCACATCATGCTCTTCAAAGCTCTCAATGGCTGAGTGGTCGTAGAGGATCACCGAAGTGTCCAGTACGAAGATCTTGCGGTCTTTTTTTCTCATTCGATCAAGGAACGGTGTACTCCAAAACTACCCGCACCCATAGGCCTTCCCGGATCCATCGGTATCGCACTTTTCCACGATCGATCGTGTTCATCAACACGTCGTGACCGCTGCGTGACGCCTGTGTGAAGTGGTCGAAAAAAATGAAGCGGGGACCACCATCAGGCGATCCCCGCTCCCATCCGGTCCGGGCCGTAGCCTTCGCCGTATGCCTCCCGTTCTTCCTGCTCATCCGCCGCCCGACCACCCGAAGGTCGCTGGGCGTAGGAGAAGTGGGGCTGCTCGGTGCACGTCTGGCATGCGGTCGAACCCACCTGGATGCATGGCCTCTTACCAGGCTTGGAGCGGTCCGAGGACCGTTCCGGCATCGATGTGTTCGTCTCTCCGACCCACTGCCGGATACTCGATCCGGGCCTGAAGAACGATTGGTGGTGTGAAACTAGGTCCAGGAGCCACGGATCGTTCTTGGGGAGCACCTCACCTTTTCCACAACTTGTCCACGATCTTAGCGATCATGGATGAAACGAATGCTCTGTATGCCCATCTCCGAACGAAGAACGAGCAGGTATAGGCCATGCCGTTCATCCGCCATCGGAAGCGTGAAGGATGTCACACCTGCCGGCAGATCCTTGCGCGTGCACATCCGCCCGGTGGCATCCAACAGGGTGGCTTCGACAGCACTACCGCCGGTCATCGTGAACAACTGGTGATCACCCGAACGACCAGCCCAACGGACAGCCAAGTTCGAGCCCAGTTCATCCACACCCAGGCAAGGATCGATGATGACCGCCACAAAGGCTTCATCATCCTCGCATGGTGCAATGCCTTGCACGGTATAGGTGTATAGACCCGGTCCATCCATCAGCGGGTCCAGGATCCCGGAGAAGGGTTCGTTATCCGGTCCGGTCCAGGTGCCGCCCGTCTGTGCATCGCCCAGTTCATCCACCAGATCGACCGGGGCGGAACTCGTGCAGATGGTCAAGGTGCTGCTTTGCCCGGCATCGGCAGCTTCATTCACCACGAACTGCAGATCGGCGCTGTCGTTCAGGCAGGGAGCCGTACCGTAGACCACGTAGTTCACCACATAGGTGCCTGCCACCGTCAGGTCCGGGAGAGGAAAGGTCTGACCCTGGTAGAAGAAAAGGCCGGTGAGATCACCACCTGCCACGTAGGGGTACAGCGATGTGGGCGGATCGTTCGAGCAAAGTGCAACAGTGGAAGAGTTGCCGGCATTCGCCGGGTTCTGGAGGGAGATGGTGAGCGTGGCATCGTCCTCGGCACACACCGTGGAGCAATCCGTGGTGTAGAGGTAGTCGCCGGCAGTGTCGGTGTCCGAATTGAAGATGCCCGAGATCGAGGCACCCGTCGGGGATGTCCAGTCACCGCAAGCGTCAGCGCCCTCCAGGAGGTCCAGCAGCACATAGGTTCCGGTGTTCTTGCACAACGTCACTTCAGCATCAGCTCCGGCACTGGGAGCGCTCAGCACCGCAAGGTCGACGGCGTTCGCGGCACCTTCGAACACCGGAGCGCTGGCCACGACACGAACGCGATACCCGGCACCGGCAGGTGTGTTCGACGGGATCACGCCACTGATGGTCCCGGAGCTTCCCGAGACCGTGGAACCGATCGCTACGGGCGCGGCAAATGAGCCGCTGGCATCCGATAGCTGGGCCGTGAACACATTGCCCGGAGCCCAGGCCCCCGTAACGGTATAGGGCACCTCGATGGCACTGCCTTGGCAGTATTCCTGTGTGACCGGCTCGCTGGTCAGCACCGAGAGCTCACTGGGCTCTGGCACGGATATCCGTACATCGTCCACACCGAACCCGGGGTCCTGCGCACTGATGGTGGTCCCGTTCACAAAGCGGAAACCCAGGCGAAGGGTGGCATGGCCGCCCAGTTCGGGCAAGGTGATGGTCTGTTGGACCCAGGTCTGCTGGTTGCGGTATTGGGCGATGGGTGCGCTGATCAGCGTCCATGAGCTGCCACCGTCCGTACTGTAGTACACTTCGCCGTAGTTGCTGGCACCACCCCCACAGAGCCACCAGAACGACACGGAGGCCTCGAGCGCGCCGACGGTGCTCACATCCTGCGTCATGCCCGCGAAGTGGTTGCCCGGCTGTGAGCAAAGGCCATCGGCAGCCACAAAATTGCAGTTGAGGATGCCACTGTTGATGGCCGCCGAGCTGGCGATATGCAGATAGTTTCCACCCGGTGAGGCGATACCAGCCGGCTGAGATGCCGTCGGCGGTACCGTGAAACTGAACGGAAAGCCGAGGCAATCCAACGTTCCGTTTCCGCCCGCATACACGTTGTTGATCACCCACCGGTTATCTCCTGCAGACGTGGAACCAGCATCAGTCGTGTTCAGGGTGAATGGTGGGTTGGGCCCGCCAAAGTCCGTCGCATACAGCAACTGCTGAGCCGTTGCACGACCGCCGGTCAGTAGCGTCAGACACAGAAACACTCGCGTTGAGTTGTGGAAAACACGCATGCACGTAGGGGGGGAAAGTCGCGCAAGCTACAGCCAAAATCCCTGCAAGTCAACGGGTTGATTTAACCTTGAATTAACCACGGCACACGAAGTTTGCACCCCCGAAATAGACCACCCGAACATGATCGCACGAATTCTCCGACCAACGGCCAGCCTGGTGATGCTCCTTTCCGCAGCACTTTGGCAGACACCTTCCGTTCACGCGCAGGTGAACATTTTCTCCGAAAGCATGGGGACGGTGGCAGCCACCACGGCCATTGCTACACACGATGCCAACGGAGGATTCCAGAACGCTGGAGCATACGACTTCAGCGGTTCCGGTGATGTCCGTAGCAGCACGGTATCCAGTGGATACACCGGTGCCTCCGGATCGGCGAACATCTTCTTCACCAACACAGCCCCGCCCCGCACCCTTGTCATTGCAGGAATAAACACCTCGGGTTACACCAGCCTGAGCCTCTCCTTTGGTGCATGGAAGTCCACGACCACCTCCTCTCTGTCAGAGCTGGTGGTTGAGGTGAGCACCGATGGCTCCACGTGGAGTGCGCTCACCTTTCCAGCACAGGCTACCGGAACCGGCACAGCAAGCTGGCGCTTGATCACCATCACTGGCGGAACGATACCCGCTGCAAGCACCGTTTCGCTCCGTTGGTCGAGCACCAGCACGGGCCCGCAGATCCGCATCGATGACGTCAGGCTCACGGGTACACCCGCGGTCAGTTGCGGCATCACCCTCGGTACAGCTACCACCTCCTGCAGTGCCTCGACGCCCGGGGACCTGGACACCTACACCCTGAGCATTCCCTACACCGGTGTGCAATCCGGTGTCACGGTCATCAACAACAGCGGATCGGGAACCGTGGGCGGCGATGATCCGGCCACCGTCAACGGTGGTGTCATTACGATCAGTGGGATCAGCGAGACCAACAACTATGCGGTCACGTTCTCCAGCCCCTGCGGATCGCTGAGCGTATCCGGCGCGGCTCCCGGTTGCGACCCCGCCTGCGGCATCACGTTCGGAACGGCCACCACGAGCTGCGTTACCAGTACGGCGGGTGTGGACACCTATGACCTGAGCATCCCTTACACGGGTATCCAGGCAGGTGTCACCGTCATCAACAACGGTGTGTCGGGAACCGTGGGCGGTGATGACCCTGCCACCGTCAGCACCGGTGTCATATTGGTAAGCGGCATCAGCGAAGCGAACGCCTACAACGTGAGCCTGAGCAGCCCCTGCCAGGCCCTCACAGTGAGCGGTGCCGCTCCTGCCTGTTTGCCTGCATTCGCAGGCCAGGTGATCAACTTCGACGATGTCGCTGGATGGACGGCCGGAACCGCTGCCCTGACCTCCTACGCATCCAACCACGTTTACACGGGTAATAGCTGGACCTTCACCGGTGGCCCTGCCCTTCGTAATGCCACCACCGCCCAGGATGGCTTCCCCGGTGCGTTGGGCACCTTCAGCTGGCGCTTGCAGAACATCGCCGGCATCGACTGGCGCGCCACCTACCAGGGCGGCGGAGCTGTGACCGAGTTCGGTTTCAAGGCACGCCGTTGGGATGCCGACCCCGCGCCTGACTACAGCGTGAGCTTCAGCACCGATGGCGGCACCACCTGGTCCGCAGTCCTGCTCGACATCACCAATACAACCTTGAATAACGCCTCCAACTGGGTCGCGTTCCGTGCCTTCATCCCCACCCCGGTGGCCGTTGTGCCCGGCCAGTTCAAGGTGCGTGTGCTCGCGGACGCCCTCGGTGAGCGCCTGTTCATCGATGACTTCCAGTTCGATGTGGAACTGGGTTCCTGCGCGTTGGGCATCGGCACCGTCACGGCCACCTGCAATGCCCAGACCAGCGGCGTGGATACCTACACGCTCAGCATCCCTTACACCGGTGTGCAACCCGGCATCGTGGTGAGCAATACCAGTGCATCGGGAACCGTGGGCGGCGATGACCCCGCAACGGTATCCAACGGCACCATCCTGATCACGGGCATCAACGAAACGGACAACTATGCGGTGAGCTTCACGGCGCCCTGCAACACGCTTGTCGTCACCGGTACCGCCCCCACGTGTGCCCCCCCTCCCACCCTGGTCATCAACGAGATCGACTACGACCAGAGCAGCACGGATGCTGCCGAGTTCATCGAACTGAAGAACGTGGGTGCTGAAGCGGTGAGCCTCACCGGTCTCCGCATCGAACTCGTGAACGGTTCCAACGGCTCGATCTACAACACCATCACCCTTACGTCCACCACCCTCGCCGCTGGCGACTATTTCGTGATCGGCAGCGCGCTCGTTCCCAATGTGGATCAGGTGGCCTTCACCGTGGCGGGTAGCATCCAGAACGGTGCGCCCGATGGCCTGCGCCTGATGACCGCCGCCAACGTGATCATCGATCAGATGAGCTATGAAGGCGTGATGTCCACCACGGAGGGCACTTCAGCCGGTGCCGATACCAATGATGATGTGCTCAGCCTCTCGCGCGTACCTGACGGCCAGGACACCAATGACAACGGCGTTGACTTCGTGCTCGCCTGCACAAGCCCCGGTGCCGCGAATAGCGCGAGCGACGCGGACAACGATGGCACGCTGGATTGTCTGGATGTTTGCGCCAATGGCCCCGAGCCGGGTTCGCCCTGCGACGATGGCAACGCGAACACGGGCAACGATGTGGTGCAGGGAGACTGCTCCTGCGCCGGCGTGGTGATCGACTGCCTCGGTTTACCCGGTGGCGCGGCCCTGCCCGGCACCTCCTGCGATGACGGTGATCCCGACACGGTGGACGACGTGTACCTGAATAACTGTACGTGCCAGGGTGTTGCCTTGTGCACCACCGACCTCGTGATCGAGTTCCAGACCGATGCAGCCCCCTTCGAGACCACCTGGCAGATCCGCGCGGAGGACGGGCTCACGCTCCTGCAATCGGGTGAGCCCCTGTTTGCGCCGAACGCTATCCAGACCATCCAGACCTGCCTGCCCGACGGTTGCTATACCTTCTTCGTGTTCGATGCGGCCGGTGACGGCATGACCACCGGCGGTTACATCCTCCGCACCCAGGGTACCAACCTCCGCATCATCGACAACCGGAACAACTTCTCCACCGGTTCCGTCAGCGCCGTCAGTGGTGGTCAGGGCTTCTGCCTGCCCATCAGCAACCAACGCCTGATCTTCAACAGCTGCGACAAGCTCGACTGGGCCAACGGCTCGTATGTGGTGGCCATCTCCGACCCGGCTGTGAACGCCGAGT
>CAMCAZ010000090.1 GCA_945872795.1 Chryseobacterium gleum
TTGATCGTAATTGTCCGAAGTCCGATGTCCTATGCCGTGCCGGAAACGTGCACGGCATAGGACATCGGACATAAGACAGCCTTGACCTCCGAAAGAGGCACTACTGTCCAGCCAGCAGCCGAGCTTCTTTCTTGCACCTCCTCACTTCCCGATACAGAACCGCCCAAAAATGCTGCCGAGCAGGTCCTCGGTGGTGATGCGCCCGGTGATCTCGCCCAAGTGATGCTGGGCACGGCGCAGGTCGATGGCGAGCAGCTCGCCGCTGATGCCCAGGTCGATGGCCTTCTTCGCCTCCAGCAGCGACGCCCGGGCCTTCCTCAAGGCATCCACATGGCGCGCGTTGGTCACCACGATATCCCCCGGACCATTACGCAGGGCGTGCACATGCTCCACCAACGCGTCCTTCAGTATATCCAGTCCCTTGCCGCTGCGTGCGGCGATGGACAGGGTCTTTTTGCCGGCCTGTGCACCGGGCACATCGCATTTGTTCAGCACGGGGACCACGACGGGACCTTCGCCGATCTTCTTCCGCAGCATGTTGGCCTCGGTCTGCAGGGCCCCTTCTGCGATCACGCTGGCGTCGCCCAGGAGCAGCACCACACTGGCCTCCGCCGCTTTCTTGTAGCTCCGTTCGATGCCCAGTTTCTCCACCGTATCCGTGGTGCGTCGCAGTCCGGCCGTGTCGATGATCCGGAAGAGGATGCCCCCGATGGTGATGGTCTCCTCCACCGTGTCACGCGTCGTGCCGGGGATGTCGCTCACGATGGCGCGGTCCTCCTGCAGCAGGGCGTTCAGCAGGGTGCTCTTACCGCTGTTCGGCGCCCCCAGGATGGCGATGGGGATGCCCTGCTTGATGGCGTTGCCGTAGCGGAAGCTATCGATCAGCTCGGTGCTCAGGTCCACCAGGCGGTCCAGCAGGGCCACCAGTTCGATGCGCTGGGCGAACTGCACGTCCTCCTCACCGAAATCAAGCTCCAGTTCGATCAATGCCGCGAAGTCGATCAATTGCTGCCGCAGTTCCTCGATGCGTGACCCGAAGCCACCACGCAGCTGCTGCAACGCCAGCCGGTGCTGGGCAGCGCTCTGGCTGGCGATGAGGTCGGCCACGGCCTCGGCCTGGCTCAGATCCATCTTCTTGTTCAAAAAGGCACGCTGGGTGAATTCGCCGGGAAGAGCAGGGCGCGCTCCTGCATCCAGCAAGGCTTGCAGCACCCGCTGTTGGATGTACACCGAACCGTGTACACTGATCTCCACCACATCTTCACCCGTGTAGCTATGGGGGCCTTTGAAGAAGGTGACCACCGCCTCGTCCACCTGACCGTCCAGGTCGATCACCGGCACGAAGTACGCCTTGCGGGGAAGTGGCTCCAGCGGAAGGGTGGGCGCGAGGCGTTCCACCACGCCGTAGGCCTTGGCACCGCTGAGGCGCAGCAGGGCGATGGCCCCTGCACCCGGCGGTGTGGAGATGGCGGCAATGGTATCGGGCTCGTACATGGTGGGGAGGGGTGCAAAGATCCACATCTTTGTTCCGCGTCCGACATCCCTCTGCACATGCCCAGCCAAGCCAAGCTCGATTACGACAAGTTACCCTATCCCACTGTGATCGTGGTGGGTGGCGGGTTCGCCGGACTGGAAGTGGTGAAGGGTCTGGTCAACAAGCCCTTCAAGGTGCTGCTGCTCGACAAGCAGAACCACCACTGTTTCCAGCCGCTGCTGTACCAGGTGGCCACCGCAAGCCTGGGGGCGGACAGCATCGCGCATCCGTTCCGGCGCACCGTGGGCCCCATTCCCAACGTGGCTTTCCGAATGGCCGAGGTGCGCTCCGTGCACCCGGAACGCAAGGTGGTGGAGACCTCCATCGGGGACTTCCGTTACGACCATCTGGTGATGGCCTTGGGCAGCACCACCAACTTCTTCGGTAATGCGGCGATGGAGCAGCATGCCATGCAGCTCAAGAGCATCAGCCAGGCACTGGACATCCGCAGCGATTTCCTGCAGCAGTTCGAAGCCGCGATCGCGCTGAACGACGAGAGCGCCGTGCGACGCTGCCTGAACTTCGTGATCGTGGGGGCAGGCCCCACCGGCGTAGAGCTTGCGGGTGCGCTGGCCGAGATCAAGCGCAGCGTCCTGCGGCAGGAATACCGTGAGATGGAGAGTGAGCTGATGCGCATCGTGCTGATCGACAGCAATGACCGGGTGCTCAAGAACTTCAGTGAAAAGACCAGCGCGAACGCCCAACGTTACCTCGCGGAACTGGGCGTGGAATTGCGCTTGGACGTGCGCGTGCTGGGCGGCGATGCCGAGCGCATACACCTCAGCGATGGCAGCCAGATGGAGACCAATACCGTGATCTGGGCCGCCGGGGTCAAGGGGGTATCGATCCCTGGCCTGGGGTCAGCGCTGAACGAACGGACGAGCCGCTACACAGTGGACCGCTCGAATGCCGTCGTCGGTTTCCCGGAGGTCCACATCATCGGCGACTGTGCCCTGATGACCGAGGACCCGGAATGGCCGCGCGGACATCCGCAGGTAGCCACCGTGGCCATCCAGCAAGGACGCACCCTGGTGAAGAACCTCATCCGCACCACCCGGGGCGAAGCGCCGGAGCCGTTCACTTACCGGAACAAGGGCAGCATGGCCGTGATCGGACGCCGGAGAGCGGTGGTCGACATCGGCAACACCAGCTTTGGGGGCACCTTCGCCTGGCTGCTGTGGATGTTCGTGCATGTGATGCAGCTTGTGAGCTTCCGCAACCGCATCATGGTGCTGGTGAACTGGACCTGGAAGTACCTCAGCTGGAAGAACACCATCCGTCTGATCATCCGGCCGTACGTGCACAAGACGTCCTTGGCAGCCGCAGAAGTGGCCTGATCAGCCGTTCATCACGGGTTGGTGGGGTTGGTCCGGTCGCGGCTACCTTCGGTCGCTTTTCGCGCCAACGTCCATGGACCGCCGCCTGCTTATCCTATTCGTCACCATCTTCATCGACCTGATGGGCTTCGGCATCTTCGTGCCGGTGGTGCCGATCTATGCACGGGAGCTCAACGCGAGCGAGGCGTTGGTGGGGGACACCGGCGCGCTGTTCTCCCTGATGATGTTCATCTTCACGCCTTTCTGGGGCACGCTCAGCGACCGTTTCGGGCGCCGCCCAGTGATCTTGATCGCATTGGGGATCTCGGCCGTGAGCTATGTGATGTTCGCGCAGGCCACCACGCTCGTGGTGCTCATCGTCAGTCGCATGCTCACAGGTGTGGGTTCCGGCAACATCACTGCGGCACAGGCTTACATCACCGACATCACCCCGCCGGAAGGACGGGCCAAGGCGCTCGGGCTCATCGGCGCCGCGTTCGGCCTGGGCTTCATCTTCGGACCTCCGCTCGGTAGCTTCGTGTTCGACCGGCTGGGCGTGGAATGGGTGGGCTATGTGGCAGCGATCATGTGCGTGTTCAACATGGTCGCCGTCTGGGCTTTCCTCCCGGAGTCCCTCAAGGAGAAAGTGCACGGACGCAAGATCCAGATCAAGCCCATCTCCAGCGCCATCAAGGCTTTGCGGGAGCCTCGCTTCCGCGACCTGTTCATCATCAGCTTCATCTACATCACCGCCTTCAGCATGATGCAGATGACCATCGCCATGTTTTGGTACGATGACTATGCATTGAACAAGACGCAGATCGGCTACATGTTCGCCATCGTGGGTCTGGGCTCGGCCCTCGTGCAGGGCACCATGGTGGGTTGGCTACAGCGCACCTTCGGCGAGAAGAACCTGATGATCTACGGTGCGCTGATGATCGCCATCGGGCTCGGCATGATCGGTTTCATCCCCGTGGAGCACTTCCTGCCGCTGAGCATCGTGTCCATCGCACTGCTCTCCCTGGGCAACGGAAGCCTGAGCCCCACGCTCCTGTCCCAGCTCAGCCGCAATGCCGAACAGCAGGAGCAGGGCGAGGTGCTGGGCATGAACCAGAGCTTCGGGTCCCTGTCCCGCATCGTGGGTCCAGCGCTGGGTGGGCGTTTGTACGAGTACGACCATTCGCTGCCCTACCTCGTTTCCGGCGTCATCATGCTGGGCGGACTGTACTATGTGAACGGCTACCTGAAGGCCGTGGCGAAGGCCCGTGCTGTGATCCGGCCGTAGCGGTTACTTTAGCGGCCCGAAACACCGCAGCAGACCGATCATGAGCGTACTCGTCAACAAGAACAGCAAGGTCATCGTCCAAGGATTCACCGGTAGCGAAGGAACGTTCCACGCTGCGCAGATGATCGAGTACGGCACCAACGTAGTGGGCGGTGTGACCCCCGGCAAAGGCGGCCAGAAGCACCTGGACAAGCCCGTTTTTGAGACCGTGAGCGATGCCGTGAGGACCACCGGCGCCGACGTCAGCATCATCTTCGTTCCGCCCGCGTTCGCCGCGGATGCCATCATGGAGGCCGCCGAGGCCGGCATCAAGGTGATCGTCTGCATCACGGAGGGCATCCCTGTGAAGGACATGGTGGCCGCCCGCGAATACCTGCGTGGAAAGGATTGCCGCCTGATCGGCCCCAACTGCCCCGGCGTGATCACCGCCGACGAATGCAAGGTGGGGATCATGCCCGGCTTCGTGTTCAAGAAAGGCAAGGTGGGCATCGTGTCGAAGTCCGGCACACTGACCTATGAGGCCGCTGATCAGGTGGTGAAGGCCGGCATGGGCATCACCACGGCCATCGGCATCGGTGGCGACCCCATCATCGGTACCACCACCCTCGAGGCCGTACAACTCTTCGCCAACGACCCCGAGACCGAGGCCATCGTCATGATCGGTGAGATCGGCGGTGACCTGGAGATCCAGGCCGCCCATTGGATCAAGGCCAACTGCAAGAAACCCGTCATCGGCTTCATCGCCGGTGAGACCGCCCCCGTGGGCCGCACCATGGGCCATGCCGGGGCCATCGTGTCCGGTGCCGACGAAAGCGCCGCCGCCAAGAAGAAGGTGATGCGCGAATGCGGAATCCACGTGGTGGACAGCCCCGCCACCATCGGTGCGAAGGTGAAGGAGGTGTTGAGCTAGATCTTACGCCAAGGGCAGGTCCCCTTCGCGGCAGCAATGCTTATGGTGGTAGCGAACCACCTCGTCCCAGACCTTCACGGATCACCTCGGTCAGGTGGCACAGTATGTTGCGTTCCGAACGGTCCTCGGAGTCCGGCGAGCAGGTGAAGCGCCAGCTGCATTTCGGCAGCATCAGTGATCGCTGAGTCACAGCGGGACCGCTGCTGGAGCACTCTCCAAGATCAAGGCCCACCGCACCACCCGCTGCTCACCGCTCAAACGCAAGCGGTCCTGGAACTGCCAGTTGCCGCGCAGGTATCGCATGGCGTAATACGTGATGACCCCGGTGCGCATGTGCTCCAGCTCCACCAGGCATAAGCGTTTCGGGTCATCGGGAAGCATGGGGGCGAGGACCCAGGGCCCTGTGGCGGCTTGCATGGTGGTGGCCTCCGGTAGGGCGTCAGTCCTTCTTCTTGAAATCACCGTTCTGCCAGGCCTGCACGAATTGCGCCCATGCGATGGGGTTGAACAGGTTGATGTTGGGCGTGCCGCCGCTGTAGTACAGACGGGTCTGGTCCAGGGCCATCTGATACTGGAAGCTCTGGTACGCGTCGGGCGGCAGGTTCTCCATACGCTGCACCATCTCTGCCGGGCTCAGGTTCTTCAGGGCCAACTGGTAATCGTCATCCGGCAGACGAAGGTTCAGGAAGGCATCGCGGAACTGCTCCTTGGATGGCCAGGGGTACACCGCGATCTCACGCAATTGCACCGTGTCGCGACCCATCACGTGGATCATGGAGTACTTGCTATCCTGAAGGCCGATGGGGATCACGTACTGCGACCGTTCGAAGCCCACGGCGCTGAACAGGATGGTGTCCCCTTCCTGCGCCACGAAACTGAAGTAGCCGTAAACATCGCTCATGGTCCCACGGTAGGTGTTGCGCACCAGGATGTTGGTGAAGGGCACCGGCATCAGGCTGTCGGTGACCACCACACCGCTGAACTGCACCAGGTCTGCCTGTCGGTCGGGCTGAGCGACAGCGGCAGTGGAGACCAGCAGGACCAGGGATAGGAGCAGCAGCAGGTGTCGCATGGGAGTGCAAAGGTAGATCGCACCCTTGCAAGGGTCAGGCCATTGTGCGTAGCATCCCACTGCGGTAGCTTTGCTCGCAACCGAACCCTCCCCATGCGCTTCACCCTTACGCTCCTTGTTCCCCTGATCGCCGCACCGCTCGCCGCCCAGATCATCATCGGACCGGCCGACATGCCCTCGGCAGGCGACACCATGCGCTACCGCAACACCGATGCCACCGAAGTGGCAGTGGAGGTGACCGGCCCCGACATGCTGTGGGACTACAGTTTCCTGCTGCCCGGCGATGAAGCTGCCGACACGGCCGTCTCCGTCTCTTCCACACCCTTGCTTTACCAGTTCTACTTCAATAACGCGTTGCTCTATCCTGCCTACGATGCCGATCTGGCGCTGCGCGGACCGGCATTCGGTTTCCAGCAGTTGACGGTGAGCAACGTTTTCGA
>CAMCAZ010000091.1 GCA_945872795.1 Chryseobacterium gleum
TGGCCATCACCTCCTGGGCATCGTCCGCGAAGCGTTCCACATCGCAGAAGATGCGGGAGAAGGGCGCCACGATGGCGGTATCGGTGGCGTTGGCGAAGAGCTCGTCGGTGTGCCAGTCGGTGAGCAGCAGTTGTTCGGCGTGCAGCGCCGCATCATCCACCACGTAGCCGGCCCGCGAGGGGATCGCCGTGGAGGCATGCGGGATGTGGAGGAGCAGGTGCCGGGGATGCGTCGATACCCGTTCACGGAAGCGCCCGATGGCGTGCTGTGTCGGCAGGCTGTTGCATGGCACCACCGCCAAGGCATCGCCCCGCACCGCGAAGATGGCGTCCTGCAGATAGGCGCGTCCTACGACCAGGGCGTCATCCAGGGGCAGTTCCACAGCCCATCCCGGTTCGGCGTGGCCGGTGGCGGGGTCGTAGCCGGTGATGCGCAGGGGTGTGCACCCGCGCAGTAGTAGTTCGGCGTGCAGGCGCTGGTCCGCTTCGGTGTTCCGTTCATCGCTCCACGTTTCGCCGGTGGTGGCGTAGGCGGTGATGATGACGAACTGGTCGGGCCAATGTTCCTGCGGGGCTTCGGTGCGGAAGGCGATGGTGAAGTAGGCGGGGTGGAGCTGGTGCATGGTGGTGCTGCTGTGCGGTGTGGTGGGCATGGGTTCGGGTCAAAGGTTGTTGGGCGGCGTGCTGCGATTGAAGCCTATGCAGGGTCTACCGGAGGGGACCCTGCAGGTCCGTGTCGCCGCTCGCCAGGGTCCTCTTCGAGAGACCCTGGCGGGGTCTGAGGAATCCATCGCCGAGCAGGAAGCGGGAGAAGTACCTGGGTCGCGACAGGTCGAAAAGCAGAGGGTAGGGCTGCACCAGGCTCAGCTCCAAGCAACGTTTGCTCAGTTGCGTGATCGTAGCGCTGACGATCTCTGTGCCATCGAGCAGGGTGAGGGTGGCCCCTTCGATGAATGCGGTCGTGTTGTTCATGGTGGTTCGTGTTGTTGTTGGGTGTTGGTCCGAAGACATCAAGCGTTCTGGTTTTCGCGCAGGACCACGTGATAGACATCCATGCTGTTGCGTTCGATGTGGCGCATCGTGAACGGGAAGGGATCGCTGGAGTGTTCCTCCAGGTCGAACGCCGAACAGTGACAGGGCAATGCTTCGAAGTAGAGCGTGAAATGCACGAGCCCACGCGCACTCACTTCCACGTATTCAGGCGGATGCGGCATCCCTTCCGTGTGCAGCAGGCGCGCGCATTCACCACTGCACCTGTCGCGCAGGAAGGTGCTGCGCTGGATGTAGAGCTCGGTACCCGGTGCCTCGCCCTCAATACGGCAATGCACGGTTACAATGCTGGTTTCCTCCGCCTGTTCGAGCAGGTCGCACCACAGTCTGCGTTCCTCGGCATTGCGCTGGAAGGGCGCCCCCCATACGCCCTGGGTGATGTCGCAGCTGATCGGGGGTGGCTCCTTGGCATTGGTCCCTGCCGCTGGGTCTTCCTGGAGTTCGTGAAGGGTGTGTTGTTCGGCCTTCAGGCCGCTTCGGATGTTCTTCATGGCAGTTGGAGGTCGGGTGCATGGAGGTCGATGGTCTGAAGCCTATGCAGGGTCTACCGGAGGGGACCCTGCAGGTCCGTGTCGCCGCTCGCCAGGGTCCTCTTCGAGAGACCTTGGCGGGGTCTGAACGTTCCGGAGGGGTCCGGGTGGGGCCCACGTGGAGGGCCCATGATGCGTTCCGTGTGGACGAGAGCATCATGGACCCCGGTCTCCCGGGTCCATGCGGACATTCCATAAGTGAGTTCCTTCGACTTTTTTGACCTCACGTGGTCCGCATCGTTTGCCCACCGTGGTGTCGTTACCCGGTTGGTGCCATCAGCTTGCACTGACGAACTCTTGATGCTGGGTACAAATGTAGAGCACGGGAATTGGAACAACCAAAAGCGTCGACGAGATCCGCCCTGTTGGGGGTCTTCGCATCGTGTGGGTCCTCTTCCCCTTCCTGTTCGCAGGTCTTCTCGATACAGTGGCGAATGCCCAGCATGACACCTGCACGGCAACTGTCTTGTCCTGGAATAGGTTGACACAAACAACCGACCGAAGATGGGAGCTTCCAAGGAATTCAAGAGGACATTTTCCGCCCTGTTCGAAACGATCAGGTCAGGAAGTGAGATTCCGGGTATCGTGAAGGGTGGGATCAAGGGCGGGTATCAGGTCGTATTCAATGAGGGTCATGTCGGGGTCATACCCGGATCGCTCGCCGAACGGAGCAAGGTGGTGCCGATCAAAGGGATGAAGGTCAGAATACGATGCATCCGTTATGACGAGTATTTTGACACCTTCGCCTTCGACCTGGTGGACAATGCAGTGGTGAGCCCATAGGCAGCCATTATTGCCCTCGCTTCCGTCGCATACGGGCGTTCAACAAGCAAATACGCTCATGCCCTACACACTCTATGTCATCGAGCTCGATCGCGAGGTGTTCACCCGCAAGAAATTCAGGGAGGCCAATCCGAACCACCGACCGGACAAGCGCTGCGTGTACGTAGGTATGACCTCCAAGTCGCCCGAACAACGCTTGCATGAGCACCTGACCAGAGCCAGGAACAAGAAGGGCCATAAGCTGTACAGCACGGTAGTAGCCGATCACGGCAAGCCGAAGGGCCTGATCAAGCGCTTGTACCAAAATTACCAGAACATACCTACGAAGCTGCTGGCCGAGGCTGCCGAGAAGCGCTTGGCCGAACGGCTGCGCAAGCGTGGCTATGGCGTCTGGTGGGGGTGAGCCCCCGGCCAGCTGGTTACCGGCCGGGGGGTAAGCCCAACGTCATGCCTTCGGCCCGGATGGCTTGTGCTTCCTCTCCCCTTACGAGAAGAAGTCATCCTGCTCCGTGGGCTGGCTCATGCGCCGCTTGTCACGGAAGGAGGGCATCCGTTCAGAGAGCAGGAGCATGGCGCTGTGCGCGCCTTCCCCGTTCTTGTGGAAGTGTTGGCGGGAGCCGTTCTTCACGCCCATGCTACCGGCCTCTTCGTAGGCCTCGAGGCTGGCGCTGAGGAAGACGAAGGTCCAGCCGCGCGCCTGGCGCTCGGTGATCATCTTCCGCAGGGCATCGCGGGTGAATTCGGTGCTCTCGTTCTCCGCCCCATCCGTGATGCTCACGAACACGATGGCCTCTTGGGGCAGCTGGTTCGCGGCGCGCAGCTATCGAACGCACTCACGGATCGACCCATTACGCGATCCGGTTCTTCGAGGTACCCATATGCGAGTTGCAACGCCTGAAGGAAGACGAGAGCCGGTGACTCTCCCCCACTTGGAACCCGAAACGCGAGTTGTCGAAGATCAACGTGCGGCGTACATCGTTGTGTTCGGTGCGGTGAAGCACCGGGTCATCATCTTCAGTGCCTTCCACAACAAGCACGACCCTGAGCACAGGGACCGCGCGCACCGATCTCCGATCTGTGCCGTCTTGGTCGATGGTCCGTAGATTTGGCATCGCAAGTCACCCTGATGGCCAAGACCCTTTCCAAGTCCGGAACTGTGAAACGATCCCTTCATGGTAAAGGGCAAGTAGCCCCGAGCCTGCCTGCCGGACAGGCAGGCGCGGTCGAGAAGCGCCTGCCCGTCATGAAGACCTACAAGATCTTCATCGGCGGCAAGTTCCCGCGCACGGAGAGCGGCCGCTACTACCAGCCCCAAGGCAGCGATGGCAAGCCACTGGCCAACATCTGCCGCAGCAGCCGCAAGGACGTGCGCGATGCGGTCGTGGCTGCACGGGGTGCAGTGGGCGGATGGGCCGGTCGCAGCGCCTTCAACCGCAGCCAGATCCTCTATCGCATCGGCGAGGTGCTGGAAGGTCGCAGCGCACAGTTCGTCCACGAGCTGGTGCTGCACGGCGCCACGCCAGAACAGGCCGCGGCCGAGGTGGCCGCCGCCATCGATCTCTGGATCCACTACGCCGGTTGGTGCGACAAGTACCAGGCCGTCTTCAGCAGCGTCAACCCCACCAACAGCAGCCACTTCAACTTCAGCGTGTATGAACCCACCGGTGTGGTGGGCATCATGGCTTCGGGAAGCAACGGCCTCCTGGAGCTCGTGAGCCTCATCGCCCCGGTGATCGCGGGCGGCAACACCTGTGTGGTGGTGGCCAGCGAGAAGCACCCCCTGCCGGCCGTCACCTTCACCGAGGTCCTCGGCACCAGCGACCTCCCCGGCGGCGTGGTGAACCTGATGACGGGCTTCCGTAGCGAACTGCTGAAGCCCTTGGTGGCCCACATGGATGTGAACGCTGTGGTGGTGGCCGATGCCTCGCAGGAAGAACGCACCATGCTGGAGACCGAGGCCACCTGCAACTTGAAGCGGGTGGTGTATCCGAAGGCGGATGCGGGTTCACCCTATGCCATCCTCGACACCCAGGAAGTGAAGACCACCTGGCACCCGATCGAGCGCGGGCAGGGTGGTGGTGGGGGGTATTGAACCTACGCCATGCGCATCATCACGCGCTTGTTCATCTTCGTACTTGGTGCATCACTCCTGTACTGGCTTTTCCGTGGGCCCATCGTGTCCGTCTATCCGATTGCGTTCAGGAGTTGAATCCAAGATGATCCTGCCGTCCCCATAGTACAGTTGCATGCAACCCATCACCTGGTCCGACTTCGAAAAGGTCCACCTATGCGTGGGAACGGTTCTTTCCGCAGAGGACCTGCCCAACGCCCGCAACCCCGCCTACGTCCTTAGCATCGACTTCGGTCCGCACGGCATCAAACGCAGCAGCGCGCAGATCACCAAGCACTACACGAAAGAGGAGCTGATCGGCAGGCAGGTGGTGGCGGTGATCAACTTTCCGGAGAAGCAGGTGGGCAGTGTGATGAGCCAATGCCTGGTCACCGGCTTTGCGGATGCGAACGGTGACATCGTGCTCACCGCGGTGGAGCGGCCCGTGCCCAACGGTGCGCACTTGATCTGATCGGGATCGGCGCACCACTTGGAAGAGAGGGGGTCGGGAGATCCAGGACAGGTGGCGATCCGTACATTTCTGAACGACACCGAAACAGGCAGTGACCGCCCTGCGCCACCTTTTGGCGCAGTGCGGTGTTTTCTTGCGCGCCGCTCCCCCCGGGGCGGGCTGCTTGGGCCATCGAATAGGAGCAACTACGAGCCGGTGCGCGAGCGGACCGGCACCGTCCGCGGCCACGCACTGGGGGGAGCGACCTATTTTGGTCCCATGAGCTTCCGTGCGAAACTGAAACGCTACCTGCTGATCCTGGAGAAATTACCACAGCGTCCTAGCCTGGCCGAGCTCGCCGGGCACCTCGCGGACCATGGGCTGGATAGCAGCCAGCGCACCCTGCAGCGCGACCTGGAGCAGGTGCGCGACGAGCTGGGCGTGGAGGTGGACTACGACCGGCCCGCCAACCAGTACTTCATCGCACGGAAAGGTCCCTACCACGATACGGTGCTGCAACTGCTGGAGCGCGCGCAGCTGCTGGAACTGGTGGACGGTGACACGCGCAACCTGCGCGAGCTGGGCGACCGCGTGGAGTTCGAGGGACTGGGCTGCCTGCACGGCATCAAGCACCTGGCGCCGCTGCTGCGCGCCATCCGCGAGCGCCGTGCGGTGGCCATCCACTACCGCCGCTACCAGACCGAGGCCTTGCGCATCCACCAGATGAGCCCCCACCTGCTGAAGGAGTACCGCGGACGCTGGTATGTGCTGGGCATCGCCAAGGGCTATGCGGCACCCATCGCCCTGGGCCTGGACCGCATCGAGCAACTGGAGATGAAGGCCGAACGCTTCGCCGCCGGCAACGCCGATGGGGTGCGCCGCCACTACGCGCCGGTGATCGGTGTGGACGCCTCGCCGGGCACCGTGGAACGGGTGGTGCTGCGTTTCACCCCGCTGCAGGGCCGCTATGTGAAGGCGCTGCCCGTGCACCCCAGCCAGCAGGTGCTGCGCGATGATGCCGAGGCCTGCGACATCGCGCTGGACGTGCTGCCCAACTACGAGCTGCGGCAGTGGGTCCTGTCCCAAGGCAGCACCGTGAAGGTACTGAAGCCCGCCAGCCTGGCCGCCGAACTGTGTGCCGAGCTGAAGGCCGCCCTGGAGGGTTACGCCCCGGCCCGCAGGAAGAAGGTCTAGTGTCGCAACCCGTAAGTTCCTTCACCATCTCCGCCCCTCTTTCACCTTCCTGCCGCGTTGGAACATTTCGGCGTAGCGCCCGCTGCGCCGTACATGTTCCGCCTTGCATGAAGGCGAAATAGTGGCAGACCTTCAGTGAACCAACTTACGGGTTGCGACACGAGAACATCCGCTGCTGCGCCACG
>CAMCAZ010000092.1 GCA_945872795.1 Chryseobacterium gleum
CACGCCGTAGGTGGTGGTGTTGTTCAGGTTGTACAGCACGTATTCTCCCAGTTCGGCGAAGGGCCGGCCCCACAGGAACAGATCGATGCCGCCCTGCAGCACCGCCAGCGGCACCAACACCCCGGCAGCGTAGATCATCGCTCCGCTCACACGACGCTGCAGCAGCAGGGCGATCCCCGGGCCCGCGGCGAAAAAGATCGTCTGGAAGCGGATGTTCATCGCCAGACCGATCCAGATGCCGGCAAGGAGCAGGTCGCGGGTCCCCGGTTTTTCATCCCCGCGCACCAGTTGCCAAGCGCCCAGCATAAGGAACGGGATGCAGGCCACCTCCACCAGGTTGCGCACGGCGAGGAAGGGCATGAAGTAGAAGAGCGCCAGAAAGAGCCCGGCGTTCCACGCGATGGTCCGGTCCGAGAGACGCAGGGCGATGCGGTACCCGAAGCGGACCACCAGCAGGCTCCACAGGGCATGCACCAAGCGCACCACCACCATCAGGGACTTCGGGTCGGACAGCCCCACGGCCTTCAGTGCCGAGAAGAGCAAGTAATGCAGGCCCACATAAACGAAACTGTGCCCCGTGGGCCGCGGGTCCTCACCCTGGTTCCAGGGCAGCCAGTAGTTGTAGTCGTGGCCGTCCACCCAGCTCCCGGCCGCCTCGATGATCAGGAAGTGGTCATCATGCGCGAAGTAGCCTCCGCTGAACAGGGCGGCCACCAGCCGGGGGATCAGTGCGATGATCGTCAGGGCCGCCAGCGCCTCCCTGGCCGACCAGGCGCGTAGCGTGGACCACATGGCCGCGAAGCTAAGTGCCTGTTCAAGATCTCTTGCGGGTCGGATCTCGGGGCAAATGACGCAGGTGAACGGTCTTCAAAGGGCTCTGAGGCCCGGTGAACAGTACTTTCGGGCATGCGATGCTTCACACTTTCGCGGTGCCTCAAGTGCCATGGTTCCCCCGGCATGGAGCTGGACAGTGCGGCCCACGCGTTGATCACGGAACGCTACCCCGGTGAAGCGGTCGTGGGCTATGCCTTGGGCGAGTTCAGGGGCTATTGGAGCGTTCGCTGGCCACGGACACGGGTGCCCCGATGAGCTTCAACCGCAACGCTGCCGTCTGGGTGATCACGCTGGTGGCGCTGGCCTTCGTGGCCTCCACACTGCCCAGCTTTTTCCGGTTCATCGAGGCCAGGCCCGGCAACGTTCCTCCGGACCCAGTGATCGCACACCTGGCGCCGATGGACCTTTCGGTGCCGGTCTTCGTGGTGTTGTACGGTGCCATCCTTTGGGCGGTGCTGTCGATCGCCGGAAAGCCGTCCGTCCTGCTCCGCGCGCTCCAAGCCTATCTGGTCCTGCTGCTGCTGCGCATGATCAGCATGTTCACCTTCACTCTGGAACCGCCAGCGGACCTCATCGACCTCGTGGATCCCGTCACACAGTTGTTCTACCCGGATGGTCGTCCCTTTCGCAAGGACCTCTTCTTCTCAGGACATACCGCCACCCTGGCCTTGCTCGCCTTCGCGGTACCCGGTCCCCGGATCAGGGCTGTGCTCTGGATAGCTACATTCCTTATCGGTGCTGCAGTGATCCTGCAGCATGTGCATTGGACCGTGGATGTGCTGGCGGCGCCGGTCTTCGCATGGCTCGCCTGGCGCTGGGCCGGGTACACGGTGCGCTGGTCGTACCCGGGTGGTGCGCGCACGATCGCATGACACGAAGGGACATGGGTCGAAAGTTCCCGACCACGATGGTCATCATCACCCCAACGATCTTCTCCGAAGAAAGCGCATCGGGTGTGGCATTGCCGCCCATAGCTTTGTCCTCACAACTTCTCCCATGAACATCGTAGTGCTGTCACGCGACAGCAAGTTGTACTCCACCAAACGCCTGGTGGAGGCGTGCGAGGCCCGTGGACACACCGCCCGCGTCGTCAACCACGTCAAGTGCGACATCCTCATCGAGAAGAAGAACCCGCAGGTGATCTACGGTGGGCAGCCTCTGGCGGATGTGGATGCGATCATTCCACGTATCGGTGCAAGCGTCACCTTCTACGGCACAGCCGTGGTGCGCCAGTTCGAGATGATGAAGGTGTTCACCACCACGGAAAGCCAGGCGCTGGTGCGTAGCCGCGACAAGCTCCGCAGCATGCAGATCCTTACGCGCAGCGGGGTGGGCATCCCCAAGACGGTGTTCACCAACTACAGCAAGGACGTGGGCAGCATCGTGGACAGTGTGGGCGGAGCCCCCTGCATCATCAAACTGCTCGAAGGCACCCAGGGACTGGGCGTGGTGCTGGCCGATACCAAGAAGGCGGCGGTGGCGGTCTGCGAGGCCTTCAACAGCTTGAAGGCACGGGTGATCGTGCAGGAGTTCATCCGCGAGAGCAGGGGGATCGACATCCGTGCGTTCGTGGTGGATGGCCGCGTGGTGGGCGCCATGAAGCGCACCGGCAAGGAGGGCGAGTTCCGCAGCAACCTGCACCGTGGCGGCACGGCACAGCTCATCGAGCTCAGCCACGAAGAGGAGGTGACGGCCATTAAATCCGCGAAGGCCCTGGGCCTGCACGTGGCCGGGGTGGATATGCTCCAGAGCGACCGTGGCCCCCTGGTGATCGAGGTGAACTCGAGCCCGGGATTGGAAGGCATCGAAGCGGCCACCGGCAAGGATATCGCCGGGGAGATCGTCCGCTTCATCGAGCGGAGCGTCTGAGGACGCTCAACGTCCCGGAACGCTGGGTCGGCGAGGAGAGCCGCGCGGATGATCCGTTCAGACCGCCGCAGCCAAGGGTAGGTCGGCCGTCGTGCTCCGGCTGAGGAAATCCAAGCACAATGCATTGAACTGCTCCGCCTGTTCAATGGTCACCACATGTCCGCAGCGGTCGATGACCTTCAGCTGCACGGCGGGATGCTCCTGCGCGTAGAGCTCGGCCTGGTCCAGGAACAGGTGGTCCTGGGCGCCCATCACCACCAGGTGGGGTATGGGGGAGGTGGCCACGAACAGCCGTTTCAGCGTGGCGTTCAGGCCCCTGTACATGGCGGTCCATTTGCGGAACTCCGAGGTGCTCAGGAAACGGGATTCACGGATGAACACCCGGCGCGATGCTTCGTGGTTCTTCCGGGGCATCATGATGGTGGCGCTCAGCCGGTAGAAGGCCGGATAGCCGATGATCTTGGCCAAGGCCAGGCTCGCGCTCGCCAGCACCTTCAGCCGCTTGCTCAGGCGCAGGATGGCACCGCCGTTCACCAGCGTCACCACGTGCTGTGGTCGTTGCTCACGCATGGACAGCGCGATCACCGTTCCCAGCGAAACGCCCACCAGATGCACCCGCGAAAGTCCGAGATGATCGATCACGTCCCAGATGCGTTCGCCGATGCGCTCGAAGGTGTAGAACTCCTCCAGATTCGGTCGTTCGGCCATGCGCCCGTGCCCGGGGAGGTCCATCAGCAGCAGGTTGTAGTGCTTACCCAGGCTGGGCACCTGCCGTTTCCAGGTCACCGTGCTGCCACCCGCACCATGGATCAGGACCAGCCAGTCCGCATCGGGGTGGGCCAGGTGGGTCTCGTGGTACAACAGGTCAGGATGATGCGCAGGCATGCACAAAGAACCGACAATGTGCGGGAAGGTTCGATGCCGGGGACGATCATCGATGCACACCTGCCCCTGTCACATGTATACGCTTACTCCAGTAGGTAGGCCCGGATGAAGGCCACCGTGGCGTGGAACTGGAAGTCCATGTTGCTCTTCTTGCGGAAGCCATGGCCTTCATCATTGGCCATGAGGAACCACACCGTTCCGCCCTTGGCCGTGATGCGCTCCTTCATCTGCACGGCTTCGGAGGCCGGCACCCGCGGGTCGTTGGCGCCCTGCACGATGAACAGGGGCTTGCCGATCTTCTCCGCGTGGTTCAGCGGGGAGATCGACTCCAGGTAGGCGGCCATCTTCGGGTCGCGCTCATCGCCGTATTCCACCCGGCGCAGGTCCCGTCGGTAGTCCTCGGTGTTCTTCAGGAAGGTGTTGAAGTTGGAGATGCCCACCACGTCGATCGCGCAGCGGATGCGGTCGCTGTATCGCACGGCAGCGGCCAGGGTCATGTAGCCGCCGTAGCTGCCTCCCATCACCATCACCCGCCCGGCATCCAGGTCGGGCTGCGTGGCGATCCAGTCCAGCAGCGCACCGATGTCCTGCACGCTCTCCTCGCGCTTCATGCCATTGTCCAGGTCCAGGAAGGTCTTGCCATAGCCGCTCGAACCACGCACGTTCGGATAGATGAGCGCCACCCCCAGCTCCTTCAGGAAGAAGTTGCTGCGCCCTTGGAACGACGGCCGCGACTGGCCTTCCGGTCCACCGTGGATGTTGATGATCACCGGGCGTTTGCCGGTGAAGACCGCATCCGGCCGGTAGAGGTATCCGGAGATGGTGCGCTGGTCGAAGGAGGGCCAGGTGATCAGCTGTGGCGCTTGCAGTCCGCTCATGTCCATGCCTCCGTTCTCGCTCTGCGTCCAGCGGGTCAACTGCCGTGTGGAAGTGTTGTATTCGTAGGCATCGGTGGAGGAATCGAAGGTGGACAAGCTGAGGCCCAGCGACCGCCCATCGGAGAACCATTCCAGCCCGCCGATGGTGCCCACCGGTATGCCGCGCACCTCTTCGTAGGCCCGGGTGGCGGTATTCAGGATGTACAGTTTGGAAAGGCCGTTCTCATTGGTGGTGAAGGCCAGCTGCGCTCCATCCTTGGAGAGTTCCGCAGCTCCCACATCCCAAGGGATATCGGTGGTCAAGGAGCTCAGTTTGCGTTTGGCCAGGTCATAGTGGCAAAGCCGGTTGAACTCGCTGCCCGCGTTGCTGGTCAGGTAGATGCCCGTGCCATCCGGCGTGAAGCAGATGCCCCGGTAGGTGGTGCGTTCATCCTTGGTCGGCAATATCCGGGTCCTCGTGCCGGTGCGAAGGTCCAGCACATGGATGCGGCTTTCATTCACCGATATCCCCTCTCCGATCAACAGCTTGGCGTCGTCCCATGACCAGTCCGCCACACCCCAGCCGCCGCCACTGTTCTCGGAGACCACCTTGTCCGTGCCCGGGTCCATCGGGTCCATCACCCGGATGTCGCGGTCCCTGCCGTTGCGCATGGTGCTCGCGTAGGCGATGCGTTTTCCATCGTGGCTGAAGCGCATACCCCCGTTCTGCGAGCGTTTGCCGTCGGTGAGCAGCGTCACCTTGCCGCCGACCATGCCCGTTCCCCCGCCCATGCCGAGGTCGAAGCGGTTGATCTGCGCAAATTCGTTCCCGCCGACGTCCTTGGTGAACAGGTAGTAGCTGCCCTGCCCTGGTCCGTAGGTGGCACTTCCCACGGGTTCTTCGAAGAAGGTTAGTTGCGTGCGTGCAGCTCCCGGGGACTTCACATGATGGATCTGGTTGCTGTTCCCGAACCGGGTGCTGATGAGCATTTCCCTGCGCTGCGGATGCCATGCGAGAAAGCTGGCACCCCGGCCTTCCGTGAAGCTGCGCACCTCGTTCACCAGCTCGGCCGGCAGGGGAGGGATGCCTTCCACCACGAGGTTCTCCGGCACAGGGAGCGTGGCCTGTTGCGCGATCGATCCCGGAGCAGCCAGCAGGCTGGTTGCGGCGAGCACCACGGTCCGGAGGAAGTGGATGGTCATGTTCATGCGAAGGGTCAAATAGAGAACGTGAGATGGCAGGGGAGGTTCACCCCAGGATATGCTTGGTACTGACGTCCACCACAAAGCGGCCACGGAGGAACTTCCGCCCGATCAGCACCTGGTGCTTCATGTCGCTGCGGTCGAAGAGCGTGAACTGGGTCCGGACCACGCATTCCCCCAGCCGCACCCGGGTGCTGATCAGGTAGCGGCGACTGCTTTCGCCGTTGCTGCTCTTCACCGTCACCCGCTTGTAGGTCTTGAAGATCTG
The DNA here is from genome assembly GCA_945872795.1 of Chryseobacterium gleum. Taxonomy (GTDB): domain Bacteria; phylum Bacteroidota; class Bacteroidia; order Flavobacteriales_F; family PHOS-HE28; genus PHOS-HE28. The sequence goes on from CAMCAZ010000092.1 coordinate 5,917, forward strand.
CGTCCTGCGCCGCCCGCCCATCTGGAAGGTCACGTGCAGCTGTTTCACGCCCTCCACCGTGCGGATGCGCAGGCGCTGGTAGTGCAGCGCGCTGCGGTAGGCGCCCGTATCGATCTTGGCCTCCACCCGCGCCACGCCCAGCCCCGGCAGAGCGATGTGCTCCAGCCGGCCGATGGTGGTCCTTGTTCCGTCCATGTGTGGGAGCCGCAAATTAGCTGCTGTGACGATCGTCCCGCCCAAGTCCTGGGTCGGCTTACCAACAAGCGGGCGTGACGGAGGTCATTGGCATCGTTCTTGGAATGGCGAGCTTTGCACCACATCCAGTCCCATCATGACCCGAACATTTCCCTTCCTGCTCGCTGCTGTCCTCACCTT
>CAMCAZ010000093.1 GCA_945872795.1 Chryseobacterium gleum
TCGCCCTTGCCGATCCAGCTGCCTTCGGTGGAGCGTACACCACTGATGCCCAGCGCATGTTTCACCTGGTCCACATGCTTCATGCACAGGGTCTCGAAGGTGAAGCCGCTCCATGCCTTGTAAGCGGGAGTGCCCATGATCTTGGCCCAGTGCCCGGGCCGCGACGGCTTGCGGCCCTCCGCAAAGCGCAGGTAGAACTGGATGAACTCGTCCGTGATCCGGTGCAGGGGGTCCTTCTTGCCATCGTACGGGGTGTACTGCTCAATGAAGCCGGATTCCTGCAACTCGCGCAGCGTCTTGGAGAGGGTACCGCCGGAAGCCAGGCCGCTCAGCTGGAGGATCGCATTACGCGTGAGCCCTTTGCGCACCTTGGCGAGGGTACGCACCACGGCCTCGTGGTTGCCGGGGTTATCGAAGAGCGAGGCGAAGACGTTGCTGAACTCGCCCCGCAGGAAACCATGCTGATCGAAACACAAGCGATCGATGGCCTGTGCAACGCTCTCGCCGCGCTTTACCATCTGCAGGTAGTGAGGCACACCACCCAACGCCATGTACAGCTGCGTGATATCGTAGCGGGTAAGCGAAACCTTCCTGCTCTTGAGCAGCAGTTCGGTCTCGTGCAGGTTGAAGGGCTCCAACCGGATACTGCGCGTGAGCCGGTTGTGCAGACCGCCCTTGTTGTTGACCACGTGCCGGATCATGTAGGATGCTGCGGAACCACAGATCACCACCACCAGGTCGCGGCGCTTGGTGCCGTAGCTGTTCCAGAAGTTGGAGAAGGCCGCCAGGAAACCGCTACGATGCCCATCCAGCCAAGGGAACTCGTCGATGAAGACCACCTGCTTCGGAGCTTTGACCGAACGGCGCTTGCCTTTGGACACCTTGCCCCTGGTGCGGTCCAGGAAACGGCCGAGCAGTTCGAAACCCTCGATCCAATCATCGGGCGGCAATTGGGGACGGCCCTTGACCGGGAAACGAAGGTGGAAGTTCTTGAGCTGTTGCTTGAGCGTGCCCCGGTGCATGCCCGAAAGCTCGAAGCTCATGCGTCCCTCAAACGCACTGCGGATCAGGAAGGTCTTGCCGATGCGCCTGCGCCCATGTACCACGATCAGCTCCGAATGGTCCGTCACCAAGGCCTCATGGAGGATGGCGCGTTCATGTTCCCTGCCTACGAGCATTGTGATGGTCCGAATTAACCTCAGCCAAATGTAGCTATCCCATGCCACATTTGGCTGAGGTTCATCGGAAGAACCAGCGTACTTAAGGGATGCAGAACGGCACAGACCATGCCTATGATGGTGGCTGATCCTGTGCTTCACGCCCGACCCCCTGCCTTGTTCGTAATAGCCACAGCGGCTTCAAAGGGTGCCGGAAAGACCATCGTCCAAACACGTAACCTCAGCCAAATGTGTGCTATAAAAGGCATATTTGGCTGAGGTTAGATGCATCGTCCTGTCCACATTACGATACGGTCTTCGATCATGGTGACCGCACCGATCAAGGGATCTGGCGTGTTCGCGTAGGTGCGGCGAGTGTAAAGCTCCTCTTCGTCGATGTCGTCGGGCGGGGTCTTCCATGCCATCGCCTCCCCAGAGGATGGCACCGCTATGCCGATCCACGTAGGCAGCCGCGCCATAGGCTTGGCCTCCGGTCACGTGCTCCACAGCGAGATTAAGGTCTTCGCGGGAGATGGGATGCATGGGGTGAGGTCGGGAATGGGAAAGTTGGTTGGTCCTTAGCGCTCCTAAAACCTGGATCATCACCCTCAATCGAGCGACCAACCATCGTCGATACCGACGACGGTTCCCGTACTATCGAACACTACCCCGAACTGATGCCAAGCGAAGTCCTTGTGCCGAGGGTCGCGATGATCGATGCCTAAACGACGATCGTGACCTCCATCGTTCGTATAGTAGAAGATCGTTGAACCATCATCTCTATTGATCATTTGATGCTGGCCCAGAGGGTCGCCAAGGATGTCAAGCACTTCCTGCATGGTCTGCCCGAGGTGTATCCGGCATTCCAGTTCCGGACGATAACCCGGCGCGAACCAGGTATCGATGTAAGGGTCGAAGAAAACATAGCCCTCGATCGTTGACATCACTCCCAAGCCCCATGAAAGGAACGCTGAGAATGCGACCACCGCGATCGCTGCGACGCGCCTTAAGTAAGATACAAGGGAACTCATCGCGCCCAAGTGGTATAAGTGGCCGCCAGTTGCCCCAGTAGAAAGACCAGGCAAAGAAGCAACGTAACACACGGAAGTGCCCTGACCCAACTACGGGAATAGCCCGCATTAGTGGGCCAAAACGCGGTACCAGACGCGCCAATAAGAATGCAGATGAACAACATGACAGGCAATGCGTATGCACTCTTTCCCCATGCGTGAGAGCGCCAAGCCACCCATGCCGTAAATGCGAAAACAACAATGGCCAAGACATTGAACCAACGGATCATGCGCCTTCAACGTTGGTCGGTCACAAATCGTATCCTCGGGGCTGCCCGCGTGAGGGGGCGAAGCGGCAGCCCGGCGCAGGAGTGGCCTTGCGGATGCGCGCAGCGAGGAAGCCACCGAAGGAAGCTACCGGAGCGCCGCAGCCGCTGGCCAAGACAAGTCCGGCTACAGCGCAGCACCCGACCCGGAGAACCCTGAGCGAAGAGGAACGGAGCCGAAGGGTGCGGAGGGGCACGCCCGAATGACGATCAGAAAATGAGATGATCAGAGGATCAGAGAATGACCGCAAACGCGCTGACTTCCGCTTGGCATTACATTTTCTGATCCTCCGATCGCCCGATCATCTGATCCCTACTGCCCCTTCATCTCCCCGCCCGTCTGCCGGTTCCGTTCGATCTGCATCGGGTTGGGCCTTCCGCCGCGCTCGCGTTCCTTGAACACATCGAAGCGGGTGGGCACCATGCGCGGCGGCCAGCTGTTGTTGTTGAGGTCACAGTCGGCGGTCTCCAGGAAGGGGTCTAAGGTCACGCTCTTCACTTCCTTGCGTTTCACGAAGACCTTGGTGACCTCATCGCTGGTCTTCCAGAGCTCGGCGGGGATGCGGTCCACATCTTTGGTGCCGTCGGTGTACTCCCATTCCAGGATCACGGGCATCACCAGGCCACCGATGTTCTTGAAGGAGAGTTCGTAGAGGTGAAGTTCCACGTCGAGGAGGGCAAGCTCGTCGGGCTGCAGGCTCTTCTTCCACTTTTCGTAGGACGCTATTTCGCGCTCGGTGGCTTTGAGCGGGTCGTAGCGGTTGTAGAAATCGCGTGTCGTGGTATCACGGTCCAACACGAATTCAAGCCCGCTTTCGATGTTGCGCTCGCGGCTCAGGTCGATGGGCTCGGCGGCCTTGTCCCGGCGTTTCAACTGCTCGGCCAAGAGCGGATCGCGCGGGTCCATGCGCTTGTACTTCAGGTCCGTCATGGCGATGTCCACATGGTCGGTGGTGTAGAACCAGCCGCGCCAGAACCAGTCAAGATCCACGCCGCTGGCATCCTCCATGGTGCGGAAGAAGTCAGCCGGCGTGGGGTGCTTGAACTTCCAGCGCTCGGCGTAGGTCTTGAAGGCGTGGTCGAAGAGCTCGCGGCCCATGACTGTCTCGCGCAGGATGTTGAGCGCCGTGCAAGGCTTGCCGTAGGCGTTGTTGCCGAATTGCGTGAGGCTCTCACTGTTGGTCATGATGGGTTCGATGCGGGCCTTCACCTTGTCCGGCGCAGCGTCCGGGTCGCCCTTCATGTAGTCCACGATGTTGCGGGGTTTGCCGCGCCAGCTGGGATAATCGCGGTCCCACTCCTGCTCGGTGAGGAATTGCGTGAAGGTGTTCAAGCCTTCGTCCATCCAGGTCCACTGGCGCTCATCGCTGTTGATGATCATGGGGAAGAAGTTGTGGCCCACCTCGTGGATGATCACGCCGATCATGCCATACTTGGTGCGCTCACTGTAGGTGCCGTCCTTCTCGGGCCTTCCACCGTTGAAGCAGATCATGGGGTACTCCATGCCGATGCGATCGGTGTGTACGCTGATGGCCACCGGATAGATGTAGTCGCAGGTGTACTTGCTGTAGGTCTTGATGGTGTGGGCCACCACCTTGGTGCTGTACTGCTCCCACAGCGGGTTGCCCTCCTTGGGGTAGTAGCTCATGCAGAGCACGTTGTTCTTGCCCACGCGCTGGTTCATGCCGTCCCAGATGAACTTGCGGCTGCTGGCGAAGGCGACATCGCGCACGTTCTGTGCCTTGTAGATCCAGGTCTTCTTGCCCGTGGCCTTCGTCTTCTCTGCATCCGCGGCCTCTTGCGGTGTCACGATCATTACAGGCTGATCGGCGGTTCGGGCCTTGGCCAGGCGGTTGCGCTGTTCTGCGGAGAGCACAGCACTTTCGTTCTGCAAGGTGCCGGTGGCGCCAACGATGTGGTCGCTGGGAACGGTGATGCGCAGGGTGTAGTCACCGAAGTCGAGGGTGAACTCGCCATTGCCGATGAACTGCTTGTGCATCCAGCCGCTGTAGTCCATGTAGGCGCACATGCGGGGGTGGAACTGCGCAATGGTGTAGAGGTAATTGTCCTCTTCGGCGAAGTACTCGTAGCCACTGCGCCCGCCCACCTTGTCGCGATCGTTGATGGGGAACCACCAGCCGATCTTGAAGCTGTAGACCGCACCCGGCGCCAGGGGCTTGGGCAGGTCGATGCGCATCATGGTCTTGTTGATGGTGTACTTCAACTTGCCACCTGCCGCATCGGTGACGCTGGTGATGCGGAATCCACCATCGAAGGGCTCCACCCAGCCTTGCAGGGTCTTCAGGCTCACGCTATCGCCAATGGTGCCTGTGCGGATGAGGTTGGCATCGCTGTTCGGTTCGAAGATGTTGGCGTCCAACTGCAGCCACAGGTAATCCAATTTGTCGGGGCTCTGGTTGTGGTAAGTGATGGTCTCACTGCCGGTGAGCTTCTGGGTGGCATCATCGATCTCCACGGTGATGTCATAATCCGCCTTCATCTGCCAATAGGCATGGCCGGGGGCGCCGCTTGCCGTGCGTTGCTCGTTGGGCGTGGGCAGTTCCTGGTCCAGCTGGCGGAACTTGTCGCGGCCGTAGCGGGGGGAATCCTGGGCGAAGGAAACAGTGACGGCGATGGCGGCGAAAGCCGTGAGGGCGTACTTCAAGGGCATAGGGGCGAAAATACGGGCTGGGTGCTTTAGGCTGATCGCCCCCACCAACGGCTGCATCCGCTTCCTGTGCCGAACTTCGTCCCGTGAAGTCCCTGCTCCTAGCCCTCTGCCTCACTTTGCCGGTCGCCCCGCACGACTTCTTCCTGTCCATCCTCACCATCCGGCACGACCCGAACACCCGGACCCTGGACCTGACCTGGCAGATGACCGCCCACGACATCGAACACGCCTTGGAAAATGTGGCCCTGCTGAAGCTGAACTCCGACAAGGAGCACCCCAAGGCCGACAGCATACTGAACGCCTACTTCCAAGAGCACTTGGTGATGAGCATGAACGGCACTCCGCTGAGTTGGACCTGGGTAGGCCGCGAACTGGAAGGCGAAACGCTCTTCTGCTACCTGCAAGTGAACGATGTGGACAGCCTGGGTGCGCTGACGGTTTCGAACACCTTGCTGCAGGACCTGTACTATGAGCAGCAGAACATCGTGCATGTGGAACAGGCAGGGCGACCAACACGGTCGCATACCTTCATCCTCAACACGCCAGCGGTCACCTTCTCAGCACCATGACCCGCAAGGAAAAGGCTGGCTTCGTCGCCGAAAAGCTCACGGAGCTTTACCCCACCACGTCGATCCCCCTTGACCATGCCGACCCCTACACCCTGTTGGTAGCCGTGCTCCTGAGCGCCCAGTGCACGGACAAGAAAGTG
>CAMCAZ010000094.1 GCA_945872795.1 Chryseobacterium gleum
TTCATTCTGGAGCTTGGCTATGGCTTCTGCTTCGTGGGGCAACAGTACAAGCTGTCCTTGGGGCGCAAGGACTACCGCGTGGACCTGCTCTTCTACCATCGTTTCCTACGGTCCTTGGTGGCCATCGATCTGAAGCTGAACGAGTTCGAACCCGAGCACGCGGGCAAGATGGACTTCTACCTGAACGTGCTGAACGCGAAAGAGCGTGCACCGGGCGACAACGGCTCAATAGGGATCATACTTTGTGCGGAGAAGGACGAAATGGAGGTCGAATTCTCACTACTGCGCAAGCAGAACGCCATCGGCGTTGCGAGCTACCGCCTACTGAACGACCTTCCGAAGGAGCTGCGCGGAAAACTGCCCAGCGCCAAAGAACTGAAGGAAGTGCTGGCACGCGCCATGGCCAGCGAGAGCATACCCAGCACGGTCACCAAGATCAAAAAAAGCCGGACACGAGCATGAGATCACTACTTACCATCGCCCTCCTTGCGATTTGCCTCGGTGCCTCCTCGCAGAACCTGCCTACCGGTCAGGCAGGCACCATCTGGAGCCATGCCATCGGCAACTGGCGGAACGGTCCCGTGGTGTACATCACCCCCCTGATCGAGACCACGGAGGCCTTCACCACGCCGCAGCTCATTGCGCGGTATAAGGCGGAGTTCCCCGCGTTGAAGGACGTGACCGACCTGGATGTGCTGCGCTTCGGCACACCCGAGGAAGGCGAGGAAAGCCGCAGGACCTTGAAGGCGAAGTACGGCATGCGCAAGCTGGAAGTGGTGATGCTGGAATTGCCCAAGGAACAGCCCATCACACCCTCCCCGGCACAGCCCTGAGCGCAGTGGCCGGAACATTCCGCACCTACCTTGACCGCATGCTTCGTCCGATCGTCCTGTTCCTGCTGATCACGGTTTTCCTGCCGGACCTGGGAGCGCAGCTGTTCGACCCCGCGAGCGGTTTCACGCGCAGCGACACCCTGCGCGGCAGCATCGGGCCGGATCGGGCCTGGTGGGACGCCAATACCTATGCGGTCACGGTGCGTCCGGACATCGCCTCGCGCAGCATCACGGGCATGACCACCATCACGTTCACGGCCTTGAAGACCGGGCAGCGGATGCAGATCGACCTGCAACAGCCGCTGGTGGTGGACAGCATCGTGGCGGAGATCAGCACCTTCTGGGAGACCGGTGGGGGCAGCTTTGGCACCCCGCGACTGGAGTTCGAGCGCGAAGGCAACGTGGTGTGGGTGCAACTGCCCGAACCCGTCAAGGCGGGCACGCAGATGCCCATACACATACACTATCACGGTGTGCCGCGCGAAGCGAAGAACCCGCCCTGGGACGGTGGCTGGATCTGGCGGAAGGACGGCAAGGGCAACCCCTGGATGAGCGTGGCCTGCCAGGGCCTGGGTGCAAGCGTGTGGTACCCCTGCAAGGACCACCAGAGCGACGAACCGGAGAGCGCCGTGCTGCACATCGTGGTGCCGGACAGCCTGGTGGGCGTTGGTAATGGTCGCTTCCAGGGCAACACGCCCAACGGCGATGGCACCACCACCTGGCATTGGATCGTCAGTTCCCCCATCAACAGTTACAACCTGGTGCCGTACATCGGAACGTACGTGCTGTTCCGCGAGACCTATGAAGGCCTGACCGGTCCACTGGACCTGGACTACTGGGTGCTGGCGCACAACGAGGCCAAGGCCCGGGAGCAGTTCAAGCAGGTGCCGCAGATGATGGACTGTTTCGAGCAGTGGTTCGGTCCGTACCCCTTCTATGCCGATGGCTACAAGCTGGTGGAATCACCACACCTTGGCATGGAGCACCAGAGCGCGATCGCCTATGGCAACAACTACGTGAACGGGTACCGGGGCACCGACCTGAGCGGCACCGGCCACGGCATGGAATGGGACTACATCATCATCCATGAGAGCGGCCATGAGTGGTTCGGCAACAGCATCACCACGTCCGACATCGCGGACATGTGGATCCACGAGGGCTTCACCGACTACAGCGAGACCATCTTCACCGAATGCCAGCAAGGGGCTGAAGCGGCGGAGGACTACGTCATCGGCCTGCGCGACAACATCCGCAACGACAAGCCCATCATCGGCACCTACGGGGTGAACACGGAGGGCAGCGCTGACATGTACTACAAGGGAGCGAACCTGATCCACATGATCCGCCACATCGTGGGGGACAGCACGTTCAAGGCCATGCTGCTGGAGATGAACCGCCGCTATCACCACCAGGTGGTCAGCAGCACCCAGGTGGAGGCCTTCCTGATCGGTTTTGATGCACGCTCCCGCGAACGGCTCCATCCCAGCCTGTTCGACCAGTACCTGCGCGGCGTGCAAGTGCCCGTGCTGGAACATGCGGTGAAGAACAAACAACTGTGGCTGCGCTGGACGAATGCGGTGGACGGCCTGCAGTTCCCCGTGGAGATCACTGTGAACGGCCGCACCATCCTCCATCATTGCACCACGGAATGGACGGCCCTTCCGATGCCAGTGCGCAAACAGAGTCGAGTGGAGGTGGACCGTGCGTGGTATGTGGACCAACAACGGGTACCGCGCTCACGGGTGCGGATGCCCGGTGAGCGACCGCGCAACTCCGTGGAGCTTTCGTTCTAGGACAGCATCGGGTGTGAACCTCTGTGAATGGGCAGGAACGCTCAGCCTTTCTGTGGATGTTCAGCGGCCATGAAACGCAGCAGGGATGTTGCCGCCATACCCCGCACCTTGTCGCGGACCAGCGGTGTCCAGCCCAGCAGCAGGCCCTGAACGCCCAATGCCTGTCGGCTCCAGCGCCACAGGGAGAAGTGGTCGCGCTGCTTGATGATCAGGCCGTCCTTCAGCGTGATCCGCGTATCGATCACGTTGTGGACCTTGCGACCGGTGCGCGAGAAGGTGTAGAAGGCCTCCCAATGAACGCGGCCTCCATGGGCATCCTCGTCCAGCACGGTGAAGCTGATGCACAGGTCCGTATCACTGCTCAAAAGCATCTTCCACATGGCCCGGGCATGTTGCGCGTCGAGGTCGGGGAACACCGGGTCGCTGAAGTGGGCTTCGGGGTGATAACAGGCACCCATCACGGCCCAGTCACGTTGGGCGAACGCGGTGTAGAAAGCGTGGAGCACGGACATGGTGTGAAAGTAGGAGATGGCCGAACTTAGCGGCATGGCCGACCAGCACCGCTACACGCTCGACCTCCACTGGCAGGGCGACCATACCCGCACCTACGAGAGCTACACCCGCGAGCACATCATCCGCATCGCCGGAAAACACGAGCTCAGGGCCACGGCTGACCCCATGTTCCGGGGTGATGCTTCGCTGCACAACCCCGAGGACCTGCTGCTGTCCGCGCTCAGCGGCTGCCACCTCCTGACCTACCTGGCGCTCTGTGCCCGTGCCCGGATCAATGTGCTCAGTTACCGTGACCAGGCGGAGGGGACCCTGCAACTCACCAAGGACGGTGGTGGTCATTTCTCCGAGGTGATCCTTCGGCCCGAAGTGGTGGTGGCCGAGGCAGGCATGTTGGACAGGGCCCGCTCCTTCCATGGCGAGGTGCACAAGTACTGTTTCATCGCACGGAGCGTGAACTTCCCGGTGCGGTGCGAGGCGGTTGTGCGGGTGGGGTGAGGCGGCTCATCACAACTTCTCGATCGCGCTTTTCAGCCTGTCGAAGTCGGCCTTGTTGGGGCGATAGGCCTTGGCGACGAACTCGTAGTACACGATGTCCCCGGTCCGGCCGTTGACCACGCTCACCATCTTGTCCGCGGAGCTCTGTACATAGCTCAGATAGAAAAAGTCCTCGGTCGGTGCGGACAATTTCTGCTCCAGTTCGGGGAGGGTGATCCACTGATGTGGATGAGGGTAGTCTGCGGTTAATTTCTTGAAGTACTTTTCTTCGGCACTGCCCGGTTTCATCGGTTCCTTCTGATAGGTGCCCGGGCCATACCAGTAATTCACCAGGAAGAGCGTTTCCTTCTTCAGCCGCTCCAGGTCCGGGGTGTTCTCCTGGTCCTTCTTCAACGCCACCTCCTGACCGGCCGCCACCTTGGCGTTGATGAATTGCACCACGTTGCGCAGTCGGCCTTTGCTCCCATTCAGGAAGTCGCTTCCGAAGCTCTTCGTGCTGATACCCAGATCAGTGAAGGTGATCTCTCCGGCCCAGGTGATGGAGCTCAGGAACAGTTCTGACCGCACGATCACATCCTTCCGTTCCTCGAGGTCCCACTTGGGTGTATTGTCCTTCTTCGGCGTCCAGATGGCGAGGTAGAAATAGTCATTAGTCGTAGTGTTCCCGCTGGAAAGGGTCGTCGTATTCGTCCCGTGGTTATGCGTCTCACGCATGGTGGTCATGGTCTTCGTGGTCCGGTCCGCACTGAGGAAGTAGTTCCCAGGGACCATGAGCACTTCATCGGGCGTACCCGTGGCGATGAAACGCACAGGACTTACGGTCCACTCCATCCGGAACATGTCCATCACTTCGCGGGCATAGGGAGAAAGCGTGTCCCCCAGCTGCACATACAGGGGCCCGCTGCGCAGCCTGGGATGGTCCTTCAGGTCGTAAATGGCGATCTGGGCGTGTGTCGTTGTAACGCAGAGCACGAAAGCGGTCAGCAGGAAACGGAAATTCATGGGATGGTTCCTTGTTATCGTTCGGGGAGCCGTGATGTGCGAACAAAGATGGTGGGGACCGGACATTCGAGCAAGCGCAGAGGGTCACTCGTGATCGTGGAAAACTGATCATCCCCTCTCCCACACCACCGGGTAACTTCGGCCTCCCATTGCCGCCGATCTTCCGATGCAGTTCTCCCACCTCCACGTTCATACCCAGTTCTCGCTCCTCGACGGCGCCGCATCCATCCCTTCGCTGTTCAAGAAGGCCGCGGCCGATGGTCAGCCGGCCATCGCCATCACCGACCACGGCAACATGTTCGGTGCGTTCAAGTTCGTGGCCGAGGCGGGCAAGCACAAGAACGAGGACGGAACGCCCAAGGTGAAGCCCATCGTGGGCTGCGAGTTCTACGTGGTGGGCGACCGGCACAAGAAGATCTTCACCCGCGAGGACAAGGACAAGCGCTTCCACCAGCTGATGCTGGCGAAGAACCCCACGGGTTACAAGAACCTGAGCAAGCTGTGCTCGCTGGGCTACATCGATGGCTTCTACAGCAAGTACCCGCGGATCGACAAGGAGTTGATCCAGCAGTACCACGAGGGACTGATCGCCACCACCTGTTGCCTTGGGGCGAGTGTACCACAGGCCATCCTGCGTGGTGGCACCGGTGACCTGCAGAAGGCCGAGGACGAGTTCAAGTGGTGGCTGGACCTCTTCGGTGAGGACTACTATGTGGAGCTACAGCGGCACGGCATCCCCGAGCAGGACCGTGTGAACGCCGTGCTGGTGCAATGGGCGCGCAAATACAACGTGCCGATCATCGCCAGCAACGACAGCCACTACACCGACCGCGAGGACAGCAACGCCCACGACATCCTGCTGTGCATCAACACCGGCGAGAAACAGAGCACGCCGAAAGCCGAGGATGG
>CAMCAZ010000095.1 GCA_945872795.1 Chryseobacterium gleum
CAATTGCTTATTAGTAAAAAGAGAGGATTTTAGGGGGAGTGAAATGGTCCAAAAATGAGTCGTTTTAGGAAACTATACTTACCACAAGAATAAAAAGTACAAATCCCAAATTGTTTTAAATTTTTTTTTAAACTAAAGTTTTAAAAAAACGAAACCCCTTGATTATCAAGGGGTTTGAGAGATTTGTTGCGGATCGGACGGGACTCGAACCCGCGACCTCCGCCGTGACAGGGCGGCATTCTAACCAGCTGAACTACCGGTCCGTTCTGCCTCACTTTTCAGCGAGGCGGGTGCAAATGTAGGGCTTCCGGATGAATGTGCAAATCCGGGAACTATTCAGTACCCCTGTCTGTAGTAAAAGCGACTCCAAGCAGTCCTGCGGACCGGCAGCGAGCGTGCGTTGATGGACCTCATTTACAGCCACTTTCCACCCGTTGGGCGGGTCGCCAGCTGGCTCAGTAAAGCTTGCTTCGTTTGGTCAGGAATTCGAGGAGCAACGGCTCGAAACCGGCGTTGATGTCGGCCTCCACCAGATCGATGCGGTACTGGCCGCACTTGAGCTTCAGGCGATGCCAGCGCTCGGCCATGGCCGCCTTGTAGGCATCACGCACCTCGGCCGGGTGGGCCTTCACCTGTTGGCCGGTCTCCACATCCACGAAGGTGTAAGGCCGGTCCTGCAGGTCGAGGTCCAGTTCGTGCTTGCGGTCCACGACATGGAAGAGGATGATGTCGTGCCGGTTGAAACGCAGGTGTTGGAGCGCATCGAAGACCTCGTCCTCGCGGTCGCCGCCATCGAGCATGTCGCTGAACACCACCACCAGGCTGCGGCGGTGGGCCCGTTGCGCGATGTCGTGCAGGGCGCTCACCACGCTGGTGGTCCGGCCCCGTGAAGGGGCTTCCGTGGCGAGCAGGGCTTCCAGATGGCCCATCAGGTGACGCAGGTGCGTGGCATTGCTCCTGGCGCGTTCGGTGACCGTCACCCGGTCGCTGAACACGGTGAGACCCACGGCATCCCGCTGTTTACGCAGCAGCTGGATGAAGGACGCCGCGGCATGCACCGCGAACTCCACCTTGTTGAACTCTGGCAGGCCTTTCTGGGCTGCGCCCGACGAAGTCTTGGCGGAGTCGGGGTAGTACATGGAACTCGAGGAATCCACCACCAGCTCACAGCGCAGGTTGGTCTCCTCCTCGTAGCGCTTCACATAGAGCTTGTCCGTCCGCGCCAGTAGTTTCCAGTCGATGTGCCGCGTGCTCTCGCCGCTGTTGTAGGCCCTGTGTTCCGCGAACTCCACACTGAAGCCATGGAAGGGGCTCTTGTGCAAGCCCGCCAGAAAGCCTTCCACCACCTGGCGCGCCTTGAACTCGAGGGCGCTGAGGGCTTGGATGTGTTTCTGTTCGATGGGCATGGGTGTAAAGTTCGGTCAGAATGACGAGCGCGCGAACAGGCTCGGACCACCACGGAACGATGGGGCAAAATGAAGAAGGCCCGGAACCTCCGGGCCTTCGTGTTCATTGCGGCTGTTGGATCAGGCGAGCTGGCCGTCCAGCTTCTGGGCCAGTTGGCTCTTGGGCACTGCGCCCACGGCACGGTCCACGATCTCGCCGTTCTTGAAAACGAGCAGCGTGGGAATGCTGCGGATGCCATACTTCATGCTGATGGCGGCGTTGTTGTCCACATTGAGCTTACCTACGACGGCCTTGCCTTCGTACTCCTTGCTGAGCTCCTCCACTACGGGGCCCACCATGCGGCAGGGTCCGCACCATTCGGCCCAGAAGTCCACAAGTACGGGCTTGTCGCTCTTCAGGACGAGTTCTTCGAAATTGCTGTCGGTGAATTCGAGTGCCATGTGATGTGATGCGCCTGAGCGCTGCTGGTTACGGGTTCGTGTGCAGTGTTGTCGCCGCAAAGGTGGGAAAGCTGTGATGACCGGCGGAACATGCAGCCTTTCATCTATCCACATCCTTTCGGGGACTGCAAAGCTACCCTCTCCTGTCAATTTCTTTGCCATGGAAAGTATCCCTGACGATCCGTCAGTCGCCCGGCAAGGCTTCAAGCAAGGGTGCCGATCAGGTCCTCCGCCGACACTAGTTCAGCGTCCATTTCAGGCCCATCAGCCCGTCCAGTCCACGCACCAGTTCTTCGGTCAGGGCCACCGTATGCGCCTTGCCGGCGGCCTCCACCGTGGTGTTCGTGGAGGGGCTGGTCAGCACGAAGTTGACCTTGCATTTCCCCGGCGAGGCCTGCAGTAGCTGTCCAAGTTCATGGGCGATATCGGCGGTCACCCGGTCGGCATCCACCACCACGTTCAGCCTGGTGATGTACTTCTCCCGTGCATCGCTCAGCAGGTCGATGTTGCTGATCTTGAACTCCATCTGCCCCTCATCACGCCCCCAGGTGCGGGCACTGGCCCGGCCTTTCAAGAACAACAGCGCGCCCTGCTGCATGTAGAGCTTGTACTTCATGTAGTCCTCACTGAACAGCATGAAGTCGTGCGTGCCGTGGTGGTCCTCCATGCTGAAGCTGCCGAAGGGTTTGCCGCTCTTGGCGATGCGGTGTTCGGCCTTGGTGACGATGCCGGATAGCGCCACATCGCGCCCGTTGAGCTTGTCCAGTTCCTTCAGGTCGGGCAGTGTGGCGTTGCACAGGTACTTGATCTCCAGCCGGTGGTCGTCCAAGGGGTGGCCGCTGAGGTAGAAGCCGATGACCTCCTTCTCATAGTGCAGCTGTTCCAGGGCGCTCCACCCCTCGATCTGCGGCAGGGGAGGTTCCGGGATGCCGGCGGCACCGTCGGCCATGTCGAACATGCTCACCTGGCTGCTGTCGGCGCCGTCCTGGTGCTGCTGGCCGTAGCGCACCAGCGTTTCGATGTAAGTGGGTTTGCCCTCTCCGGCACTGTGGAAGAAATGCGCGCGGGTCAGCCCCAGACTGTCGAAGGCTCCTCCATAGGCGAGGCTTTCCAGCGCTTTGCGGTTGGCCGCGCGCAGGTTCACCCGGCGCATCAGGTCAAAAACGCTCGCATAGGGGCCGTTCTCCTGCCGGTCGTTCACCAAGGCTTCCACTGCGCCTTCGCCCACACCCTTCACGGCGCCCAGCCCGAAGCGGATGTGCCCGGCCTTGTTCACGCTGAACTGATAGTGGCTCTCGTTCACATCGGGCCCGAGGACCTTGATGCCCATGCGCCGGCATTCCTCCATGAAGAAGGTGATCTTGTCGATCTGCCCCCCCGAATGGGTGAGCACGCTGGCCATGAATTCGCTGGGGTAGTTCGCCTTCAGCCACGCGGTCTGGTAGGCCACGAAGGCGTAACACGTGCTGTGTGATTTGTTGAAGGCGTATTGCGCGAAGGCCTCCCAGTCGGTCCAGACCTTGGTACAGACCTTGGGGTCCAGTCCCTTGGCTGAGGTGCCTTCCAGGAACTTGCCCTTCATCTTGTCCAGCGTGGCGCGGTCTTTCTTGCCCATCGCCTTGCGCAGCACGTCAGCATCACCCTTGGTGAAGCCCGCCAACTTCTGGCTCAGCAACATCACCTGTTCCTGGTACACGGTGACGCCGTAGGTCTCCTTCAGCAGGTCCTCCATCTCGGGGAGGTCGTACACGATCTTCTCCAGGCCGTGTTTGCGCTTGATGAAGGTGGGGATGTATTCCAGCGGACCCGGCCGGTACAGCGCGTTCATGGCGATGAGGTCGCCGAACGTATCCGCCTTCAGCTCACGCAGGTACTTCTGCATGCCCGCGCTCTCGAACTGGAACGTGCCGTTGGTCTCTGCACGCTGGTAGAGCGCATAGGTCTTCGGGTCGTCCAGGGGGATCTCATCGATGGCGATGTCCACCCCGTGGTTGGCCTTGATCATGCGCAGCGCATCGCGGATGATCGTCAGCGTCTTCAGGCCCAGGAAGTCCATCTTGATCACGCCGGCATCCTCGACCACCTTGCCGTCGAACTGCGTGATCAGCATGGGCGAGTCCTTGCTGGTGCAGACGGGGATGTACTCCGTCAGGTCGCTCGGCGCGATGATCAGCCCCGCCGCGTGGATCCCCACGCCGCGCACGCTGCCTTCCAATTTCTCGGCCTCGCGCAGCACATCAGCGGTCAGTTCACCGCTCTCCAGGATCTCCCGCAGCTGTTTGGTGGCGGCGATCTCCTCGCTGCTGAAGTTCTCTTTCTGCTTCAGGCTGCCTTCACCCTCCAGCGGTGCGCGCAGGATGCGTCCCAGTTCGATGCCCGGTCGTTCCGGTATCAGCTTTGCCAGGCGGTCCGCTTCCTGCAATGGAAGGTCCAGCACCCGGCTCACATCGCGGATGCTGCTCTTGGCGGCCATGCTGCCGTAGGTGACGATCTGGGCCACCTGGTTCTGGCCGTATTTCTCCACCACGTAGTCGATCACCTTCTGCCGGCCTTCGTCATCGAAGTCCGTATCGATATCGGGCATGCTCTTGCGGTCCGGGTTCAGGAAGCGCTCGAACAGCAGATCGTACTTGATGGGGTCGATGTTGGTGATGCCGATGCAGTAAGCCACCGCACTGCCCGCTGCACTGCCACGACCGGGGCCGATCAACACGCCGATGTCGCGGCCGTGGTTGATGAAGTCCTGCACGATGAGGAAGTAGCCCGCGAAGCCCATGGTGCGGATCACGAAGAGCTCGAAATCGAGTCGCTCTTTGATCTTGGGTTCCAGTGAATCGATGCCGCCTGTCGCACCTGTGTCCAACGTGCGCCCTTCCTGAGCGGAGTCGAAGGAGGGCCCGCCGAGATAGCGCTTGATGGCCCCCTGGTAGGTGAGGTGCTGCAGGTACTCGTCCTGGTCACTGAAGCCTTCGGGCAGCTGGTAGTTCGGCAGGAGGATGTCGCGCTTCAGCTTCAGCATCTCCACCTTGTCCACGATCAGGTTCGTGTTGTCCAAGGCCTCGGGCAGGTCGCTGAAGGTCTGTGCCATCTGCGCCTGCGACTTGAAGAAGAACTCGTCGTTGTAGAAGGCGAAGCGTTTTCCCTTCGATCCTTCCTCGTCGCCATCCTCGGCTTTCGGCGTGCTCTGTTTCTCGCCGGTGTTGATGCACAGCAGGATGTCGTGGGCGTTGCTGTCCTCGCGGTCGGTGTAGTGGCTGTCGTTGCTGGCGATGATCGGCACGTTGTACTTGCGCGCCCACTGCACCAGCACGGCGTTCACACGGTCCTGTTCGGGGATGCCGTGCCGCTGGAGCTCCACATAATAGTCCTCACCGAAGAGGTCCAACCACCACTTGAACTCGTCTTCGGCCTTCTGCAGGTCGCCGGTGCCACCACGCAGGATGGCCTGTGGTACACTCGCCCCAAGGCAACAGGTGGTGGCGATCAGTCC
>CAMCAZ010000096.1 GCA_945872795.1 Chryseobacterium gleum
CCTGTTTACCTGAGCCAGCGACCCATGTGCCAGCGATGTAGTTTTCAAGTTGCATGGTGCGAAGGTCGATTGTTCGTTGCTCAGAACCCGGTAACCTTGATCATTGAGCCTTGAGCCTTGTGACTTGGGTCTTCCGCGCAGCGGCCCCACTGGCCGGGGGCGTAGTTCTGGAGTTGCATGCCGGCAAAGTAAACTCTACGAACAACAATGGACGCGGGTGAACGCCGCGTCCATGCGTCGTCCATCCCTGTTCTTACGGGGCAGCAGCTGAAGCGATCGGTGTAAGTCGCCTTGGGCGTGCCCCTCGCACCCTTCGACTCCGCTGTGCTCAGGTCTCTCGGGTCGCGCTATCCGCTCATACTCCTCGCTCCTGCGTCGCTGCGGAGTATCCGCTCCTATCATTCACGCGGAGTATGTCCCGCGCTACCCGCGCTTGTGCACCACCTCCACGGGGATGCGGCTCAGCTTGGCATAGAGGCGACTCCTTCTTCGCAGGGGCCACCACTCATAGAGGTAGAGCTGCATGGGCCTCACCATCGCTACCCAGCCAGCGATGGTGAGCCCCTCGCGCAGGATGTTACCCACGGTGCCGTGCACATCGGCAAGGAGGTAGCTGCTGGCGAACAGGCAGGCCGCCAGGAAGCCCAGACCGATCAACAGGCTCGTTCGTGCCTGCCGCATCAACTGCCGGAAGTCGTGCTCGATCAGCTTGCCGCGGTAGGCGAAGTAGTGGTGCACGCCTTCGCGCACCAGACGCGAGGGGTTCTCTACCGGCCATTCCTCCAGATGGATGCGCAGGGTGAGCGTGGTATCCAGCGCATGCTCGCGCGCCCAGCTCACAATGAACTCCTCGGCATCGTCGTCCAGGTCCTTCTCGTGGAAGGGGGAGGGGTCCATGGAGTTGAACAGCGCGCTCACGTTGCGCACCACCATCTCCACGCGGTGCTGTGTATCTTAGGGCCGGTGGAACTGGATCGCCATGCGTCACAAAGATCGATCGATGGGTGATCCCCATGCTACAGGGCAACCTTGTCCCAAGATCTGCCGTCCATATTTCACCGCCATGCATAGTGCCGTGATCTGTCGCCGAGCGGCTCTGCTGTTGTGTCTGGCCCTTTCCTCGCTGGCCAGTGCCCAGGAGATCTGCAACAATGCGCTGGACGATGATGCCGATGGCCTCATCGATCTGAACGATACCACGGAGTGCGCATGCACCGGTAACATCGGTGATGATGGGGTGACGAGCATCATTCCCAACCCCTCCTTCGAGCAGTTCGATTGCGTGCCGACCACCGTCAGCGAGCTGGCGTGCGCCACCACTTGGGAGCAGGCCACTGCTGCCACATCGGACTACTTCCTCAACGTGGATGGCGGGCTGTGGATCGAGGGTGTGCCCCAGCCGCTTCCGGATGGCATTGCCTTGGCCGGGTTCATCGCAGCCGATTCGATCGACGGCTCGGGCAGCTTCTTCCCCTACGCGGAGTACCTCGGCGCCTGCCTGCTCTCCCCCATGCAGGCCGGCGTGCAATACACCCTTCAGATGGCCCTGGCGGGCGCACCGATGGGCTTGTACTACGACCCCAATACCACCTTCCCAGTCGTAGCGCCCTACGGCCCACTGGACATCACCATCTTCGGCTCGGCCAGCTGTCCCACCTTCCCGATCACCGTGCCACCTTACCTCTGCCCGGTAGGCGTGGGCGACTGGACGGAACTGGGTGCGGTCAGCTACACATCGAACGGCTTGTGGCAGACGGTCACCATCACCTTCACCCCGGCGGTGGACATCCAGGCCGTGATCATCGGTCCGCCATGCACGATACCGGACGACTACAACCAGAACCTGTCTCCTTATTTCCTCGCGGACGATCTGGTGCTGAACCAAAGCGCCCTGTTCGGCCTTCCGATCTCGGCCACCGGTGCATTGTGCACCGATGACCTGGTGCTGAACGGCAACCCGGACACCGCTGCCACCGGTTTCCAGTGGTACCGGGAAGGCATTGCGCTGGTGGGGCAGACCGCCAGCACACTGCCGGTATCGGCGTTGGGCCTGCCCCTGGGAACCTACCAGTTCGTGGCTTCCGTGAGCGACACCTGCATCACCCGATCGATCACCATCGACGCACCCGACCCGGTGGCACCGATCGTGCAGGCTGCGCCGCTCTCCGGCTGTCCGCCCCTGGCGGTGCAGTTCACCGAGGCCACTGCGGAAAGCGTGGTTTCGTGCACATGGGTCTTTGGTGACGGCTCCTCGGCCAACGTGTTCGAGCCGCTCCATGTTTACGAGGACCCCGGTACGTACGATGTCACCCTTGCGGTGACCCTGGCCGATGGCTGCCGATACGACACCACGTACCAGGACCTCGTGGTGGTCTCCGAGACCCCGGTGGCCGCATTCAGCGCCGATCCGCAGCCCGCCATCATCGGCAACACCGAAGTGAGCTTCACCGACCAGAGCAGCGGAGGGGTCTCCGCATGGGCCTGGGATTTCGACAGCATCCCTCCGTTCACGTCCACCGACAGCGATCCCACGGTCACCTTCCCCGCCATCTCCGGTGAATACCCCGTGGTGCTGGTGGTGACCAACGCGGCGGGCTGCACGGACACGGTGCGTTCCGTGATCCGCGTGGAGTTAAACGGCGAGATCACCCTGCCCAACGTGTTCACGCCCAACGGCGACGGGGTGAACGACCGGTTCCTTCCGTTGGAGGACTATGCCGGGCAGGGGCGCCTAACGGTGCTCAACCGGTGGGGCCAGGAGGTATTCACCACGGCCTCGGTCACCAGCGGCTGGAGCGGGGCGGATGCCCCTGACGGCACCTATTTTTGGACCCTCGAGGTGCTTGAAGACCAGGGCAACCCGCTGCGCTCAGGATACGTCACCCTTCTGCGCGGCCGCTGAACAGCATCGTGACCCGGGCAACACCTCTATTGGACCAGCCTCGAACGCATACCGCCATCAGGATCTACATCATCAGCGGACAAAAAGCATCGTGCTCCTGGTGAAATTCTGAGCGTACATGGTCGAGAACAGACCCTGGACCAACTGGCGGATGTGGCGCTTCACCGATCAGCGCAACGGCGAGGTAGCGGTGTGGTCCCGGACCTCCGGAACATCCGGACTTTCCGCGCGGCCGCTAAGCTCCTGGAAGGGGTCACCTGCCGCCGCGATGGGGCTTGCAAGAACGCGGAAGATAGGGAAGGCCAAAAGGATGGTGTTCAACATCGTGCATGCCTTTTGTTGGTGCACCGAAACCGGTCGCCCTCACTGGGCGCGCATTCGGGCCGAGTGCAGCAGCCTAGATGGATGGAACATTAATCCAAATTGTTTAATCTTTCTTACAATAAATTAAACAAATCATCGTTCTTTGCAGTGCAGCGGTTAAGCCGTGATATCCGTTTGCCATGAAAACGTGTCCCCCGGTTTCCATTCGGTTCGTTGACCTCGCGGGCGCGGCGGACGGTTCCTTGGTGGGTGCAGCCCGGCAGGGGGGTGCGCATGGTGGCACGGAGCGATACCGACCTGGCTCCTCCCGCATCGAACGCCTCCGGGTCGCGATGAAGGCGCATGTCCGTTACGGCCTTTTGCTGGTGGCAGGCCTGTGTGCGACGGCTGTCAGTGCCCAGGAGATCTGCAACAATGCGCTGGACGATGATGCCGATGGCCTCATCGACCTGAACGACACTGCGGACTGCGTATGCAATGGGTTCAGCGCGGGCACCGTGCCGTCCCTGATCCCGAATCCATCCTTCGAGGCGTACGACTGCGTTCCGGATTCCCTGAGCGAGCTGGCATGCGCGGAAGCATGGCAGCAAGCCACGGATGCGACCACGGATTACTTGCTCAACGTGCCAGGGGCGCTCTGGGATGTGGACATCCCCCAGCCCCTCCCGGATGGTATTGGAATTGCAGGAGGCGTGATCAACCCGGCATACCGCGAGTACCTGGGTGCCTGTCTGACCGCGCCCATGGAGGCGGGCGTTGAATACACCCTGCGCATGCGAGTGGCCGCAGGCGCGGCCCAGGGTGACAGCATCGATGGTTGGGACTATGTGGATATCCCTCCTGTTGGTGCGGTGGATATCACCCTCTTCGGTTCGGCCAGCTGCCCCGGCTGGCCGGTTATCCCGGTCTTCAACGGCGATTGCGTGGTCGGGGTCGACGATTGGGCTGAATTGGGTGCGATGACCTACGTCGCCGATGGAACATGGCTGACGGTGACCATCACCTTCGTCCCAGCCACGGACATCCTTGCGGTGATGATCGGAGCGCCCTGCGGGACCGCTGTTCCGGGCTCTTTTAGCCTAACACCGGACAACCCATACTATGCCTATTTCCTATACGATGACCTTACGCTGAATGAGACCGCGCTCTTCGACCCCCTGATCGGCCAGAGCGGCAGGCTCTGCACCAACGACCTGGTGCTGCACGTCGAACCGGGCAGCAGCGCCACAGGCTTCCAGTGGTACCTGAACGGTGTTGCGCTGCCCGGGCAGACCGACAGCACCTTGCAGGTGAGCGCCAATGGGCTCCCCGCCGGCACCTATCAATTCCTGGCTTCGTTGAACGACACGGCCTGCACCGTTTCGGAGCTCACCCTCTTCGCACCGCAGCCGCCCACCGTTGGAGTACTGGCCGCACCGCTCTCCGGTTGCGCGCCACTTGCGGTGCAGTTCGCCGTGGCTGCGGCCGACAGTGTGGCATCGTGCACATGGGCCTTCGGCGATGGCGATTCCGCCAACGTGTTCGAGCCGCTCCATGTTTACGAGGACCCCGGCACGTACGATGTCACCCTTGCGGTGACCCTGGCCGACGGCTGCCGCTACGACACCACCTACCAGGACCTTGTGGTGGTCTCCGAGACCCCGGTGGCCGCCTTCACCGCCAACCCGCAGCCGGCCACGCCGGATGACACCGAGATCAGCTTCACCGACCAGAGCAGCGGAGGTGTCACCGCATGGATCTGGGACTTCGACAGCATCCCTCCGTTCACGTCCACCGACAGCGATCCCACGGTCACCTTCCCCGCCATCCCCGGTGAATACCCCGTGGTGCTGGTGGTGGAGAATACCGCCGGATGCAGTGACACGGTGCGGTCCATCATCCGCGTGGAACCCAGCGGCGAGATCACCTTGCCCAACGTGTTCACGCCCAACGGCGACGGGGTGAACGACCGGTTCCTTCCGTTGGAGGACTATCCCGGGCAGGGGCGCCTAACGGTGCTCAACCGGTGGGGCCAGGAGGTATTCACCACGGCCTCGGTCACCAGCGGCTGGAGCGGGGCGGATGCCCCTGACGGCACCTATTTTTGGACCCTC
>CAMCAZ010000097.1 GCA_945872795.1 Chryseobacterium gleum
GGGCGGAGCGGGGCACGACCGCCTGGCCCTTTCCACCACCGGCCTGATGCCCGGCGCCTACCTCCTGCAGATGCGGCCCGATACGGGCGAACCCCTGGAGCCCATCCGCCTGATGATCCACTGACCACGGATCGTGCATAGCTCAAAGGCCACCCATTACAGTGCCTCGAAGAACCTCGAACCTGCCTAACGGCAGGCAGGCGGATGGCGCGCGCAGCTATCGTTCGGTCAGAGGACCTGCCTGCCGTTCGGCAGGGGCGCCCCGAAGTGAGGATACTGGTCTCCGACACGCCAAAGCGCTCAGGTCGCACTTCGCCAAAGCGCTCCGGCGACGGCGCGCGACGGATCGAACGAAGTATCCGACTGAGGGTCAACGTATTATAGCCGGACGAGAGCACGTGCACATGGAAAGCGCCCCTGCCTCCATCGCCGCCGGAGCGAGGTTCTTCGAGGTACCCCGTAGGCAACCATTTGACATTGACCTCGTCATCAGGTCATCTTGCATGACCTGGAGGAGGGGAATATTCCGAACAGGCGGCGAACAGCCGATAGTGACAGATCGTTCCGTTCCTACCTATCTTTAACGCGCACAATAGACTCAGGACACATGTCACCACGCTTGCTCCTACCTCTGCTCGCCCTCTTCGCCATGCCATCACTCATGGCCCAGAGCAGCGACCTGTTGCACCTGCGCACAACCGCTCCCATGGACCGTTCCGCGATGAAAGCGGTGATCCAGTTGGTGACCGATCTGGACCCCACCGCAGGGGTGTACCACAGTGATGATATGACCATCCTGCAGATCCGCAGGAACCCCAGCGTGAGCGACGAACAACTGCGCGCCGCCATCGCCAGCGCAGGCATCACCCTGCAACCCGGTGTGGTGGACCCCGCCACCCTGCACCCCGTGGCCGGTGTGGACACCGAACCCGTGTACATCGTGACCGGTGATGAGGCCGCCGACCTGGCGCGCTACCAGGCCGCCCGCGAACTGTGGAACGCCAACCACCCCGACGCACCCATCGCCGCACCCGTCCACCTGACCAACGAGTGATCCCGTCCACCCCCATGAAACAACTCTACGCGATCCTGCTTGCCAGTGTGCTGCTGGTGGGCATCAGGAGCAAGGTTGACGCCCAACCGTGCGTGACACCAGCTTTTCCGTTTACTGGTCAGACTACGGTGCTTGCAGGTGATTGGAATCCTGCTGTTGTTCCGCCGAACCTAACGCCGACCATCACCGGTACGACCACGAATGGTTCGAACGTGATCGCGATGGGCACAGTGGTGGGATTAACTGTCGGAGCTGGTATTTCCGGCCCAAACATCCCCCCTGGAACTACCATCGTCAGTATTGCAACCCCGAACCTCACGCTGAGCAACGCGGCGACAGGTTCAGGAGGGCCGGTTCCGTACACGTTGACCCTGCCTCCCTATATATCCAATGCACCGCCTGCAACTTCAGGAAATCCTGCCCAGCCTGGCCAGACCGCAACAAACTGCACAGCCTGCCCATCGGTCTTCTCGGTTGACCTTTGTGCCAATGAGTTCGTGAACTATTTCATGTGCATCGGGAATGTGTATACCATCTCACTGTGCTCTTCTACCCTGCCCTTCAACTCCACCATCACGGTCACAAACAGTACAGGCGCTATAAGCTATGCTTACGATGACGACGGTTGCGGTCCTGTGAACGGATTGTCCACGATCACGTTTGCTCCTACTCTTACACAGCCATATCGCATAAGAATTCTGCAAGACCCTTGCACAGTGAATGCGGCCCTTTGCGGAACCATTGAGATCGATTGTTCCCCGGTTCCAGCCCCCCCTCCCAACGATAACCCTTGCGCCGCGGTGAGCCTTCCTGTTTCCACGGCCTGCACCTTTCAGTCTGCCACAGCCTCCTTTGCCACGGCCACAGGCGGTGTGCCAGTACCCTTGCTGTGTGGTGCGAGCCCCTCGGGTAACTTCGGTGGTTATGATGTGTGGTTCTCCGCTGTGGTTCCAGCCTCTGGAAACCTCTCCATCCAGACCAACCTGGTGAGCGCCACCAACATCGCCATGGCGGCCTACAGTGCTCCGGCATGCACCACGGCCTACTCGCTCATTGGTCAGCGAACGCTGGGCTCGAACACCATCACCGGCTCCAACACTACCGGCATGGTGGTGGGCATGCGAGTGACCGGGGGAGGTATTCCCGCGGGTACCACGGTCACCTCGATCGTCAACGCCACCACCTTCACGATCAGTGTGAACGCTACATTGACCACCGCCACGGCAATGTCCATGAACGTCTGGCTGCAGCTTGGCGCACCCGCTGCTGGTGGCTGTAACCAAGATGCCGTAGCTGGCGTTGCCCCGCAACCTTTTCTGACCTTCAGCGGCTTGAACCCAGGCGAGACGGTATGGATCCGCATCTGGCCCGAAGGTGTGTTGAACAACGGCACCTTCCAGATCTGTGCCTACGAGCCCGTCCCGCCGCCCAACGACAATCCTTGCGGAGCAGTGGTGCTTCCTGTGCTGGCCACCTGCACCCCCGGGACCTATAACACGGAAAGTGGCACCCCCTTGGCAGCCACGATGACCGCCACCCCGGTGCCTGCCTGCGGTGCATTGGGAGGCGGTGATGTGTGGTTCCGGGTGACCATGCCGCCCTCGGGGTCCATGACGGTGAACACCATCGCGGGTTCACTGACCAATATGGCCATGGCCGTTTACCAGTTGACCGGCGGCAGCATTTGTGGCCCCGGCACCCTCACCCAGGTCACCGGCCTGTGCAACGACAACACCAGCGGCACGAACCTGATGCCCACGCTCACCTGGACCGGCACATCCGGCGCCGTGTACTACGTCCGTGTTTGGAATCTCACGGCGGCGTTCGGCACCTTCCAGATCTGTGCAGTACCGAACCTGCCTCCCGTGAACGACAACCCCTGCGGTGCCATCGTGCTGCCCACCAACTTCGGTTGCCTGTTCACCAACTTCTCCAACGCTTTCAGCAGTGTTACCCCCTCTGCTGGGGGCACCGCCGGCAACGCATGGGCCAGTGTGCCGGTCCCTATTGCGCCCTGTGCTGCGGCCACCCCCAGCGGCGATGTGTGGTTCCGCAGTACGGTGCCCGGATCCGGTATCATTCAATTCGATACTGATGATGCTACCCTCACCGACGCGAGCATTGCGATCTACACGGCCACCGGCACCTGCGCAGCGGGCACCCTGGCCCTGACCCAGGTGGCGGGCACCAATGGCTGCGCCACGGGTGGAAGCGCCCAATCCGCAGCCATGCCTTTCCTGAATGCCACGGGCCTTGCCCCAGGCAGCCAGATCTACATCCGGGTATGGCGTGCCTCGGGCACCGATGGCAACTTCCAGCTGTGTGCCCGCAACACCACCAGCCCGGCGGGCACCTGCGACTACACCCTGCGCATGAACGACATGGGCGGTGATGGTTGGAACGGTGGCTTCGTGCGCATCTGTGTGGGCGCTATTTGCACCAACTACACCATCATCGGCAGCACGGGCTTCATCACCTTCAGCGGCAACGTGGGCCAGAACGTAATCGTGAGTTACACCCCGGCGGGTGGTTTCCAAAACCAGATCTCCTACCAGATCCTGTCCAGCACCGGTGGCTTGATCTATGGAAGTCCCATGGGACCTGCGGCAGGTGTCAACACGGCGTTCCAGATCGATGCAGCGTGCAACGTGCCTCCGGCCCCACCCTCGGATTGTGTGGGCTCCACAGAGCTTTGCACCAGCCAGTTGGTGAGCGGAAACCCTAGCAATTCAGGTGGTGTGGTGGACCTCAACGCCGGCAACGACGGGTGTCTGGCCGGCGAACGCCAGGGTCTCTGGTTCCGGTTCACGGCTTATTCGACCGGTACGCTGGCCTTCGGTATCGTGCCCACCTCCTCGGGATACACGGACTATGATTGGGCGGTTTGGGGGCCGTACATCGGTGCACCGACCTGTATCCCGGCCGGAGCACCACTGCGCTGCTCTTGGGCGGGCACGGGCGGTTCCACCGGAATGGACTTCACCAGCGTTGACCTCACCGAGGGTGCCGGAGGGAATGCCTTCGTGCGCTACATCGACGCGGTGGCCGGACAATCCTTCCTCCTCTATATCGACAACTGGTCCCAGAACGGCATCTCGTTCAATATGAACTGGAGCCCGGCGATGACGGCGGACATCAACTGCCTGGTGCTGCCCGTGGAGTTCCTCTCCTTCGAGGGCAAACCCAACCAGCGCAAGGTGGACCTGACCTGGACCACGGCCAGCGAGCGCAACAGCGACTATTTCGAGGTGCAGCGCAGCGTGGACGGCGAGAACTACGAGGCCCTCGGCCAGGTGCAGGCCATGGGCAACTCGCAGAACACCACGGCCTATTCCTTTGTGGATGAGACCCCTTACAGCGGCATCAACTACTACCGCCTGAAGCAGGTGGATATGAGCGGCGAGGCCATGGAGACCGAACGCATCTCCGTGCTCTTCCGCCGTGTGGGCATGCCCATCGAACTGTACCCC
>CAMCAZ010000098.1 GCA_945872795.1 Chryseobacterium gleum
CTCTGAACTCACCATGATACTCGCCTTCCTCGCAGCACTGGCGGTCTTCATCCTTCGCCTGGTCCTGTTCTCCATGGACCGGCCTCCGGAGGGAACGGACTTCATGCTGGTGCACTTTCTGGCCATCGTCACCGTGGTCTTCTTCGCGGGTCAGCAGGCGCTGGGTCGCGACCGGAACGTTTCCTTTCCTGACCTGATGCGGGACGGTTTCAAGAGCGCCGCGCTCTATGCCCTGCTCTCCGGATCGCTGCTCCTGGTCTACTACAACGTGGTGGAGCCTGAGCACTTCCATCAGCGCGTGGAGGAGATGGTGCGACGCGGCATGGCGGAGGGACAACCGGAGGAGATCATCAGGCCCCGGCTGGAGAAATTCTTCACACCGTTCAATTATGCGAGCATCACCTTCTTCGCACTGCTGGCCATCGGCGGCATGCAGGCGCTGGTGATCGCCATCCTGCACCACAAGCTGCTGCGGCGCTACCGGTAGGCGGGCACCGTCAGGCGATGAAGGCCTCGCTCAGGGCCTGAAGGTCGAGGCCACCGAAGTTGCCACTGCTCATCATCAGCAGTACGCTGCGGGGCTGGATATCCTGGCGCACCGCCCCCATCACGGCAATGGGATCGGTGATCACCTGCAGATCGGCGCGACCGAAGGCCTGCCGGATGCGTTCCGGAGGAATGGGTGGCAGGCGCTTCAACTGCACCGCGTGCGGATCGTAGAACACGATGGCCTTGTCTGCAGCAGCCATGGTCTCGGCGTACTGGTCCAGGAAACCCTCACTGAGACTGCTGTAGGTGTGCAGTTCCATGCAGGCCACCAACTGCCGGTCCGGGAACTGCTCGCGCACGGCCTGCACCGTTGCCTTGAGCTTGCTCGGCGAATGCGCGAAATCCTTGTAGACCGCGCGCCCCGGCACCTCGGCCAGTTTCTCCAGGCGCTTCGCGGCGCCGTGGAACGTGGAGATCGCCGTGTAGAACTGGGCATCACCGATCCCCAGCAGGTGGCACACGTGGCGCGCCCCTTCCAGGTTCATCAGGTTGTGCCGTCCGAACACGTTCAGCGGACGATCGCCCTGTGCGGTATCGAGGTGGGTGACCCCATCCACGATGCGGTGCTTCGGTGTGCCGTAGGGGATCCGTTGTGCCTTCACCTCCGGCGCCTCCGAAAGGCTGCGTACCTCCTCATCCTCCTGGCAATAGACCAACTTCCCTCCCGGCTCGATCAGGTCGATGAAGATGCGGAACTGGTCCACGTAGCTCTCGAAGGTCTTGAATACGTTCACATGGTCCCACGCTATCCCGCTGATCAACGCGATGTCGGGCCGGTAGAGGTGGAACTTGGGCACGGGCTGCAGGGCGCTGGCCAGGTACTCGTCGCCCTCGATGATCGCCACGGTGCTGGTATCGCTCAGTTTTACCATGCAGTCGAAGCCCTCCAGCTGTGCGCCCACGAGGTAGTCGAACTCCACACCGGCCTGGCGCAGCACATGCACGATCATGCTGGTGATGGTGGTCTTACCGTGGCTTCCGCCGATCACCACCCGCGTCTTGTTCCGCGTGCGCTCATGGAAGTAGGACGGGTAGCTGAACACCGGGATCCCCAGTTCCTGTGCGCGCAACAGCTCAGGGTTGTCCACACGGGCATGCATCCCCAGGATCACCGCGTCGATCTCGTTCCCGATCCGGTACGGGTCCCAACCCAGCTTGTCGGGCAGCAGGCCCAGGCGGTCCAGGCGACTGCGGCTTGGCTCGAAGATCTCGTCATCGCTCCCCGTGACATCGAAGCCCTGGTTGTGCAGCGCAATGGCCAGATTGTGCATGGCACTGCCGCCGATGGCGATGAAGTGGACGCGCTTGCCGCGTGGACCGGAGGTATTGGACATGAAGGGTTGGAGGCCGGCTATCAGGCCAGTGGGGCGAAGTTGCGAAGGCTTGCACTCCCGCTACCATCCACACGTTCCGAGTTACCGCGACCGGTCTGTTGAAAGCCTGAACGCAACGCAGGATTGAAAGCCCTGCCGATATTCGTACCATGAAGTTGCACACGATCGACACGGGGTTCTTCAAGTTGGATGGCGGTGCCATGTTCGGGGTGGTCCCCAAAACGCTGTGGAGCGCCAAGCACCCGCCCGATGCCAACAACCTGTGCACCTGGGCCATGCGCTGCCTGCTGGTGGAGGACGGCGATCGCCTCACCCTGATCGACAATGGCATCGGCGACAAGCAGGATGCGAAGTTCTTCGGGCACTACGACCTGCACGGATCCGACACGCTGGAAGGTTCCCTGAAGAAGCTCGGCTTCTCCCGCGATGACATCACCGATGTGTTCCTCACCCACCTGCACTTCGACCATTGCGGAGGTAGCATCGTGCGCAAGGGCGAAGGCTATGCGCCCGCTTTCGACAAGGCCCGCTACTGGAGCAATGAGCCGCACTGGGAGTGGGCCACCGCACCGAACCCGCGGGAGAAGGCCTCGTTCCTGAAGGAGAACATCCTGCCGATCCAGCAGAGCGGACAGTTGCAGTTCGTGGAGATCGGCCGACGCAGCGCTGAAGAGAACGTCCACCTCAACAAGGTCCTTCCGAACATGGATGTCTTCCTGGTGAACGGACACACCGACGCCATGATGATCCCGCACATCCGGTACAAGGGCCGCACCGTGGCCTTCATGGCCGACCTGCTCCCCAGTATCCACCACATCCCCCTGCCCTGGGTGATGGCCTATGACACGCGCCCGCTGCTGACCATGGCCGAGAAACGCGACTTCCTGGAAGTGGCGGCGGATGAGAACATCGTGCTCTTCTTCGAGCATGATGCACAGCATGAATGTGCCACGGTGGAACGCACCGAGAAGGGCATCCGCCTGAAGGAGACCTTCCCCCTGAGTGCCCTGTAGGCATGTGCTACACGGTGGCCTACCTCTCCAAACGCAAGGTGAAATACGCCAAGCGTGCGGGTGCTTCGGAGAGTGAGGTAAAGGAACTGGAGCTGCAACTGGAGGAACTGATCGCCGATCAGCCGCCCATGTTCCATGTGAGCGGTTTCGCCCACCCCAGGCTGCTGTGCTTCTCGCGGGAGGACGGTCCACGCTTTGACCTGCTGCGCTGGGGGCTTATCCCGCATTGGGTGAAGGACCATGCCCAGGCCGCCACCGTAAGCCGCCAGACCTTGAACGCCCGCGGGGAGACCATCCTGGAGAAGCCGGCCTTCCGCATCGCGGCCATGCACCGCTGCCTGGTCCTCGTGGACGGCTTCTTCGAGTTCTTTCATTTCGCCAAGCACACCTACCCCCACTTCATCCACCTGCGGAATGATGAGCCCATGGCGCTCGGCGGCATCCGCAGTGTGTGGCACGATCCGCTGGACGGTAGTGCCATCGCCACGGTGAGCGTCGTGACCACCGCGGCCAACCCGCTGATGGCGCGCATCCACAACAATCCCAAGGCAGAGGGCCCGCGGATGCCCTTCATCGTGCCCCCTGAGCGGGATGCGGAATGGCTTTCTGCCGACACCGATAAGGACCGTGTGCCCGGCCTCATCCAGCCCTATACCGAAGCGGCCCTTGAAGCCTTCACCGTGCCGCCGCTTCTGGGGAAACAGGCCGTAGCGAACACCGTGGAAGCACACACGCCCTTCGTATATCCGGAGCTGGCGCTCCTGGGCTGATCACCACAGATCGATCCCGAAACCCGGAAGGTGGTGTAGGGCACAGCGATCCTGCGACCCCCTTACTCATCACGGACCTAGAAGGCCTCGGTACTGCTGCACGTGCCATGCCTCGCCCTGCCCGTGGCGATAGCGAACTGCATGCGGTGCCAAGGACAGACCACGTGCCCCTCCTCCACCCGACCACCGCTCAATGCACGCCCCGATGCGGGCAGTGATCGGCCAGTGCGAACAAGCTGCCCTGCTGGCGCACCAGCACCAGGCGGCGGTCGCCCACCTGGATGGGCAACAGCCCCCCCCTGGGCCAGGGAGGCGATCCGTGCATCCCGCACAGGTTGCCAGCGGATGCACTCCATGATCATGGCACGAGAAGGAATGCACCGTCATCACGCACATCATGAAGAGCCACTCCTTCGCGTTGCGCCCAGGCATGGAGT
Source organism: Chryseobacterium gleum (assembly GCA_945872795.1). Lineage (GTDB taxonomy): Bacteria > Bacteroidota > Bacteroidia > Flavobacteriales_F > PHOS-HE28 > PHOS-HE28. The sequence continues at coordinate 4,104 of CAMCAZ010000098.1, forward strand.
TGCTGGCGATGGCGCCAACGCAGTTTGCCCGCCAATACCAGGC
>CAMCAZ010000099.1 GCA_945872795.1 Chryseobacterium gleum
GCCGCCTTCTTGATCGCGCGGTCCACGTTGTCCTTGGGCATGTTCATGCCCCTGGCGTTCTGGATGGCCATTTTCAGGCGCGAGTTGGAATCCGGGTTGGGCCCGCCAGCCTTCACGGCCATGGCGATCTCCTTGCCGATCCGGGTGAAAAGCTTGCTCAACTTGGCGTTGCGTGCAAAGATCTTGTGCTTGCGTTTCTCGAAGACTCGGCCCATGGTGCGGTGGTTCGAAGAGGGTCCCGCCGGCAGTGGCGGGGCCGTAAAAATAAGGCGCCCGGCGCGAACGGCAGGGCCACAAAGCGGGCTATCGGGTCTTTCGAGCTGAATGCATTGAACCACGGATGCACACGGATGGACACGGATAAGAGACCGGTCCACGAGTACTCCTATGCGTAAAGGATGGCCGGTACCGTTTGAATGATCCGTGTTCTCCCGAGGGCTCGGGAGGTGTCCGGCCGTGATCGATATCATCCAACGTGTCGCGACCCTGGGGCGCGCAGTAACCGATGGCCCGGGGGCCATGAAGCGAAGCCGCAAGGAGCGGTTCCACCCTGCGGTGGTCGCCCTTGCGGCTTCCAGGTCCAACCCCTCGTAGCGCTGCGCCTTCACGCCGGGAGGTCCGGTGATGGCTTCGTGCTAGTTGAACCCGATGATGGTGAGGCCCACGTTCAGGGGGCTGAGCTCCGGCCCCTTGCCTTCGCGGACGAAGGGCGTGAGGGCATATTCGGCGAAGAGGTTCAGGCCTCCGTAACCCAGGCGTACACTGGCCGCTGCGCGGTAGGGCAGCAGTTGGTAGTCGCCCTTGGAGCGGTCCTTCCGGTTGTCGCCGTCGGTCCGGTACTTCTGCTTGTACATGGTGTCGAAGTACCAGCTGCCCACCACACCCACGGCGATGTGGAAGTTGCCCTTGCGGTCGAAGTCCTTCACGTTGCCGGCGAGCAGTTCGGCCTCGGTGGGCAGGGGTGCACGTTTGGTGTTGAACTCGAACATCAGCGGGACCCGGAAGCCCATCTGGCGTAGCTTGTTCTTGCTGTACTCCGGGCTGTCCACCGGCACGCCGTAGATCGAATCCGCGTCATAGGCCAAGAACACGTTGTTCTTGAGGTGGTAGCTGGTGAACTCCCAGCCCAGGCCGGTCATCAGACCCACGTGATGGCTTCCGAACTCGAACTTCTGTTCCATGAAGTTGATGCTGAAAAAGCGCGAACGGCTGTTGTCCACCTCCAGGAACTCGGCATCGGGGTCGAGGTCAGCGCTTCCATCGGGGCCCAGCAGGGTGTTCACGCCCAGGTCCAGACCGCTCCAGTAGGTGAAGAGGTTGCGGCGTTCGGTACGCAGCTGCTTTAGGCGATCGGCCACGCTGTCCGAGGGGGACAACCACTCCTTGGGCTCACTGAAGATGCTGATCTTCTTGCGCTTGGTCTCGATCACGAGCGGCTTCTGCTTGTTGGTGGTGGTATCGATGGGGCCGTCCATCTGCACGACCATACCCTCCTTGCTGTTCACGCCCAGCCAAATGGAGTGGCGCTGCTCCTGTTCCTTGTCGATACCCTGTTCGGCGGGCGTGGGAACCGTGGTGGTGTCCACTTGGGAGAAGGCAGCGAGCGGAGCACCCGCAAGGCCGAAAAAGAGGATCAAGGCTCTCATGACCGTTGGTTTGTGGAAGTAGGACGATCGGCTGCGGATGGAGTTACAGGGTTGCGAAGAAAAGCAGAACGCCCCGCCCCCGTGCCGTTGCACAGGAGCGGGGCGCCGCCACCAGGACCATCGGACCTGATCAGGAGGCTTCAGGCCTGAAGGTGATGTGCATGTGCGTGGTGCGCCAGATCCCTTGGGGGTTGTCACCGATATCGATACGGGCGAGCTTGCGCAGCGCATACTCCCGGAGGTCCTCATTGGCGGAGTTGCAGTCCAACACCTCCACGCGGCCCTCCTGATCGATCACGAAGCTCACGTAGACCTCTCCCGTCATGTCCTTGTCATCCAGCAGGGGGAAGGACAGGTGCTTGTTGAGGGCGCGGTCCAGGTTGCGTTCCAAGGTGCTGCGCTTGGCGACGTTGCTGTTGGCGAAAAGGGGCTCCGTTGCGCGGGACTGACCCAGGGTGAGCACGGTGGCGAGCAACAGGGTGAAGCGGAGGATGCGGGGTTTCATGGTGGTGGTCATTTGGTGGTTTACGCCCATAGGACGGCGTGCCAACCCGCATCCTTACCGCGAAAAGCCCCGATCGTGTCGAGCGGTATGAGGAAGGTGACAAGCGGTTCGGAACGCCGAAGCGGGCGGGTGCTCCCCGCGGGGATCAGCGGCTGGCGCTGATGCTGAGGTTGGTGCCCAGACGCAGCTTGAAGGAGCGCAGGGCACCGTCCGCCTTGCGAGCCACATCAATGCCGGCGTGCTCGCCGCCCAAGGTGCGCAGGCCGCGGTCCACAGCAGCCAGGGCATCATCTCCGTCCAGGGGTCGGGCGTTGGGCGCCTCCTGGTCCAACACCCGCTCACGGAGCGTACGGACCATCAGGCCAACGAGTGTGGTGCTTTCGGGAACGGACCTCGTGACAGGCAAAGCGGCCAGGGCCATCCCTTCGTTGTCGGTCGATGGAGCAGGTCGTTCAGCAACCGGAAGCTCGACGGGCGTTCCGTTGGGCGCAACGGCCGGAGGTACCTGCTGGGCCACCATGGGAGCGGGTTGCTCTTCGGGAGCGGGCACGGGCACCGGACGCACGTTGCGGTGCTCAGGATCGGGTTGCACAGTGCCCTTGTTGCCGGTGGCGACCTGTTCCAGCTGCGCGTTGGGCTGCAAGCCCTCAAGGACCTGGGGGCCGTTCGGAGAAGGTCCTTCCACCTTGGTCGACGTGTCCGGAGGCTGGTTGGTCCGGGACGGCTCCACCGTGCGTTCGGCGACTTGCGGAGCTTGAGGCACCTCGTTGCGCGAGCGGAACCAGACGCCGACACCCAAGAGCAAGGCCAGGGAGGCGGCGGCGGCGAAGCGCACGGCCCACACGGGCATCAGGGGCACCACGCGACCGCCCTTCTTCAGCCCGGCATGATCGGGGTAGACCGCTGCAGGTACAGTGATCCGGGTGTGAGCGAAGAGGTCTGCGGACACGCGTGCTTCGGGATGCCCGGCGAGGAAGGTGTTCAGGGCCTGTTCCTGGGTAGGGGTGAGATCACCCTCCAGTCGAGCGACCAGGAAGTCCTCCACGGTGTAGCGCGTGGGCAGACCCAGAGGGGGCAGGTTCCGTTCCAGATCACGCTTCGCGGCAAAGGCCATGGCCTCGGGCAGCACCTTGGTGAGGGCGTAGAGGCGCTCCGCGCGCTGGTGTTCGGGATGCTCGATGAGGTACAGCCGCAGGGCCTCCAGCTGCAGGGGGGTCAGATCTCCTTCCAGCCGGGCGATCAAATGGTCGTCCAAGCGTTCATTCGACGGTGCACCCGTGGGCGGAAGCTGACGCTTGAGCTCGTGCTTGGCAGAGGCGGAAAGCGTGGCTTCGAATTCATCCAGGGTGGGCAAGGGTTCAGACCCTGGGTCCAGTCCGGGGTTGGCGGCCAGGAAGGCGTCCAAGGCACGCTCGTCCTGCGGGGAAAGGTTC
>CAMCAZ010000100.1 GCA_945872795.1 Chryseobacterium gleum
ATCTCCGCGAAGCCGCTCGGTTGCAGGGCCACATCGCCGGCTTGGGCCAGCACCGTGAGGCATCCCGTAGGAGCGCACACGGTGACCCTTCCGTAGCCGAGCTGGGGCGCGATGGTGACGGGCCCATTGAAGAGCGTGGTGCCCCCCGCGCTCACGTTCAGCTGTGCGCTGCCGGTGGCCCCTCCGTCCTGCGCGATCAGGTAGAGCGTGACCGTGTTGGCGTAACAGCAGGTGCCGTTGTCGCAATTGGCGCTGGGGTCGTAGGTGCCCGAGGCGGGGTCGGTGCAGCCGGGCACCACGGTGCCGAAGGGGAAGTCCAGGGCGCCGTTCACGATGGTGCCCGAGTGGAGCACCGTCCCTTGGAGCGATACGGTGAAGGTGCCGTCCAGCGGCTGCGCGGCGCCGTCCACCACGGTGCCGCTAAAACAACCGTCCTGTGCGCAGGTGGTGAAGGACGCGCCACTGCCCTGCGCCACCGTGTTGCCCAGGCCGTTGACCAGGGTGTACTGCGCCGCCGCGCCCGCGGGCGTGTTCAGGTCCACCGTCAACGCGATGCAGGGCGCACACTGTCCGGCCAGGGCCTGGTAGGCCGCCTGCACGTTCAGTTTGCCACCGGTGATGGTGATGGCGTTGCCACCTGGGAAGGGCGACACGCTGCTCAGGATGGCCTGCTTCACCTGCAGGGCCGTGGCCTGCGGGTCGCTCACGGCGGCTTGTGCGAAGGTGACGCAGTCGTTGCTGTAGAGCAGCGCGATGGCGCCGGCCACGTTCGGGATGGCGAAGGAGTTGCCGTTCACCGCGGCATAGCTCCCACCGATGATCGTGGTGGGGATGTCCAGGCCCGGTGCCAGCAGGTGCACCGTGTTGTCGCCCACGGCGTAGGGCACTTCGTTCAGCGGACCGTAGCTCGTGACCACGATGTTGTTCGCGTTGGGGCAGGTGCCCGGATAGTCGTCCACCACATCGATGTCGGTGCCATCGTTCGGGCCGCTGGTCACCACCAGCACGCCTGCGGCACCGAGGTCATCGAAGATCGGCTCGCCGAAGCCGCAGTCCACGCCGGGTGAGCCCCAGGAGATGGTGAGCGCCACGATCAGCCGTCCCTGCGTGCCGTTGCTTTGGTTGAACAGGGTGCGTTGGTTGAGGCAGAACTGGAACTGGTCGAAGGCATCGCTCAGGGTGTTCACCGTGGCCGGGCTCACCAGGTCCACGTCCCAGTTCACGCCGCTCACGCCCTCGGCATTGTTGCCCACGGCGCCCACCACACCGGCCACCTCGGTGCCATGCTCGTCCGCCGCAGGGGCGTCGAACACCATGTTGGCCGCCAGGTCGGGGTGTCCGCCCTGCACGCCGGTGTCGATGATGCCCACGGCGATGCGTCGTCCGTTGGCCATGGTGCCGCCGGTGCTCGTGTTCCACACGGGTTCCACGTTCATGTCCGCCAGGTGCCACTGGCTGCCGTACTGCGGGTCGTTGGGTTGCGCGCGGTGCTGCACGTAGTGGTCCGGCTGCGTGGCCTCCACGCCGGGCACCTCCTTCAGCAGTTGCTGCAGGCGCAGGGGGTCGGCACCGGCCTCGCCCACCACCAGCAGGTGGTAGCGCCCGCCTTCGCCCAGGGCCTTCAGGCTGGCAGCGCCCAGTTGGAAGGGCAGCTTCTCCTGCACGGCCCGTTGCACCACGGCTGTCGGGGCATCCTTGGCCAGGCGCAGCAGCAGCCGACCGGGAATGGGCTGGGAGTTCACCTGGGCAAGGCCCGCGAAGGACCAGAACACGGCGAGGACAAGAGGAATGAGGCGCATGGACAAGGAGACGTGGGTAGGGCCACGGCGCCGCCAAAGTATCCGGCGGCCCAGATGCGGGGCAATAGAACAAAGGTTAGGGGGGCTCTGCGCCTAGGGTGTGCCAGAAGGCCTGTACCGCGGGCTCATCAGTGCATACGGCCCCGGAACGTATTACGACCAGCAGATCCGCGGCCGCTACCGGTGCACGGGTTGGTGAACCCGTACGCAACTACCCATGAATGATCCGTTGATCCCCTACCTCAGCCTTGGGCTGATATGCATGTTGGTGCTGATACTGCACCAGCGCCGCCATGGCCTGTTCAGTGAGGTCTGGATCTTCATTCCCGGACTTCTGGTCCGGGTGGTCCTGACCGGTGTCGCAGAGAAGGTGTGCCGCGCCCCCCGTAAGGGCAGCATCGAACAACGGTATGCCGGGTTGGGGAAGGTGTTCGCGAAGGTGGAATAAGCGCGATACTGCTCCACGGGGGTCGGCGGGCCACAGCATGTTCACACCCCACGCGTCCAACACCGCCCCGCGCATCGTACGATCCGTCCTTGCGCTTACTTTCGCGGCCGAAACCAACCCCCATGAACACGCCCGCCCTGTTGTCCGTCATCGCCTCCGTAGTTGTGCTGTCCGCCTGTGGCGGTGGCACCGAGGCAGAGAACACCACCCCCACCGCAGACACCACCGCCGCCGTGGTGGATACCATGCCGGCAGCGATCGAGGTGCTGGCCATCGTGATCGGTGAGCACGCCATCAACGATGTGAGCATGGTGCGCGCACACCACGAAGCCCGCCGCAAGGGCGCCGCCGTGGACACCACCGCCCACACCAAGCCTTACGAGACGGCCACCTCCGCCGACCTCGCCGAGGCGTTCGCCGCTGCAGAGGTGGTGCCCGCGGACACCATGCCCGCTGAAGCCCCCGCCGGTCTACCGGTGTCGGTGAGCATCAGCGGTGTGAACGTGGTGGACAAGGCCATGCTGGTGTCCTACGAGAAGAAGGGTGTGGAACTGATGCAGGTGACCGTGGACGAGAGCGATCCCGAACAGGTGATGCACGTGGTGTTCATGAGCAAGGACCACGTGGACGTGTACGACGTGCGCCCGGGCATGAAGGGCGCCGATGCGCGCAGGATGCGCCGCGAGCTGAAGCACATGGTGCACAAGGGCCGCGTGTTCCTGTACGATGAGAGTTCCAACATCACCTACCGCATGGCGGTGAGCGATGGTGCCAAGGAGGTGTACAGCGAGCAGGAGGTCGACACCATGGAGGTGGAAGCCATCGTGTGGAGCAACAAGCACCAGCGCAGGGCCCGGAAGGGCAAGGCGTAAGGCCGTAGGTCAGCGTGGCGCCCGCCAGCGGGGGAGCGATCCCTGCTGGCGGGCGTTGTCGTTGGGCAGGTGCGCGGATGCGCGAGATCGGACGCAGGCCCTATTCCGCGGATCTCCCGGTGCTGTCATCCTCCTTTCTCCTGCTTTTGGGGACGTAGTCCTCACGTCCTTCAAAGATGGAGTTGAGGTAGCTGTCCAACGCGTCCTGTAGCTTGTCCTCCCGGTCCTG
>CAMCAZ010000101.1 GCA_945872795.1 Chryseobacterium gleum
TCACAGGGGCGTCCATGAGCGCAAAGATGGCACGGCTAAATTTGTCCCGATGCAATTCACCCCCCTTCACGCCGAACAAGCGAACGCACTAAGGTCCGGCACGCTGGTGGCCCACCTGGGCATTACCTACCATGTGGATGAGGAAGGGCGCTTCTGTGCGACCATGCCTGTGGACGCCCGCACCCACCAGCCCATGGGCCTGCTGCATGGTGGGGCCACGGCTGCGTTGGCCGAGTCACTGGGAAGCATGGCCTCCGCGTTGATCATCGACCGGGACCGGCAGGGGGTGGTGGGCATCGAGGTGAACGCCAACCACCTCAAGGGCGTGCGCTCGGGGCAGGTGACGGCCATCGGAGAGCCGGTCCACATGGGCAGGACCACCCATGTCTGGAACATCCGGGTGATCGACGGGTCTGGAAAGCTGTGTGCCGTCTGCCGGCTCACCAACCTGATCATCGACCGACCGTGAGCGCCCCGTGGAGCAGCCTGCGCGAGGCCCTGCAACACTGCCTCGACCGTAGACTCACCTTCGCCGCCTTCCGTATCGCCGGCCATGCGGTGCAGTTGCTGGTCCAACGCACATCCAAGGTGCATCATGTGGACCCCACGGAACTGGATGCGCTTCAGAATGTCTTCGTTATCGCCCCCTTCGCACTCACACGGCGAACGATCTTGGTGCTCAAGCCCGACGAGCGGTTGAGCTTTGATGCGAACACAGGGCCCGTCGACCTCACCTTCCCGGAGAGTGCATCGGGCGAGCCGTATCCACCCAAAGTACTGGACGGGACCATGGACCAAGCTGCCCATGCCCGCATGGTGAACGAGGCATTGTTGGCCATTGAACGTGGCGCCCTTCGTAAAGTGGTCCTTTCCCGGACCAAGGACGTCCCGCTTCAAGCTCCCGATATCGCCGAACTTTTCATCCGCGCACTCACCGATCTTCCGTCCGCATTCATCTGTCTGGCCCATACCCCGGACCATGGCACCTGGATGGGCGCATCACCGGAAAGGCTGCTGATGAAGAGGGGTGAGCAGGTGGAAGTGGATTCGATCGCCGGGACCATGGACACGGCCGATGCACCGGACGACCCTTCGCAATGGGGGGGGAAGGAACGTGATGAACAGGCGCTGGTGACGCAACAGGTCGAATGGATCTTAAGCGGGGGCGGGGTACGGTCGGTGGATGTCCATGGACCGGAGGTACTGCGGGCCGGGAACGTGGCCCATCTGCACACGCGTCTCAGCACCTCCAGCAAGGGGCTGTCGCTGGCGCGGCTCATGCTGGACCTCCACCCCACCCCTGCTGTTTGTGGCACCCCAACAGAAATGGCCATGGCCTTCCTGACGGCGCACGAGCCGCATCACCGGATCCTCTACGCTGGGGCCTGGGGGCCTTGGCAGGCTGATAACGGGACCGAGCTGTTCGTGAACATCCGCTGCATGCAGGTGTTCGACCAGCACGTGCGGCTTTACGTGGGCGGGGGGATCACCGTCGGATCGGAGCCCGGGCGCGAATGGGAGGAGACCGAACACAAGGCGCAGACATGGGAGCGGATCATCCGGGCTGGACAGGGTCGGATAACTTAGCGCCCCCCATGCCCACCAGTGATCATTTCGCCGCCGCAGAGCTGGCCCGCCTGTGCGTCGCCAAAGGCATCCGGCACGTCGTCATCAGCCCTGGCTCGCGCAGCGCTCCACTGGTCATCGCGTTCAACCGCCAGGAAGGCATCCAGTGCCTGCAGGTGATCGACGAACGCAGTGCCGCCTTCTTTGCCTTGGGCATGGCCCAGCAAATGCAGGCTCCGGTGGCCTTGATCTGCACCAGCGGAAGTGCGGTGCTGAACTACGGCCCGGCCATCGCGGAGGCCTTCTACCAGCGCGTCCCCCTGCTTGTCCTCACCGCCGACCGGCCGGAGGAATGGGTGGACCAGGGCGAAGGACAGGCGATCCGCCAGCAGGGTGTGCTTTCCCTGCACATGCGCAAGAGCGTACAGTTGCCGCGGATCATGAGCGACGAACTGGCCCGCTGGCAGTGCGGTCGCCTGATCAACGAGGCCATCGATGCCACGCTGATCCCCGTGGCCGGGCCCGTACACGTGAACATTCCTTTCGCCGAGCCGCTCTACGGAACAACGGAGGTGGACGCACCGGTGTCGCGCACCATCGCCCAGGTGATGACCGAATCATTCATCCTGCCCGAGCATGCGCGCTGGATGATCCACCAGTTGTCCACCCAACGCAAGGTGCTCATCCTGGCAGGACAGGGTGTGTGGAGCAAAGGCCTGCAACAGCAGTTGGTGAACCTCGCCAAGCTGCCCCAATGCGCGGTGCTCACCGAGGCCACCTCGAACCTGCACGACCATGGCTTCATCACCTGCATCGACCGGGTGATCGAGGCCGTACCCCTGTCCCCCGACCCTGTGCCCGGGGTGGACCATGGCCCAACGCCCGGACCCGAGTACATCCCCAACATCCTGATCACCTTCGGCGGGGCGGTGGTGAGCAAACGGGTGAAGACCCTCCTGCGGAAATGGCGGCCCGAACAGCACTGGCACATCGATGCCGGCCAGCGCCATTACGATACCTACCAGAGCCTGACGCATGACGTTGCGGTGAACCCGGAGATCTTCTTCGCCCAGGTGGCGCCACAGGTGCAGGCCATCGAGAGCGGCTATGCGTCCATGTGGGAGTACATCGACCAGCAGACCACCACCCGGCATCATCAACTGCTGCAGGCCGCCCCCTTCTGCGACCTCACCGTGTTCGAACAGGTGCTGCAGCGTATTCCGGCGGGCAGTGTGGTGCACCTGGCCAACAGCACGCCGGCACGGTATGCCCAGCTCTTCGAACGCGGGCAGGGCATGCACTACTTCAGCAATCGTGGAACGAGCGGTATCGATGGATGCAGCAGCACGGCCGTGGGTGCAGCTTTCGTCAGTGAGCGGCCCACCACGCTCCTCACGGGGGACATGGCCTTCCTCTACGACAGCAATGCCTTCTGGAACAAGCATCTGGGGCCGAACCTACGGGTGATCGTGATCGACAACAGCGGGGGCAACATCTTCCGCTACATCGAAGGTCCGGATCGCGAACCGGAGCTCCTGCACTGGTACGAGGCCCGCCATGGACGGGACCCCATGGCGCTGATCACCAGCTATGGTCTGCCCTGCTATGAGGCCTTCGACAAGCCCTCGTTGAACCACGCACTGGACCAACTGTACGAACCACACGATGGCCCGGCCTTCCTGGTGGTGCGCACGGATGCCGAGATCAGCCCGAAGGTGTTGCGCGATTATTTCAAGGAACTGCGTGGA
>CAMCAZ010000102.1 GCA_945872795.1 Chryseobacterium gleum
AAGGCTACGATGCCCTGCAGGTGAAGGCCTCCGGCATGCAGATGAACGGCTGCCAGTGGTTCGTTGCGATGCCGGATACCGTGCGGGTGACGATGCACCCAAGACCGTACTACACGGTGCAAGAGGGCTATCGCCAGGCCCGACTGGTCTTCGATGAACGTCGTTTGGAGCTGGACATCCGGCACGGCGTGCACGATGACAGCTTACGCCCCTGGTTCAATGAACAGGGACTCGTGTGTGAGCCCCATACCTGCACCTACCTCCGGCGCAAGAACGGCAGTAAGTTCATGTTGCACCACAACACGGAACTGGAAGCGGTGCGCAAGAACCCAGCGGTCAATGCGGCCGGGCTCTATGCCGAGCACCAGAAGCGCGATCTTCATGAATGGGTAGGCGTTACGCCGCACGCTGGGCTCAGCATGACCCAGCAGCACCAGTACACTGGCATCGTGCGGATCACCTTCCACGCAGGCGGCATGAAAGGCTCAGGCGCGTTCGCCTACATGCTCGAGATCAACCGACTGCTCGATGTGTTCGGCTTCCGGCTGACGGAGACCACCTCCGGCCGTGCGGACGAAGCGATGCTTTCGATGGCCTTCAGCAGCTGGGGCGTGGAGGCGAAGCCGATCTCCGGTCTGGCCGGTCCGTTCCTGATGGGGCAGCTGGAGCAATTGGCGCGTCACCCGGCCGTGGGGAAGGTGGAGCTGGTGGTGCCGATGATGCTCGATTGAAAAGGAGACCGGCACATCCGACCACCGCATGCTGAACTTCGCTCGGCCCCGCTGGTGCAAGCAGTTGATGCGCCCATTCTCCACCTCCCTGTCCTGTGCGCTGTGCTCAGGCGTGCGCGCCCAGTGCGACGAGGTCCCCGATCACTTCATCCGAGTAGGTATCGCGGACGTTCGTCCATCGTTCCGCTGAAGGCAACCTGACAGCCGGACCCTTGATCAGTAACGAACGAGTGGTACTGTGGAGGTACGCCCATCGATGTCGAACACCCGCAGCAAGTAGGTGCCGGGTACCTCCGGCGGTTCGATCACATTGCGCACCCCTGTTTGCATGGCCATGACGCGGCCGGAGAGATCGAGCACTTCGATACGCTGGATGGCGGTTCCGCTTTGCACGCGCACCGGTTGCCCATCGCTGGGATTGGGGAACAAGGTCACAGCCATAGGCGCTTCAAGCAGTGGAACGAACGTACTGCCTCCACATACCGACAGCAGCGAGTGCACCTGCAGGTCGATCTCTTCATCATCGGTAAGGTCGAATGACAGCAACAACCAGCCGGGGATCCCGTCCTGTCGGTAGGCGATGTAGAGACTATCCACCGTCACAGGACCCATGGCCGTGAAGCCGCCGAAGTCTCCCAGGAAGACCCGATCGCCGTCCTGCCACGAATGGTCGCCAGTACAACCCATCAGTTCCCCGAAAGCGTAGTATTTGGGTCGCTGTTGGCTGCCGGAAGCCATGTCCATGCACACCTCCACCTCGTTCACGTAGAAGTCGAGTTCCGCGCTGTTCGGGCCGTCGACGGCAGGGTAGCCCCGGAACAAGCGTGCCCAACCATCGAGCGCGTCGTCGCAGTCGAGCTCGAGATCACCGGAGTCGGCGGTGAAAATGGTGGTAAGCCCCAGATCCACGGGTGTGTTGTAGGCGGACTGTCCCGGCGGCACTTCGCCAGCGGTGATCTGGGCATTCGTCGTGGTGCTGATGAGCATGGTGGCCAGAACGAGGAGAGTTGTTCTCATGTGTACTAGGTTGATCCCTTCAAGACATGGACGTAGTTCCAGGATCAAACGCTGCTTCGCTGCCGGACATGCGAACTTCTCACCACCTTCGGTATACCGCTCATCGATGCGCCACCTCCTTTCCCTCCTTCTCCTTGCCTCTGGACTCCATGCCGGAGCGCAATTCGACAAATCCTCGTTCCGCCACAACTATGCCTTCATCGAGGATGGTCCTACGCTCACCCCGATTAAGGGCGACTACCGCGTGGAGTACATCAGGCGCGGTCAATACTGGACCGTGAGCGATCCTCGCTGGACTGTTCACCACCCCGGTCAGCCGCGCAGTTCGACCCCATGCATCAAGGTGAACGGCGCTCCGCTGATGGTGGTGGAAATGGGCGGGATCTTCGGCTACCCGGATAACAAGCTGATCGTGCTACGAGGAACGGACACCATGATCGTGGACCTGAACCTGGACGGGCGCATGGAGACACTCATGTTGGAGCGCACCGCCAAGCTGGGTGTGCCGCCGCGTCCGCCGGTGCTGCTGCCGTTCCGCAAGCGCACCACCTTGGACCTCACCGATCTTGCGCCGGGCGTCTACTTCGTGGAACTGCGTGGGCAGGAAAGCGGCCAGCGACTGGTGCAGCGGGTAGTGCGCTGGTGAGCGGTCGGCAGGTGCCTGCCCAATGCAGGTGGGCAACCGGGCCGGCAGGGTCTCCTCATGCCTGGGGAGACCCTGCAATGGCCTCGGACAAGGTCAGTATTTATCGGGAAGGGAGAACCCCAGCACCCTTACCAGCGCCTCGTTGTAGCTGCAGCGCTCCAGCTGCGACACCTGCACCACGCGCTCCAGCGCCTGCTGCAGCTCCTGTGGGGCGGGCTGCCGTGCACGCTTCACGTTCGACATCCAGTCGATCACATCCCGCGTGACGGGGTCGATGTGGAAGGTGAGGAGCGACATGTGCAGGTCCCTGAAGGGGATGAAGAACCAGTTGCCGTAGTAGGGTGGTCGTTTCTTCTCCTCCTTGCCCGTGGGCAGTTTCAGGCCCTTCCACATGTAGATGGTCCATCCGTCAAGGTCCGGGTCGGCGTCCATCAAGGCGGCCTGCTCCCCGATGGTGGCCATGCGGTTGATGCCCCACTCCCCGCAGAACACCGGACGGTCGTGCTGCCTGGCGCTCTTCATGAATCGCGGCAGGTGCTTGGTCATCTTCAGCCCGAACCAGGTGTAGAAGTGGAAGGAATAGGCCCCGTTCGCATCCAGCAGGTTGTCGTACCGTGCCAGCACGTCCAGGTC